>JAYVRA010000001.1:0-12786 GCA_043776635.1 Phyllobacteriaceae bacterium
AGTCGCCTACGGCTCCTTGCGGGCCGGTCTGCCGGTCACAACAGAAGCGGACAATTCATGTGGTACATAAACCGGACAATTCTATTTGTTCTCGACAGCTTTTCACGCAACATTGATTTTTCCGAGGATGGCAAAATCCATTTATTTTGTGCGCAGCGCAAAAAGATACAAATTTTAGCGGACGAAATAACACTTTGGTAACGACGTTTGCATAGAGTTTTACGCAAGCGTGCTGTTCGCCGCTCTGCGTAAAGTGTGTCAGCCTAGTGTGAGAGAGTTCCAGTGCGTAACATCGTAAAAAGCGTTTCCGCGTTCGCCCGCGCCGTTTTGACAACATGTGTGGCAGCAGGCCTTGCCGGCGGCATGGTCTTTAGTGCGCATGCAAAAGCCTCAAATCCCAAATTTGCAGCCATTGTTATCGACGCTAACACCGGCAAAACACTGTATTCGCAAGCTGGCGATTCACTGCGTTATCCGGCCTCACTAACAAAAATGATGACGCTTTACTTGGTATTTGAAGCACTAACTTCAGGCAAAATTGATAAGTCCACGCTTGTTCCAATTACACGGCGTGCAGCATCAATGGCCCCCACCAAACTTGGAGCGCCAGCGGGCAGTTCGATTACCATTGAGACTGCGATTCTTGGTCTTGTTACCAAGTCAGCCAATGATGCAGCTTGCGCGACAGGCGAATTTCTCGGTGGTTCGGAAGATCGCTTTGCGCAGTTGATGACCGCCAAAGCGCATCAACTTGGTATGAGCAACACGACATTCCGCAACGCGTCCGGTCTGCCAAATCCGGGACAAGTGACGACAGCCCATGATATGGCTATTCTTGGCATGGCGCTACGCGAACACTTCCCGAAATATTATGGCTATTTCTCCACCCGCAGCTTCCAATATGGCCGCAGCCGTCTGCCTAATCATAACAAGCTGCTGGGCCGCGTTGCAGGCGTCGATGGCATCAAAACCGGCTATACCGCTAAGTCAGGTTACAATCTGGTTTCATCCGTGTCGTTGGACGGCAAGAAGCTTATCACTGTGGTTATGGGCGGCACATCTGGAGGTAGCCGTGATCGCCAAGTAACTGATTTGATTGCGCAATATCTGCCAAAAGCATCCGGGCGCAGCGGTGGACCAATGGTTGCGCTAGCCAAAATATTCAAAGGTAAGCAACCGGTTGTAGCAGACACGGAGGCAGCAGCACCAACCGCCTACGCTGAACCGGACGCTGGCGCAAAAGATATTGATCCGCTGCTTGTTGCCGCTACCCCTACCAAAAAACCCAAACAATTGGTGATTCCATTGGCAGCGGAGGAAGACGGCTCGGAAAATGCAGGCGTCGACCCCCTAACTACGGCCTCTGCTCCTGCGGAACCAGAACCAACGGGTCAAGGCGTTTGGGTCATTCAAATTGCCGCCGCGGACAGCGAAGCTGGTGCAATTAAAATATTGAACAGCGCTAAAGCAAAGGGGGGCAAAGCGTTGGCCTACGCTTCTCCGTTCACACAGGAAGTTCAAAAAGGCGAAGCCACACTGTTCCGTGCACGTTTTCGCGGCTTTGACACCAAAATTGCAGCATGGAACGCTTGTTCTGCGCTGAAGAAAAGCAATATCGGCTGTTTTGCCCTCAACAACTAGTCCGTTTTGACTACAAATTATTCTGCTCGAATAGAGATCAAAAGTACACCCAATTGTATTGAGTATAGGGTTATTCACATGCGTATTGAACCAGATGAACAGACGAATAGCGTGCCCATGGCAGGCGCCGTACCTGTGTCAACGTCACTGTCAGCGCTAAGAAGTGCGGCAATGCGCCTTTCTGATACACGCAAAAAACCGAGGCTCAAAACGCGGGATCTGGTTGGCTTACTACTCAGCCATAGCGCTCGCGCTTGGCGCAGCTCGATGCCGTTTGTCAGAGTTAAGTTGGCTGTCACGACGCCCACCGGCAGTTCGGCAGTGAAACTAAACTATAAGCGGCCAGCCTAATTTACAAAGATATCAGGCAGCGCAATTTTGCGTGACGATGCGCCGGGCCACATTTTACGCCGGTCAGCACGCTTTCGATTTGCATCGCGTGTTGGCTGTTGGGGAATCGAAACAAGTTTGCGAATTTCCTGCCGCGCAGCCAAATGTGACAGCGTTGGCTTCATGCCTGGTACAGGCTCGTCAAATTCATCCAGTGCGGTCAGCCCTATTGGAAAGAACTCACGAAACACCACACGCTCGGTCACGCCATCGGCTACGCGAAACCCGAGTTGCGTTGAGAGTTGATTGACGCAGGATTCAATGCGTTGCTCGTTGCGGGACTGGATATTGGCAAGACGATTACACACCACGACCCAATCAATTATGCCGCTATCAGCGCGGCGGCGCTCGCGGCACGCATCGCGCACGGCGCGGGCATATTGGGATATTCCGGTGATTTGGTTTGTGTCAGAATCAATGCGGGCAAGCACATCAAAATCCACAAATGAGTCATTGATGGGCGTTACAAGGATGGGCGTTACAAGCGTACCGGCCATCATGTGTGCCAAGCGCTGTAAATAAGTGTTGGAGCCTGGCGTATCAATGACGATAAAATCGTGATTACTCTCAATATCTGCAGTACGATCGGAAAGTTCACGGGACTCGGCATCTTGGATCGAGGTTACCAATTCGCCTTCGATGCGATCTACGGTGAAATGTGTCGGGAGCTCGAGAGCAATGCCTTTTTTCTTTGACCAGCGACGGCGATTTTCAACATAACGTGTCAGTGAAAGCTGGCGGGTGTCCAAATCAATTGTCGCGACCTTGTGGCCGGCCTGCATAAGCGCGTCTGCCAAATGAATTGAGAGCGTGGATTTACCGCTTCCACCCTTTTCGTTACCACAAACTATGACATGCGCCATGCGAGGCGCAAGGTCAAACTCATCGCTACCATTACTCATGCACACGTTTACTGACCTCACCCTCAAGGCAAGGTATGGAATAAAAACAACAAAGAGCGACATGATTGCATGGGAACGCAATCACAAAATAGTAAACTGGTAAATGATACAGCAGACCAAGACTTACAGCAGACCAAGACTTGCCAGCTCCTCACGCAGCGCACGGGGCATTTCCTGTACGCCTTGGCCGCCAGCTTTCAAATCGCCCGGCGCATCCTCAGGCTTTAAATAGCGCCAGCCTTGAAAGGGCCGGCGAGGCTGCCAATTCGTAGGTACGATTTTTGGATGAAGCAATAGCTGGACACGACCAATGCCATCAGTTCCGGTTACGGGGCGAAGGCCAATCAGCTTTTGCCGCGCTTGCACATTGCCTTTTATGACCCAATAAAGCGACCCGCCATCGAGCAACTCTTCGCCCCGCTTGGGGACCATTCGTGTTGTGTGATATTGTTCTTGCGCCAGCCCTGCGGCTTTTTTTAAGGCGAGCGAATGGGTGATCCATTGCTCCAGATCCTCAATGCTCTCGCATCCCACACATAATTTCAATAAATTTAGCGCCATAAAAATGATTTATGGCAAGGTACTATGCACTTCAATGGTAGAATGATTAGGTATCTCAGGAAATTGCGCAGTGTAGGATTTTGTCTCATCTGACTTGAAATATTTCGGCCAAGCCTTGCCAGTCACACTAAAACACAGTAGTCACGCCATGTTCACGGTTCGAAACCCAGTTGGGGGCTGAACGGAGGGCCGGTCACAAGACCGTCAGGCGCTAGTTGTGCCAGCCTCCCGTGTCTCCGCTCTCGATCCGTCCAAGCGTCCTTTCTTTTTGCCCGTCTACGGGTTTGATTGGCTCGCAGAGGCTTAGCCACTGGCTTTGAATGACGTGAACAATGTAAGAGAAAGGCATAGACACATGGCATTATACGAACACGTGTTCATGGCCCGTCAGGACATTTCGCAGGCTCATTTGGAAGGTCTCGTTGAGACATTCAAGGGCGTGCTGGAAGCCAATGGCGGTTCCGTTGGACGCATTGAGCATTGGGGTTTGCGGACTGTTACGTACCGCGTGAAGAAGAACCGCAAGTGCTATTATGTTTTGATGGACATCACGGCGCCAGCTGCGGCTGTTGCTGAAATGGAACGTCAGATGGGCATCAGCGAAGACATTCTTCGCGTTTTTACCATTAAGGTTGACGCACACGAAACCGGCCCGTCCGCGATGCTTGCAAAGCGCGACCGTGACGAAGATCGCGGCGAACGCGGTGGTGATCGTTTTGATCGTCCGCGTCGTGAACGCCCGTCAGGTGATCGTCCGGATCGTGGTCCCCGTCGTCCCCGTGATGAAGATTCTGAAAGCGCAGGAGCATAATCATGGTTGATATCAATCAGATCCCGACACGCCGTCCTTTCTCCCGTCGTCGCAAGACCTGCCCGTTTTCCGGCCAGAACTCGCCAAAGATCGACTACAAGGACATCCGTTTATTGCAGCGTTATATTTCTGAGCGCGGCAAAATCGTTCCTTCCCGTATCACAGCGGTAAGCCAAAAGAAGCAACGTGTATTGGCAAATGCCATCAAGCGCGCCCGTTTCTTGGCTTTGTTGCCATACGTTATCGGATAAAAAATGATGGCGGGGGTGGGCAGCCACCCTCGCCTACCTCTACATGAGTGCACTTTCCAACTGCGGCGGACGCATTTGGTCATAGCAAAAATCCGGGTTGGGCCGATAAATGGCTCTAACTGCAATCATGCAGGACAGCGAGACCAGTGATGAACCGTAATTTGACACCCGTATTTGTAGGAGCTGCCGCAGGCCTCGCCGCCGCGCTTCTATCCGTGGGTTCGGTCGCACAAAATGGGCTTTCAATCGCTTTATTTATTTTATCTCCAATGCCGATTATGATCGCCGCCTTAAGCTGGGGTCCTGTCGCGGGCTTTGCCAGCGTTGCCATTTGCGGGCTGAGCATCTGGCAATATGCGGGGTTGAGCCCTTCTTTGATAATTGCGGCCACCACCGCATTTCCATCCGCAATGGCCACCTATTTGGCTGGCATGGCGCGTGACGATGATGGCCGTGAGGAATGGTATCCATTGTCATCGATTTTGTTGACACTCACCGTCTGCGTCGCAGCAGGCTTCGTTGTTGTCGGCTTTCTTATAGGCTTCAATGAAGACTATGCCCGCACGCTGGGTGTTGAAATGGTAAAAACATTGGCCGAGGCAGACCCGCAATTTGCGCTTAATCCCGCCTCAACAATCGCGCTTGCCAATTTGATTGTGAGAGTCATTCCCTTCTTGCAGCCTGCCAGTTGGACATTGATTTTGGTGCTGAATTTCTGGGGCGCTTTGCACATTGCCCGTCGCTCCGGCCTGTTGCAGCGTCCAACGGATGATTTTCCTACTTCGCTTTTAATGCCATGGCTAGCGCTGCCTTTGTTCACGCTTGCTGTAACAGGCTCGTTTCTGTCCGGTGGCCCCGCACTTATCTCGTTATGCTTTGCCGGAGCACTGGCGATGGGATTTACGATTACCGGCTTTGCGAAATTCCATGCCGTGACACGCGGCAAGTCTTGGCGCACAGCAGCTCTATCCATGGGCTATTTCACAGTGCTTACTATCGGCTTTCCGGCCCTGTTTTTCCTCTTTGCGGGGCTGTTTGCGGCCTCCAAAAATACCGCCAAAAGCGGCTAAATTAAATCGACACTGACTTTACGAAAGGATAATCTCATGCAAGTCATTCTACTCGAGCGTATCGGCCGTCTTGGCCAAATGGGCGATGTTGTTAAAGTAAAAGACGGCTACGGCCGTAACTTCCTGCTACCACAAGGCAAGGCACTACGCGCCAATGCTGCCAACAAGGTTCGCTTTGAAGCACAGCGCGTTGAACTTGAAGCGCGTCACGAAACCCGCAAGAACTCGGCTGAAGAAATCGCGGCCGGTCTTGATGGCAAGGCATTCATTGCCGTGCGCTCCGCTGGTGAAACAGGCCAACTTTACGGTTCAGTATCATCCCGCGATATCGCCGAGCTCATCATTGCTGACGGCTTTGCCATCAACAAGAACCAGATCGAGCTCAATGTTCCGATCAAGACTATCGGTATTCACTCCATCTCCATCCATCTGCATGGCGATGTTCGCGCAACGGTAACGGTCAACATTGCCCGTACCAATGACGAAGCTGCCCGCCAAACGGCAGGCGAAAAGCTGGATACAGCGGATGCGATTTACGGTCCGGACGAAGACAAGGTGGTGCCAAGCGGCATGGACCATTTCGGCGATCACGACGAAATGTAGTCTTAGGCTTTTGCCAAATGATAGGACGCCCGGTTCACGCCGGGCGTTTTGCTTTGAGCCTGTGGATAACGGTGATAGACTAAGCGCTTGTTAGCTTCGAAGCGCAGAATCGCTACATGTAAAACTACAAAATATTTCAAAGAGAAAATTGCCCCATGGCTGATGCGGTCGTAAAATTACATACTAATATCGCCGACCCGCTCTACCGTAGTGCGCCGCATAATGTTGAGGCGGAACAAGCACTTATGGGCGCTATCCTCGTCAATAATGATGCCTATTATCGCGTTTCTGACTTTCTAAAAGCCCCGCATTTTTATGAGCCGCTGCATCGCAAAATATACGAAGTGATCGGCGAATTCATCCGGCTGAATAAGCACGCCAATCCTGTGACGCTGAAAAACTTCCTGCCCGCCGAAGACCGCGTTGGCGATATGACCGTTGCGCAATATCTGGCTCGTCTGGCGGCTGAGGCCGTCAATGTTATCAACGCAGAGGACTATGGCCACGCTATCCACGATTTGGCAATCCGCCGTGCGCTGATTACAATTGGCGAGGATATGGTCAACATTGCCTATGATGCGCCGGTGGATATGATCCCGCGCAGCCAGATTGAAGATGCAGAGCGGCGCTTATTCGAGCTGGCCGAGACCGGGCGTTATGATGGCGGATTCCAGAGCTTCAACGACGCCGTGAAAAATGCAGTCGACATGGCCAACGCCGCCTTCATGCGCGACGGGCATTTGTCCGGCGTGTCCTCCGGAATCCAGCGTTTGGATGCCATGATGGGCGGCTTGCAATCCTCCGATTTGATCGTGCTGGCGGGGCGTCCGGGTATGGGCAAAACCTCGCTGGCCACAAATATCGCCTTCAATATCGCCTCTTGTTATGAGCCCGCCCAACAAGCCGATGGATCGATGAAAGCTGCTAATGGCGGAGTTGTGGGCTTCTTTTCGCTGGAAATGTCATCCGAACAGCTGGCAACCCGTATTATTTCCGAGCAAACCGAGATTTCATCCTCGAAAATCCGGCGCGGTGAAATCAACGAGGCGGACTTTGGCAAGCTGGTGGCTTGTGCGCAAATGATGCAAAAAATCCCGCTATTTATTGACCAAACCGGCGGTATTTCAATCGCCCAATTGGCTGCACGGGCGCGGCGCTTGAAGCGGCAGCGGGGCTTGGATGTTCTGGTGATTGACTATATTCAGCTGATGCAAGGCTCGTCTAAAAAGTCCGATAACCGCGTTCAGGAAGTGACGGAAATCACCACCGGTTTGAAGGCACTGGGCAAGGAGCTGAACGTGCCTATTATCGCGCTTTCGCAGCTCTCACGCGCCGTTGAAAGCCGGGACGACAAGCGACCACAATTGTCAGATTTGCGCGAATCCGGCTCGATTGAGCAGGATGCGGACGTGGTGTTGTTTGTGTACCGTGAAGAGTATTATTTAAAAAACAAAGAGCCGAAGCCCGGCACTGAAGAGTATTTCAAATGGGAAACGGACCTCAATATGGTTCGTGGTAAGGCCGAAGTCATAATAGCCAAGCAACGTCACGGCCCGACCGGCACAGCGCAACTCGCGTTCCAAGCGGAATTCACCCGCTTTACTGATTTGGCAGAAGACCAATACATGCCGGAGCGGTTGGAATAGTGAGCGGTCCCACTGAAATATTTGGTTCGCAAACATCCGGCGGGCGGCTAACAGTTGACCTCGGGGCGCTGAAAGCCAACTATCATGCTCTGCAAAAGCACTCCGGCGCTGCGGAAACCGCAGCCGTGGTGAAGGCCGATGCCTATGGTTTGGGCGTGGGCCTTATTGTTCAAGCGCTGCTTTCCGAGGGCTGCAAAACCTTCTATGTGGCGCAAATTGACGAGGGAATTGAGGTTCGAAAACTTGCGCCTGGAGCCCGCATTTTCGTGATTTATGGCGCCCCAAAAGGCACTGAAACCACGCTTTTGGCTCATAATTTGATGCCTTTAATCTGTTCTGGTGAGCAATTAGACCGTTGGGGGCAATATATTCGCAAAATTTCCAAGCCCTGCCCCTTTGGTTTGCATGTTGACACTGGCATGAACCGCAGTGGTTTGACGATGACCGAGGCACGGCTGGTGGGGATGCACACCGATGTGCTGCAAGCCTCGGGCCTTGCCCATATCATGACGCATCCGGCCTGCGCGGATGATCCGGCGCATTTGCTTAACACCAGACAAACCGCGTTATTTCAAGAACTTAAGTTGATATTCTCCGGCATCAACTCTAGCTACGCCAACTCCGCCGCACTGTTAAAAGGTGGCGCTTGCGGCGGCGATGTTACCCGCCCCGGCATTGCGCTTTATGGCGGAGAGGCTTTGAACAATGTGCCAAATCCGATGACGCCTGTAGTCAAAGCAGAGGCCCGCATCATCCAAATCCGCCATGCCAAGGCTGGCGAAACTGTCAGCTATGGCGCGACGGTGACGCTGAAGCGCGATACAAAAATCGCTGTTTGCGCGGTTGGTTATGCTGACGGATATCAACGTTCGATAGGGTCGCCGAACGCCCGGGACGGGTACGGAGACGATACGGAAAGCGTACGGAAACCGCATGGAAACCGCGCGGGCTTCGTGTGCGGCCAGCACGTCTCCATTTTGGGTCGCGTCACTATGGACTTCACAATGTTTGATGTCACCGATGTGCCGGATGCCCGACTGGACAAGGCTGAGTTTATCGAACTGTTCGGCGTTAACGTTGCGCTTGATGATGTGGCCCGCGCAGGCGGAACTATAGGCTACGAGTTGCTCACGGGTCTCGGTCGACGCTTCGAGCGTGTCGTTATCGCGTCGTAGAATTCAAACAATCACTGCGGCAGCAAATAGGTTACAACACTGTCATACATTGCGACCAAAATGCGTATGCTGTCCGTGCTGATATAATCAGCGCCGCTCGGTAATTTCTGGCGACCTTTTATATCTCCAGTCATTTTATCCAACTCATAAATATAGTCATCTGTGCAGCTGCCGCCATTGACAGAATAGACACTGTCATTGATCACCATAAAGTTTGCATCGGACGTATTTTGGCGACTGACCCATTTTAAATCATAGCCGTTTCCTGCGAGAGAATATTTTGCAATAAAGCCAAATTTGCGCGGACCGTCGGTGCAGCGCTCGCCTGCGTCAATAGAAAGGTATAGATCTTCACTGGCAATCGCGACGCCTGTGATTGTCACATCGGAGCTTTTGCTGCCAGCAGAAATTCCAAGAAGGTTTGCATCGATAGGAAGTTCATACGGGTGTATTTGAGAAAGCGTTTTATCAACAAAGCCGAGATGGATCGTTATCTTTCCATTTTTAAACTGCGCCTGCGTTGAGAAAAGGAACTGTTCACTGCCATCAATCGGGTTTACATTTACATAAGTTTCCCGGTCGGGATCATGCTGATTGATATCAAAACCAGCCTCCTTATAGCCATTGATCAAAGCCTCTTTTAACTCATCCGGCAGACGTGAACACTGGTCAAGATAGTCAATCCGGCACGATGCTTTGACCACCCCAAGCCCGGCAAAATCGGGTCTATCCGCTAAAAATTCTTCCAATGTCGGTTTGGAATATTCTTGTTTCAGTTTCATTGTGTGAGCTTTATTTCCAGGATTTTTACCGGGTGCAGCAAGATCAAGATTAAATATCGAGGACGTTTGACCATTGCCGGCAGCATCGCCTGTGCCCATTGCCACTTTCAAAAAATCGACGAATTGCCACTGGGTAGGATCGGCAACGGTGCGAGGCATCACATCCGGCGCGGGCGTCGTATCAAGCTTTGGCGCATCGGGAACCACAGGTGGATCCACTTTTTTCGTCACGGGCTCGACTTCAATTGATTTTTCCGGAACATCCGGCACTTTAGGCACGATGAGGGCAACTTGCTTTTCTGCGGCATCAATTTTTGCAGTGGCAAAATCTGCCCAAAGCGAATCCGGGAAGCGGCGCACCACCACTTTTAACATTGAGATATTGTCACCTGCAGCAATAAAAGCGGTTTGCGCCGGATCACCTGCGGCGGGAGCCTCGACTTTTTTCTCCGGGACAGCGGCGACAGGGCTAAAATAGAAATCACCCGTTATTGCCGAACTATCAAACGGCAATTGCTCGCCGTCTGTCTCTTCCAGAACTTTTTCACGCGTGCGCTTAAACACATCTTCAAGCCGAAGGCCGGGCTGGCGAATGCTGTCAGCCAGTGCCGTGGTGAACGGGCTGTTTATGCCATTGCCATCAGCGGCTACTTTGCCCGCCGCCGTCGCATAGGCAACATAAGTTCCGCGCGGTGCTTGAACGCCCGCAAGTCCGCCGCCGGTAGCGCGCAGCGAACGAAACGGATTGTTGCGGCACGCATCAAAAATGACGACGTTAAGCTTGGTTCCAGAACTTTCCATCATCGCCAGAAAATCATTGACCTTGACGCTTTGGATATCCGTTTCTTCCTTGTTCGTGATATCAGCATCGACAGGCACGAGATAATTGAGACCATCAACTTCCACACCGTGCCCTGCATAATAAAACACGCTAGCCTCGGCCCCTGTCCTCAATTTGCGGCCAAAATCAACCATGGCCTGCTTCATGGTGCGCTGGTCCACATCCTTTAGACTGGTGACTTCAAAACCAGCCTCAGTTAGCACCTGCGCCATCAAGGCTGCGTCATTTGCAGGGTTTGTGAGCGCATTGACATGAGTATAAGCGCCATTACCAATGACCAGCGCCACGCGCTTTCCGGCCATCGCAGGCATAATCAACAAAAGTGAAAGGACGACAGTGCCAAATAGTCTTTTAAGCATTCCTGACCGCCCTTTTGACGATAAAGTTACAAGTTTCCGGCCCCGCGAACTTTGTGACACGGAAGTGGCGGTGATACAAGAAGATGGTGAACGATACGCGACTACACGGTTTGCGTTAAGGCACCAGCCACTCGCCAGTCATAGCCTCGCCATCATAACTAAATCTTGCGCGGCGGTTGGCGGCCTGCTGCAGGTAGACCATTTCAATCGTCTCTACATGAACGACAACGGCGCAAAAGTTTTCGATACCATCGTCAGGCTGAGATGTTTCGACTGTCTTCAATGCGAAACCATCGCCAGCCTCAATCGACGCGCCGGATGCAGGCATTACCGCGTAACAAATTTTGCTCATGGGCAGTGAGGCTTGCCAAGCGGCAATCGCCTGAGTTGTAGGATAATGAAAAATCTCAGCACGGCCGCCAATGCGCAATTGCACCCGCGCTTGCGCGTCGTATATCAACATTTCCAAGCTTGGATTTTGGCTCAATTCCGCAATCTTGGCTGAGCGCACATCAGTGTGAAAGCGCATCGTGCGCGAGGCACTATTCCCCGCCCGAAGAACCGCAATTCGCGACTTTGGCCGTCCATCCCGTCCGAGCGTCGCAATCGAAGGCGTATGGGCAGGCTTGCGCCTGTCCTTCACCCCCTGCTCGATAAGCGCCCACGCGGCATCATGAAATTGCTGGAGAGTGAAGTTGGAATGGAACATGTTGAACCTTGAGTCTGCGAGGAGGTGATTGATTGCCGGATATCGAATTTAGTCGCCTATTTGATTCCAAGTGCATTAGCTAACCGGTGCATATCCGCAATTAAATCTGTTGGTATCTATGTCGTTTCTATTGCGATTTCCAGAACCTGCTCCGGGTCTAACATACTGCTATGTGACGACCTCGCCGGATGGCAAAATGACCGGAGCATATCCAAATTATTGTATGACTGTTTGGATAGCACTGTAGGACGGATTTCATCAAAGGGCGAGGACATACGCTGCAACAAAGCGCGGTGCCAGCTATAGTCTGTTGTTATGGGATCGAAGTCCAATCGTTTGGCAATGAAGTCCAATGATCGTTCGCACCCTGAGTAGGTTTTTTCAATCGCTGCCGCGACTCCTTGGATTGTGACCCAACCGAGGCTGCCGGAAAGTAGTGCTGGATTTTCTTTAACGGCCCTAAATGCATCGACAAGCTTGGGGCCTCACCCTGAGTAGCCTTAAGTTCGTTGAAAATATCAATGAACAAATCTTCGTTCATCAAGCACCCGATTGGCGAGAAGTAACATGGCTTGAAGCATCCATTTTCATCTGCACATGGCGAGGCAGCCCGTCGCGGTAAACTAAATCAAAGGCTATATCGCCCATGATATCCTCTACGCGAGACTCAATACGGTACTTCAGCTTGGCAGGGCATGACGTTACCTGAATAACGACATCAGAGGTTAGAGTAAACCGCCCGTCTGGCAAAGAACCAACGACCAGCGCGACAATATCGATACGTTTCAAATGGCTCAATACCGCCAACGCTCGTGAATTCGCTTCGCGGTCTCTCAAAGATAAACTATCGTTGATTGTTGGCATTTCCTTTATCTCGGCTCATCATTGGATGTTGTTTAGGCAAATCTTTGTACCGCAAGATGGAAATAGGGCAAATTATCTGCACTAATGCTAGTGGATTGATCGCAACGAAGGAGTCCAGATTTGGATTCCCTTGTTTTGCTGGATGTGCGATTCAGGGTTATGCGCACAGGAATTGAGTTCA
>JAYVRA010000002.1:0-12614 GCA_043776635.1 Phyllobacteriaceae bacterium
GGTAGGAGCGTTGTGCCCGATGCATCAGGGATAATCTTGGTATAAACCCGTCCACCACGCTTCAAAAGCCAGAAAACAGGCGTTTTACCCGCCGCGCCACGGCCTCGTTTGCCTTTTCGTGTTCCCCTGAAATAGCTTTCGTCAACCTCATTCCCGCCGCCAAACAGCGCCTCACTTGTCGCTTCCAGTTCCATCGCAATGATCTGACGAAGGCGCGTGAAATAAAACGCAGCGCTATTGCGGTGAACACCGCAAAGACTTGCAGCCGTACGAGCGGTCGTTCCCGCAACAAAATACTCAATCAAACGATCCTATTTATATCCGCTGATCCGGCTCTTGCGCATGACCAATATCATAACGCATTTTTGGATTATCCAGGACAGCCCCTTCTTTCCTTCCAGTCGGTGAATGGTGTTGCCGATACGATTGGCGGTCTGCTTGATAATGTGGTGTTCAAGGAAAGCGTCGATGGCGACCATGATGGCAACCATATTATGGGAACGGCAGTCCACGATTATTTGGTCGGCACGGACGGCAACGGCCACATTCAAGCTGGCGATGGCAATGAAACTCTGGTTTGCGGCAAGGGTAGCGACTTCCTTGAGGTCAGCCCGGCGATTATAATCAGGCCGATTACGACGGTAAGGCAAGCGACTACGTCTTCACAAAAAATGCTGATGGAACCATCAAAGTGGTCAACGCCACTTATGGCACTGACACGCTGCTAAACATCAATGGTGTTTGGTTCTGCGGCGAAAACAAGTGGTATTCGCTCAATGGTCCGGTTCAAAAAACCACGACCGGGACGACCACAATCACAGCAACAACAGCGGGCGGCTCTCTTAACGGCACCAGCGGAAACAATCAGTTTATTGGCGGCGCTGGCGATGATGTGTTCCACGGCGACAAGGGCAATGATACTTATGATGGCGGCACTGCCGGCTATGACCAAGTGGATTTTGACGGACACCGCGCCGATTACACCTTTACTTATAATGCCGATGGTACAGTCACTGCCACCTATGCTGATTTTGGCACGGATATTTTGACCAATATCGACGGAGCGTGGTTCTACGGTGATAATGCCTGGGCCTCGACAGCCCAGCTTTAACAGGGCTGCAAATTGACCGGTGCACCCAACGCACCGGTTATCCGCCCAAAAATAAGAATAACAAGAGCTTTAGCATCGTGAGATAGTTCAATTGAACGCAATATCAAAAGCTTTTTGTTGGTTTGGCGCTGGCGCGGCGGCGATGTTGATCGCATTAGTAACCCTTGTTTATAGCGGCCACGGGGTCCCTGTTGCGCCGGGCCATGCTGGGTTTAATTTGGTGCAGTCAGAGGTGACTTGGCATCTGCGCGGGGCGATGGAAAACAGTAACGCGCTTGCTTTTGCGGGCACAACGGCAATGGCTGACCCTTCCGCGACGCTGCCAGCCCACCCGCCAATTCCCGCCAGCCCCGTGAGGCGTTTAATTCAATTGACGCGCTGACGGGCGATGAGAAGACGCTGCAAAAGCGCCCTTCCCTGCCCGAGCCCAAGGGCTATCTGGAAGTGCGCGACGCCTCGTTTGTCAACGATCAGGGCAGGACGATCCCGGCAAGAGCCACGCTTCAAATTCGTCCCGGTGAGGCCATTTTGGTAGACGTTGCCGCCGGTGCCGGCAAATCCCTGCTCTTGCGTATTCCGGCCGGCGGCCTTGTCCCGCAATCGGGTATCGTCGCTTAGGACGGCGCGCCCCGTGCGCGGTGGTCACATGCGCAATGGGGCAGTGTGATTGGCTATTGCGGCGAGCAGCCCGGCCTAATCTATGGGTCGGTTACAGCAAATATTGCCCGGTTTGATGCGGATGCTGATCTCGATGAAGTCTATTGCGTGGCAAAACTTGTCGGCGCGCAGATGCAATCGTTAATCTCGCAAAGGGCTATCAAACGGCTGTTGGCGATAATTCGCTCGCGCGCTCCACCAGACAGCGAATGCAGATAGCCCTTGCGCGCACGTTTTTGGCTCGCCACGTGTTTTATTGCTCGATAACCCGGGCGCGGGCCTCGATCAAAACGGCGAGGGTACGCTGGTGAATGCACTGTCACGTGGCAAAGCAAGACGCAACAGCCATCATACTGGTCGCCCGCCCGCCTCTCCTTCACCGGATTGTTGACCGCTCGGTAGTCATTTACAACGGCGGCTTCGCGCCTGTCGGCGCGCCGGACCTGCCAGCGCAACTGTTTGCAGGAGCGCCAGCAGCCGGAACGTCAGCGGTGCAATTCAGCAGCAATTATTCGTCGCTTGCGGAGTTGAACGCATGATGAAAACACCCGCAAACGATGAGGAATGGTCGTGCGCTATCCACACGGACCTTGGCGATTTGACCGGCACGGCCGGTAAATCCATGGTTGGCCTTTTCGCACTCTTTGTCGGTTGGGCATTTATTGTTCCGATTGAATCGGCGGTAAACGCGCCCGGCATTTTCGTCTCTTCGGGCAAGAACCAGACCTTGCAGCACAGACCAGACCTTGCAGCACAGAGACGGCGGGCGCATCCGCTCTATCATGGCCCGTTAGGGTAATTTGGTTGAAGCCGGTCCGGTGATACTCGAACTTGACCCGACACTCGATCAGGCGCGGCTTACAAAACTCATGGCACGTAATGCTGTGCTCACGGCACAATAACAGCGGTTGGAAGCGGAAAAAGCGCAGGTTGCATCCGCTGCACAAAGCACCTCCGTAAACGGCCTGTCGTTTGGCGCTGATTTCACATTGCGCGGTATCGACACCACAGAGACGGCTGCTATTGACGGGTCCGGCTTTGAAGATCTCGATTCCCCCGGTTCGCAAGGCAGCCCCAACAAACAACAATATCGGGAATTGAAAACCGGCAGGAATGTTGTCAACGCCCAAGTATCGGCGCTGCAAAGCCGTGCTGAGGTATTGCGCAGCCAGACGCAAGGTCTTGAGGATCGTCAGGCTTGCTACAGCAGCAAATTGACATCATCGGAAAGCAGCGTGACAGCGCTCATAAATTGGTAAAATCCGGCGATCTGCCTAAACAGACCGTCTGGGATTTGGACGCGCAACTTTGCCACTGGATGGTTCGCTGCCCTCTTTTGATGCCTACTTAAAAGGTGGCAAGGCCAAGCTGCAGGCCGGCGCGGACCGTGCCAATCCAAGGCTGCGCGGCGCGGCGGCGGGCTATAACGCTGCACAATATGCCAACCGCCAAGCCTTTGGCCGGCACTTGCCGCAAATCAATTTGACGGGCGAATATCGCCACCCCTCTGCGACGAGCGGCATCGCCAACGACTTGGACATGTGGATTGTGGGTGTGGGTATGCAAGTGCCGCTGCTCGACCTGTCAACCACGGCAGACACGGCAGCACAGGCCGGGCGCATGGATGACGCGCTTTACCGGGAGGCGGACACCCGGCAGTCTGTGCAGAGCCAGATTGAATCGCTTTGGACAGACCATGCGCAGATGGCGCAGTCCAATTCTGAAATCTCCTCGCGCAAGCGCGTCGTGGCCACTGCGATCAATCGCTTCAAGAACGATTTTGGTTCCCCCAACAAATCAGCGACAGCGAATTTGCACTGCAACCGGCATAAATCAGCGCTATCCAAATCCGCGTCAAAAGCAGCTTGCCCGCCGTGCAATTGCTTATGGCGGCGGGGATGTTTCAAACCTCAATGTTATAGCCTTTCCTTTAGTCGATTTAAGTCACAAAGGCATGACCGTTCACCTCGCGATGCGTTATCGTACGTGCTTCGTGCAGGCGGCGCATCGTTTCTGTATCGATCCCGAACGCATTACGGACCGGACTTATGTACTTTTATAACACAAGGTAAGATAATTAAACCTTGCCCTTGACAGGGTGATGATTTTTGTTCTTTCTATCCGCACTAACCAGGGGTGTCCCGGCAAGGGGCTGAGAAATGGCTATGCGAGTAATCGCGGCGCAGTGACCCTTTGAACCTGATCCAGTTCATGCTGGCGTAGGGACGGTGCAAGCGTCGATCACTCGTGGATTCCAATTTTTTGAGGATCTTGCGGCGTTTTTTCATCTTTCCGGCATGATAACTGGGTCTCTAACACTGTTTTTGGAGCCTCATGATGAATATTGCCGTATTACCCCCTAAAGTCTCAGTCACCACCGGCCCCCTGCCCGCCTCGCAAAAAGTGCATGTTGCGGGCGATATATTCCCCGATTTGCGCGTTCCCATGCGTGAAATTGCTGTTCACCCGTCCTCCGGTGAGCCTCCTGTAACAGTTTACGACCCGTCCGGCCCCTACACAGACCCTTCCTGTCTTGTGAGCATCGAGTCCGGCATCAAACGCCTGCGCACCTCATGGGTAAAAGCCCGCAGTGATGTTGAGGAGTATGAAGGTCGCGCCGTCGCGCCGGAAGATAATGGCTTTGCCACAGGCGAGCGGCTGACGCCGGTATTTCCCAATTTAAACAAGCCTTTGCGCGCTATCAACGGCAAGGCCGTGACGCAGATTGCCTACGCGCGGGCAGGCATAATTACGCCGGAAATGGAGTTTGTCGCAATCCGCGAAAACCTTGGTCGCAAGGCTGCCTTGCCAGACCAAGCGCAAGATGGGTACAGCTTTGGCGCCGCCATTCCGGACTTTGTAACACCCGAATTTGTGCGGGAAGAAATCGCTAGAGGCCGCGCGATTATTCCCAACAACATCAATCACCCCGAAAGCGAGCCCATGATTATCGGGCGCAATTTTCTGGTCAAAATTAATGCCAATATCGGCAATTCCGCCGTCACTTCATCCATGGCGGAGGAAGTTGACAAGATGGTGTGGGCCATCCGTTGGGGTGCTGACACTGTGATGGACCTGTCAACCGGTCGTAACATTCACAACATCCGCGAATGGATCATCCGCAATTCGCCTGTGCCAATCGGCACCGTGCCACTCTATCAAGCGCTTGAAAAGGTTGGCGGAATTGCTGAAAATCTAACGTGGGAAGTGTTTCGGGACACGCTTGTTGAGCAGGCAGAACAGGGCGTTGACTATTTCACCATTCACGCCGGTGTGCGGCTTTCACATGTGCCGCTGACTGTTGATCGCGTGACAGGCATTGTCTCACGCGGCGGTTCCATCATGGCCAAATGGTGTCTTCATCACCACAAGGAGAGCTTTCTCTATGAACATTTCAGCGAAATATGCGACATTTGCCGCAGCTATGATGTGGCATTTTCGCTGGGTGACGGTCTTCGTCCCGGCTCCATTGCCGACGCCAATGATGCCGCTCAATTTGCCGAGTTGGAGACTCTTGGGGAGCTGACAAAAATCGCGTGGGCCAAAGATTGCCAAGTGATGATTGAAGGCCCGGGGCATGTTCCGATGCACAAGATAAAAGCCAATATGGACAAGCAGTTAGCAATTTGCGGCGAGGCTCCGTTCTACACACTCGGGCCGCTGACAACTGATATTGCACCGGGTTATGACCATATCACATCCGGCATCGGCGCGGCCATGATCGGGTGGTTTGGCACAGCAATGCTTTGCTATGTGACACCCAAAGAGCATCTTGGCCTGCCGGATCGTAATGATGTGAAAACCGGGGTTATCACCTACAAAATCGCCGCCCATGCCGCCGATCTTGCCAAAGGGCATCCTGGTGCCAGCCTTCGTGATGATGCGCTGTCGCGTGCCCGTTTTGAGTTTCGTTGGGAGGACCAGTTTAATCTCTCGCTTGATCCGGAAACCGCCCGTGCATTCCACGATGAGACATTGCCGAAGGAGGCACATAAAGTCGCGCATTTCTGCTCCATGTGCGGCCCAAAGTTCTGCTCCATGCGCATTTCGCACGAAATTAAGGATGAAATCCGCAAAGAGGGCATGGAAACTATGGCGGCCAAATATCGCGATGGCGGCGACCTTTATATGCCTACCGGCGGGTGAAATGCGCATTCTCATCAAAGGAGCGGGCGTGACGGGGCTTAGCGTCGCATTTGAACTTGCACGTCAAGGACATAAGGTTGAAATGGCAGAGCGCAAGCCAAGCGTTGGCCAAGGCGCATCCCATTTCGCAGGCGGTATGCTTGCTCCTTGGTGCGAGCGCGAAAGTGCCGGTGAAGCCGTGCTGAAAGAAGGTCTATTGGCAGCGGACTGGTGGGAAGGCGCTGTGCCCGGAGCCGTGGTAAAGCGCGGCACGCTTGTGGTGGCGCAGCCGCGCGATGCCGGAGAGTTAGCACGGTTTGCCGCGCGGACATCAGGTTATGAATGGGTGGATGAAGGCGCAATTGCCACCCTCGAACCCGCCTTGGCGGGGCGCTTTCGTAAGGGACTTTATTTTCAAGGCGAGGCGCATCTTGATCCGCGCGCGGCACTTGTCGGGTTGTATAATGCGCTTAATAATCAGGGTGTTACGTTCCATTTCAACGCGATTGACTTTTCCTCTTCAGGCTTTGACCATGTGATTGATTGCACTGGAGCGGCCGCAATTGGCGACCTACATCAATTGCGCGGTGTGCGCGGCGAGATGCTCTATTTGCACACATCCGAGATGAACCTGTCCCGCCCGGTGCGGATGCTGCATCCCCGCTATCCGCTATATGTCGTGCCACGAGACCATGGGCGTTTCATGGTTGGGGCCACCATGATTGAGAGCAACAATGATGGTCCGGTTACGGCCCGCTCGTCGATGGAGCTTATCAATGCGGCTTTTACACTGCACCCTGCCTTTGGCGAGGCGAAAGTCATTGAGCTTGGTGCAGGCGTGCGTCCCGCCTTTCCAGATAACTTTCCGCAAGCGTATTGGCGCGGTGACACGCTCCATGTCAACGGAATGTACAGGCACGGATTTTTGCTGGCCCCTGCTCTAGCCCGGCAGGCAGCGGCGATGATTTCGTCTCAACCGTCGGTCTTGAGAGGTATTGCGCAATGCGCCTGACAATCAACGGTGAGTCTCATCAGCTCGAAACCACACGCTTAAGCGAGGTGCTTATCCTCTTGGAGTTTGAGGGCAAATGGCTGGTAACAGCGGTCAATGGCGTGCTCATACACCGTGATGAGTGGGGGCACTACCGACTTGGCGACGGCGACCGCGTTGAAATTTTAGCACCCATGCAAGGCGGATAAAGGAGACAGGCTCATGGTGAAATTTTACGAGACCGAAGTTCGCTCACGTCTGTTGCTTGGCACGGCTGGCTACCCTTCACCTGCCATTCTTGGCGATGCCGTTCGCCGGTCCGGCACCGAAATCGTAACCGTTTCGCTGCGCCGCGAGAGCGCTGGCACAAGAACTGGCGGACAATTTTTTGAAATGATTCAAGCGCTTAATGTGCATATTCTGCCCAATACCGCCGGATGTCATACGGTTTCGGAAGCCGTTATGACCGCGCATATGGCGCGTGAACTTTTCGGAACGGATTGGATAAAGCTGGAGGTTATAGGCAATCACGACACGCTACAGCCGGATGTTTTTGCGCTTGCGGAAGCTGCTCAAATTCTGTGTGCCGACGGGTTCAAAGTCTTCCCTTATACCACCGACGATCTCATTGTTGCGGAGCGTTTACTGGAAGCGGGCTGTCAGGTGCTGATGCCATGGTGCGCGCCTATCGGCTCTGCAATGGGACCGGTAAACCCGATGGCGCTCAAATCCATGCGCGCGCATTTTCCGGATGTGCCGCTCATAGTCGATGCCGGTGTCGGGCGGCCATCCCATGCCGCGCAGGTAATGGAGCTTGGTTTTGATGCCGTGCTTCTCAATACCGCAGTCGCCAAGGCGGGCGATCCGGCGCTGATGGCGGGGGCCTTCGCTTCGGCGATCAATGCGGGCCGCGAGGCCTACCTTGCCGGACCGCTTGAGCCGCGCGACATGGCTGTTCCCTCAACCCCCATTATTGGCAGGGCGGTGTTTGCATGAGGCTTGACCCCTTCTATCTCATTGTCGATAGCGCCGACTGGATTGAACGCTTAATACCAGTGGGCGTGCGGCTCGTTCAACTGCGCGTTAAAAACCAACCGGAGTGGGTTGCGCGCAGCGAAATCCGCCGCGCCAAGGCGTTCTGCAAAAGCCATGATTGCCAGCTTATCGTCAATGATTATTGGCAGGCGGCGATAGATGAAGGCTGTGATTTTGTTCATCTGGGTCAGGAGGATTTGGTGGCTGCCAACCTTGATGCCATCAAGGCGGCTGGCATAAAGCTTGGCATTTCAACACATGATGAGGCCGAACTGGCTGTCGCACTTAATGCCGCGCCTGATTATATCGCCCTTGGCCCGATTTACCCGACAAAGCTGAAGCAGATGAATTGGGGCCCGCAAGGGCTGACACGCATCAGCGATTGGAAAACACAAATTGCGAGCGTTCCGCTGGTGGCTATTGGCGGATTGAACATTGAGCGGCTCGATGGTGTATATGCTTCAGGGGCAGACAGCGCCGCCGTTGTGACCGATATTACCTTACATAGTGATCCAGAAGCGCGAACGCGGGAGTGGATAAAAAAGACATCTCCATGGCGGTAAATGCCAACCCCCATGTTCTCATCGTGGCAGGCACTGATAGTAGCGGCGGCGCAGGTCTCGTGCGCGACATCGAAACGATTGCCGCTTTCGGCCTGCGTTGCTGCGTAGCCGTCACGGCCGTTACCGTTCAAACCCATGAACAGTTCCACGCCAAAATTGATATGCCAAGTGGCTCAATCGCGCAGCAAATGCGGGCGGCACTGACTGCAAACAGTGTTAAAGCAATCAAGATCGGGATGCTGGTGCGGGCGGAACTTATCATCGAAGTTTGCGAAGCTCTGCAGCAATTTCCATCAATACCGGTGATATTGGATCCTGTTCTCATCTCAACATCCGGCGGTGTTTTACTGGAGCCGGAAGCGATTGATGTCTTGTGCCAAACCCTGTTGCCGCTCTGCACGCTGGTAACGCCAAACGTACCGGAACTTGCGTTGCTTACCAACTCCAAGGCCGCGATCACTCAAAACCATATTTGCGAACAGGCAAGGCATCTCAGCGGGTGGCATGGCTTCTCAATTTTGGTCAAAGGTGGACACTCACGAGGCCCTGACTGCATCGACATGTTATTCCAACCGGACTGCGCACCAAAAGCATTCACCTCTACGCGCCTCAACGCCTCGCTAAGGGGAAGCGGCTGCATACTGTCAAGCGCCATAGCGGCGGAACTGGCGAGGGGAAGAGATATTGCGGGAGCCATTCGCTGTGCCAAAGACTTTGTATTTGAGCAGCTCGAGCGCGATGCGTAATTGTGCCCGCCAATACTATGCTGTTGTAAAAAGTATTGATCTGAAAAATGGACTCATCCCTTTGGCCGCTAGCCCCCTTGTTATTCTGGTATCGGCGAGATTTTTTATGTTGTCGGGAATGTTTGCAAACAAAGAAGTCAAAACGCCCCCTTCCCCGCTTGAAGGCAAAATCTTCATTTGACCGATACGTAATACGCCATATATGACATATTAAATTGATATATCCGCAGTATGAGGCAGTCACGACAAGTCTTAAAGCAAAGCGCTCCCTGACCGATCTAGGGACGAACCTTCGCCAAGCAAGGCTTGCGCGGCGGTTTTCCATGGCTGAACTGGCAATGCGCGCTGATATTTCGGAGCGCACGCTGATGCGAATGGAAAAGGGCGATCCCGCCGTCGGTATTGGCAATCTCGCTTCGGTGCTTTCCGCACTTGGCAGCCCCACCGTCCTTACTGATATTATGTCGCCTGAAAACGATGCTGTGGGCCTTGCACGCGCGCTTCAGTCAGTGCCTAAACGCGGACGCTCCTTTACCCCCAATAGGCCCAATACGTCTATTGATGAGATGCGCAATGATCAGTCCGACACTGGCAGCAAATTGCGCGAGCGGAAAGGCCTGGGCTTCTGATGACGCAGGAAGATCAGCTCATATCCGTGCGACGACGTTCGGATACTGGCCAGCATGAGGCCGAAGTCCATATTGGAAACCGCCTTCTTCATGCAGGTAAGTTACGCTTTTCTTTCGAGCGCAATCGACAACACTCTGAGTTCAGTTACGGCCGCGATTGGGTTGAAGATTCGCAGGGCATTGCCTTGTCTCCAGATTTGCCGCTTGGTCTCTCACCCCTTTTTACATCATCAGGACGGGGCGGCGACCAACGTGACAGCCTACCCGGTGTGTTTCATGATGCCGCTCCAGATGCTTGGGGACGTATGCTGTTGGAGCGCCTCCACGGCGCTGGCCTCAGTGAGTTTGACATGCTGACTTTGACACATGACACAACGCGCCAAGGTGCGCTTCGATTCTGTGACCACAAGGGCTATGTCGTCACGGGCGATACTGCCCCGGTGCCGCGCCTGATTGATCTTGAAGAGTTGCGCGTCATTGCGTCCAGCATTGAGAGCCGTGGCGAGGTTTCAAACGAGGCGTTGCGACTGATGGCTGATGTGGGTGGTTCGATCGGCGGTGCACGACCGAAGGCGAACGTGCTGGACGACGGCCATCTTTGGATTGCAAAATTCTCATCTGTGGACGATTCTGGACTTACCCGGGAAAAGTGGAAGGACTTCTGATAGCGTAATTGCAACAGGAGGACTTTATGGCGATCAAGCAGAGACGGGAATTTACACCGGAGTTTAATCGTGAGGCGGTTGGATTGTTTGCCACCAGCGGCCGGACGATCAGACAGATTGCAGGCGATTTGGACTTGGGGTTCTCGACCTTGAACAGGTGGAAGCTTGAACTGCGGGATGCGGAGCCTGTGACAACACCCAATCCGGATATGGCCAGGGAACTGGCCGGGTTGCGCAAAGAGAACGGGGTTCTGCGGCAGGAGCGGGACCTGTTAAAAAAAGCGACCGCCTTCTTCGTCAAGGAAACAAGTCGATGAGGTATAAGCTCATCGATACGAACAAGGCCATGATGCCCATGCAGCGGATGTGTCGCATGATGGCGGTCAGTGTCAGCGGTTATTATGCATGGAAAGAGCGCAAGCCCAGTTTGCACCAGTGCTACGACGTGGTGCTTGCCGCTCATATCAGGGCACAGTTTGCATCCTCGAACCAAACCTATGGCGCACCCCGCATACATGCCGAATTCTGCGAGGAAGGTCTATCCGTTGGCCTTCACCGTGTAGCGCGCCTAATGCGGGAGAATGGCCTGAAAGCCCATCAGAAACGCAGGTTTAAAAAGACAACGCACAGCCATCATGATTGTCCCATTGCCTTCAACGTTTTGGATCAGAACTTTATTTGTGAGGGCCCTGATCAGAAATGGGGTGCAGACATCAGTTACATCTGGACGGCTGAGGGCTGGTTGTATCTGGCCATCGTGCTTGATCTCTACTCACGGCGTATTGTCGGTTGGGCCACCAGTGACAGATTGAAGAAGGGGTTGGCTCTCAAAGCCTTGAACCAAGCCATCCTCATGCGGCAGCCGCCGACTGGACTCATTCATCACTCAGACCGTGGCAGCCAATACTGCTCCGACGATTACCGCAGGCTTTTACAATCCCACGATCTCACCGCCTCGATGAGTGGCAAGGGCAACTGCTACGATAACGCCATGGTCGAGACCGTCTTCAAAACCATCAAAACTGAACTCATTTGAAGAGCAAGTTATGAAACACGAGCCCATGCCACATTGGCCCTTGGCCATTACATCGACGGCTTCTATAACCCACGAAGGAGACACTCAGCACCGGGCTATAAATCGCCCATCACTTTCGAAACCCGAATGGCTGAGGTGAACTAAAAGGCAGAAAGTCCCTCCACTTTTTCCGGGTAAGTCCAGTCCCATGAACACCCCTTAGATCACAGGATGTTGCACTTCAAATTCGACACCACCGACTAAATCAAATCCATCAAATGACGATACTAAACAGCTAGGGTGTCAATCAACGCTTGCAGCTCTGAGCAGCGGAGTGGTAAACGGAGAATGTTAGACGAAATCACTATTTTATCAGGGCCCGTGTTGCAATTTTGTTTGATTGCCCGCCAAGCCTCATGGCGCAAATCGCTTCGTCAGCTTTTCATGCAATTCGGTAATAAGCCGCTCGGTACGGTCGTAAGAACCCGTCTCGACATAAATGCGAGTTTCTGGGGCATTGCCTGATTGGCGAAAATGGACGGTGTCACCCTCGCTTATAGTAAGATGAACACCGTCCAAATTTGAAATTTTGGTTGGGTGCGCTAGCCGAATATCAAACTCACTGCGAAACTCCTGCGAGTTCGTAATGGCCGATAAGAAAGCCTGTGCTCGTTCGGACGGAACATTTTTAACCCTGTCAGCTCTCATAAAGCGCGCGGGAAGTGCATTTATGATCTCTGAAAGAGGCTTATTCTCAACCTTGGTTAGTGCAAGGCAGGCAATGATAGGGAGAATCGCATCGCGCGTGGGAAGATTGTTCAGTGTTCCAAAATCGAATTTAATATCGTGCTGCAATAGAAAGCCGCCATTTGCTTCAAAACCCGCAGCAGGACCGATAGCGATTTCATTAAGCGCAGCCACGACGTGAGGCGAACCAATCTTTGTTCGCACAATCGTGTCGAACCATTTAGATTCCTCTATCACAGGGTAATCCCCCCTGAAATTAACGGTGTTCAAAAGTAGAATTTTCCCGGCATATTGAACGAGGAGATTTTTATGAAGACGAGCCGATTTAGC
>JAYVRA010000003.1:0-40538 GCA_043776635.1 Phyllobacteriaceae bacterium
CACAGCGAAGCCAAACCCTTCACATGGCGCGCAAACCCAGACGAAATCATCGCTGCCAGAAATCGGGGGTTCCAAATGTTGGAATCAATCCACTAGAGAACTTCATTGGCGGTGTGCCGGCGTTTTGAACGCGGCACGACGACAGTGCGATCCAATTGTGGAGATATCAATTTTTCATGACTGCCTTTACCGCTAATGGTTTTAGACCAACCGGCCGCAGTCAAAATTTTAGCAAGGTCTGTGTAAAAATCCTTTGGCACTCAAGCGTCTGCTAATTCCCGACGGGTTTCAATATTGACAGTGAAAGGACGGGCGGCGTCCGGTAAATTTGTCGAAATTACTTCTGGCGCTAATGCCTCAACTAATTCCACAAATTCCTCAAACGTATCCGCCTCAATAACAAGACCGGAAATATCCGACTGTGAGGTGAGGACACTTGCTTCACAATCCCATATGGCCGTGACCGTGAATTTATTTTTCATGCTGCCCTTTTAGCAGCATTCATCTGGGGTCTGGACCGGCAAATGAAGAAGCGGGCGGAGCTATGATGCCCGCCCGCCTCTCAAAGAATAATTACAAAGCTTTTTCCAGCTGTGGCAAAATCTCGAACAAGTCACCAACGATGCCATAGTCCGCCACTTGGAAGATCGGGGCTTCTTCATCTTTGTTGATGGCAACGATGATTTTGGAATCTTTCATGCCGGCTAAATGCTGAATTGCACCGGAAATGCCGCAGGCGATATAGAGATCAGGCGCAACGACTTTTCCGGTTTGGCCTACTTGCCAGTCGTTGGGGGCGTAGCCTGCGTCCACTGCCGCGCGGGATGCGCCGACGGCAGCGTTGAGCTTATCGGCCACGGGCAAAATGACTTCCATAAACTTTTCGTTTGAACCGAGTGCACGTCCGCCGGAGATGATGATCTTTGCGGAGGTGAGCTCCGGGCGGTCACCGCCGGAAAGAGCCGCGCTGGTGAACTTTGAGAGCGCGGGGTCGGCCACTGCCTTGATGGCTTCAACAGATGCTGAACCGCCAGGGCCAGCGGACGCAAACGTAGCGGTCCGGATGGTAACAATTTTGATCTTGTCGGTGGATTGCACAGTTTGTATGGCATTACCTGCATAAATCGGACGCTTGAATGTATCGCCGCTGATGATTTCGATAACGTCAGACAACTGCATCACATCGAGTAAAGCTGCGACGCGTGGCATTACGTTTTTGCCCATCGTTGTCGCGGCGGCAACGATGGCATCATAGCTTGACGCAATCGATACAAGCAACGCGGCCATTGGCTCGGCAAGACGGTGCTCGAGGCTGGCATCATCGGCCAGCAGCACTTTCTTCACGCCGGAGAGTTTTGCAGCGGCATCGGCAACGGCCTTGCAGCCCTTGCCAGCGACAAGAACATGAATGTCGCCACCCAAGTTGGCAGCGGCAGTCAGCGCCTTGTTGGTTTGGTCCGAGAGGTGAGCGTTATCATGCTCAGCAACAAGAAGAATTGTCATGGTTTTATCCTTCCAAAATTAAAGCATCGTTGTGCCAAAAGTGTTTGCAGTTTTGCGATAAAACGATGCGGCAAAAATCAGTTCAGTACACCGGCTTCGTTTTTCAATTTGTCGATCAATTCGGCAACAGTCTTGACCTTAACGCCCGCCTTGCGACCGCCCGGCTCTACCGTTGTGATTACCTTGAGGCGCGGGGCTGTTGAAACACCATAATCCGCCGGTGTTTTTTCATCGAGCGGCTTTTTCTTGGCCTTCATAATGTTTGGCAGCGACGCATAGCGCGGCTGGTTCAGACGCAAATCCGTGGTCACGACCGCTGGCATTTTGAGTTCAACCGTTTGCAGGCCGCCATCGACTTCACGGGTGACGGCAATTTTGTCGCCTTCCGGTAAAACTTTGGAAGCAAAAGTGCCCTGGCTCCAGCCAAGCAGCGCTGCCAGCATTTGGCCGGTCTGGTTGTTGTCATCGTCAATCGCCTGCTTGCCGCAGATGACCAACGTTGCACCTTCGGCTTCAACAATGCCCTTCAAAATCTTGGCCACCGCCAGCGGTTCGACCAAATCATCGGTCTTGACCAGGATGCCACGATCAGCGCCCATAGCGAGCGCGGTGCGGATGGTTTCTTGCGCTTGCTGCGGGCCGACGGATACGGCGATGATTTCCGTCGCCGTGCCGGCTTCTTTCAGGCGGATGGCCTCTTCGATTGAGATTTCGTCAAACGGGTTCATCGACATTTTGACGTTAGCCAAATCGACGCCTGAGCCATCAGCCTTGACGCGGATTTTAACGTTGTAATCTACAACCCGTTTGACGGGCACTATGATTTTCATTGCAGAGAACCTTTCTTGAGCGATTAAAAACCAAATACGACTTAGAGTGCCATTTGGATAGCCAAAAGCCGACATAACCGGCCATCATTCTTATTTGGAAAGCAAATTTCCTTAAAGTACGCAAGCGCTGGACCAGCAAATTAATATGTCTGGTTCGTCGCGGATCTCTTGAATTATTTTGACGTTTACGTCAATATTTATTCCGGACGCCCCCATTTGGAAGGCATTGCCGGTTCTGGAGATAAAGGAGCCGCGACAATCACCGTCGGGCTGGCATCGACGACGTCCTCCGCATGGTCGCGATCAAATAGCGGCACGCCTTTGCGCCGCATCAGCACGACAAGAATAGCGCCCGTTACGATGCCGCCGACATGGCACGGCCATGAGACTTGATCTTCAGTCTGGGTGAACAGCATCAAAAACTGGAAGCCCACCCACAAAACCAGTGGGATGTAGGCCGGAATCTCGATGGGAAACCAGTTGAAGGCCAGCACCCATAATTTCACGCGCGGCGTCAAAATTAGATAGGCGGCAATAACGCCGGCAATTGCGCCAGATGCGCCGATCAAGGGTGCCTCGCTTTCGGGCACGATTATTCCATGTAAGAATGCCCCGGCAACCGCGCAAGCCAGATAAAAAATCAAAAAGCGAAAATGACCAAGCGCGTCCTCAACATTATCGCCGAAGACCCATAGAAAGAGCATATTGCCGCCGATGTGATAAATATCGGCATGAAGAAACGCATAGGTGATATAGGTCCAATATTGCGGGATCATGTAATCTTCAGGCGCAAGATAGGCAAGTTTGTGAGCGACAGCGGGTATATAGCCCATGCCCAACACGTCTGCATCTGCCACTGTTTCAGTCACGCCAACCGAGGTAAAAATAAAAACTAGAATGTTGATGAGTACTAGGCCATAGGTGACATATTGGTGTTTGATAAATCGCAGCCGGTTTGAATCATACAGCGGAATGAACATCTATGTTGCCCTGACTACCTGTTTGCGCCAGTTACCTGTTTGCGCCAGGAACCCATAGCACGTCTTTTGCGCCATTGTCATTGACGGCGCGGGATGCGACAAAGAGAAAGTCAGAGAGGCGATTAAGGTATTTGAGCGCTTCGGGATTGACCTCTTCGCCGGAGAACTCAGTAAGCTCTACGACCAGTCGTTCCGCACGGCGGGCAATTGTGCGGGCAAGATGCAGGGCGGCGGCTGCCAGCGAACCACCTGGCAAAACGAAGGATTTTAATGGCGCAAGATTGGCGTTCACTTCGTCAATGGCATCTTCAACATGCTTCACTTGGCTGGCGATAATGCGCAACGGCTCATATTCCGGCTTTTCCCTGGTGTGGGGTGTCGCCAAATCAGCGCCAAGATCAAACAGATCATTTTGAAAGCGAAACAACATGGCGTCGATTTGCGGATAGACGTCAGCGGTGTGAATACGCGCCATGCCGATTGCCGCGTTGGTTTCGTCCACCGTGCCATAGGCGTCAATGCGTAAATCGCATTTTAAGCGGCGCTCTTGGCCTACCAGTCCTGTTGTTCCATCATCGCCGGTACGGGTATAAATTTTGTTCAACGCGACCACAATTTATCTCCGGCTAAAATAAACTGCGGCAACCAAAAGCACGATGGCTATCGCTTGAAGCAGCACGCGCATTTGCATCATTTGGTTGGAGTAATTGGCCGAGCCATTTTTCATCATGTTGCGCAGGCCCGCAAACAAGGCTCCGGCGACGCCGAGCATAACGATGAAAGCCAAAACCTTGAATAAAAGTGTCATAGTAATTTCCTAATTCAATTTCAGTTTACGAGTATTTCGACATGATGGCGTAAAGCCATTTGGCAGGCAAAATGCGCTTTAAAAATACGCCGGTTTTTGCCGGTCCTGTCACCACATAGTGCGGACGCGGCGAAGGGGAAAGGAGCGCATGTTTCAATACCTTGTAAACAGCGTCGGGGCCGGGTTTTGCCGGACCTTTGATGCCGCCAGTGCGCAGCAACGCCAAACGCTTTTCGTACGCAGCGCGGTGCGGTGAATTCATCACGTCCAAATATTTATCGGCCATCGCCGCTGCATTCACCGCCATCTTGGATTCAATTGCACCGGGCTCAATCAGCGAGACTTCAATGCCCGTTCCAGCCAGCTCCATACGCATAGTCAGCATCAGGCCTTCAACGGCATGTTTTGAGGCATTATAAGCGCCTCGCCATTTTTGTGGAACCAACCCGAGGATTGAGGAGTTAAAAATAATACGGCCATGGCCCTGTTTGCGCATGACGGGCACGAGCCTTTTTGTCAGATCATGCCAGCCAAAGAAATTGGTCTCAAATTGTTCACGAAGCGCATCCATCGGCACGTCTTCGACAGCGCCCGGCTGGGCGTAGCCTCCATTGTTAAACAGCGCATCAAGCGACCCGCCGGTCAGCTTAAGGACATCGTCTACGAGCTTCTTTATAGATACAGGATCGCGATAATCGAGAAAGAAAGTCTCAAAACCATCGGATTTGAGGAGTGCGATGTCTTGCGGTTTGCGGGCTGTTGCGAATACTTGCCAACCGTCATTTTTCAAAGCACGGGCGCAAAAAGCACCAATGCCTGAGGAACAACCGGTTATCAGGATGGTTTTTTTGTCGCTCATCTATAATTATTACCCAAATCGCTTGCCAAAACACAATTAGACTTCCCATATCCAACACTCATGCGCAACGCAGGCCCAGACATGCTTCGAACAATAGTTGTAATCAAACGCATCATATTTGACGCACTGACCCATTATAATGACGATGACGGGTGGGCGATGGCCAGCCACGTCGCGCTGTCATCGCTAATGGCGCTGTTTCCGTTTTTGATATTCGCCGGAACGATGGCAAGTTTTCTAGGCGCCAGCGCCTTCTCTGACACTGCTGTCCATCTGATATTCGATACGTGGCCGCAGCGCATAGCCGCGCCGATAGCGTCTGAAGTGCAAAATGTACTAACCGTGCAGCGAGGCGGTTTGCTGACGATTTCGATCGTCGCCGCCGCTTATTTTGCCGCCAGCGGCATTGAGGCACTTCGCGTCGCACTTAATAGAGCCTACCGTGAGCGGGAAACGCGCTCATTAATTTACCGGCGCACACAAAGTCTTGCCTTTGTATTCGTGGCCGCGGTCGGCATGGCAGCGATAAGTTTGCTGTTGGTACTTGCACCGTTGGCGCTGAAAATTGCCGAGCGATGGGTCCCGTGGATCGAGGATTATTCAGGATCAATTGGCGTGTGGCGCTATCTCATTGCCATCATCGTACTTGTCGGTGGTTTAATTGCCGTGCACACATGGCTGCCGGACGGTAAACGCCCGTTCGTGTTGATTTTACCGGGGATATTTTTGACACTGGTAGCATGGGTGGTAAGCGCAGCGATTTTTGCAACTTATCTTGAGCGCTTTGCCAACTATCTTTCGACTTATGCCGGACTGGCATCCATCGTGATCGCGCTGGTATTCCTCTATATTTTGGCAGCTATTTTTATCGTCGGCGCTGAAATCAATGCCGCGATTAATATTTATGCCGTAGCGCGGCGCAAGGTTACTAACTGACTGTTTGAAACCCAAACTGCAGCCGCCACAAGCACCATGCCGATATATTGAATGCCGTGAAGCTCTTCTCCAAATAGCACGTTCGCCATAATTGCGGTCACAGCCGGAATTAGATAAAACAGTGAGGCTATTGAATTTATCGCCCCGTCGCGGATAAGGCGCATGAGAAGAAATATCGCGCCGATTGATAATACAATCACCAGCCATGCAAGTGCAAAATAAAGTTCACCACTTGGCTCAAACAGCTGGTTCTCGAAGAAAAGAGACAGCGCACCTGTGACAATGCAGGCCCCGAAATATTGAAACGCCGTACCCGTAACCATTTCTGTGGCTGCACCGGTTTTCTTTTGCCAAATCGTACCGGCGCTCACGCAAAATACGGCGGCAAATGAGGCGGAAATGGTCGCGGTGTTAATACCATCCGCGCCCAAGTGGAGTTTTGGCCAAAGTACAAACGCGACACCAACCAAACCTACACCTAGGCCCAACCAGTGGCGGGCGTAAATTTTCTCTTTCAATATGGCCCCGGCGAACAAGGTCGTTAAAATTGGCTGGATACCGACGATCAAAGCCGACATGCCTGCCGGCAGACCGTTGCGAATCGCCCAAAACACCGCCGACAAATAAGCCCCGTGAATAAGGGCACCGGTGATCATGGCATTACTCGCTGCTTTCGCGTCAGGAAACTTGCGGCTTGTCAAAAGACTATAGGCCAAGAGTAAAAATCCGGCGATGCCAAAACGAATCAGGAGAAAATAAAACGGCTCGGCGTGAGGCATCGCAAAACGCGCGCCGATAAAGCCGGTCGCCCAGAGAAACACGAATAAAACCGGTATGACAGATTGTGGCACGGCAACTCTTTTTTCATTGATTTTTTGCATTTATCAGCAAATAACGGTTAACCGCTACATTAATGGTTCATTAATCCGTAAAGTTGATACTTATTTTTTAGTTTTAGAAAGCTGTATATTGGACCTCTACGACAGATAAATCCGGAGTTGCTGTATGTTTTTTGCACTCGATACATCCACTCAATTGTTCCTTTTCACGACCGTGGCCCTGGCCAGTTTTTTTCTCGCCAATGCAATGGACGGGGTGTTGGGACCGGATGGTTTTGGCGTTATTGGTAACCAGGTCATCATTATTGCCGGGTTTTATCTTGGCATCTGGTTTGGCCGTCACTACGGCTTTTTCTCGACAAACATCAAAATCGCGGTCATCTGCGGTCTGACCGGTGCGTTCGTGACAATGTGTTTGCTGTGTATTCTCAAAGCACTTCTCAACCGGCTTTAGAGTCTGGACCTGTTAATTTTGACGAAATGGTCGAGGTGATTTTTGGTGAGTGCTAGAAGCGAATGCGCATGAAATGCGAGCATTTTCAACCCTTTGCAACAATGCAATCGCCCAAAAGCGCCCGATTTTGGTACGAACAGGCAATTGACTTCACTCTGCGGCGTCAAACCGCTTGAACGGGCTTTACGATGGATAACTTAATGTCAGGCATTCATGCCAACGCTTGATACACTTGAAGACGTACAAGTGGCATTGCGGCATTTGCTCAATTCGGATGCGTCACTTTTTGAAATAAGCAATATTGCCGGACCTTTGCCCCTTCGCCGCACTGCGCCAGGCTTTGAAAGCCTTGCCTCTATCGTGGTTTCACAACAGGTTTCTAAAGCGAGTGCTGACGCTATTTTCGCGCGACTTGTGACACTTGGCGCTGTCACCGATGCAACGCAATTTGCACGCTTTGGCGATGAGAGTTTGCTGGGCGCGGGGCTATCACGACCCAAGCTGAAAACGCTTCGTCTTGTGAGCAGCGCCTGTATAGATGGCACACTTGATCTTGAAGGCCTTTGCACACTTTCGGCCGGGGACGCTATCAGCGCGTTGACGGCACTGCCGGGTATTGGCCCATGGACAGCGGAAGTTTATCTGTTATTTGCCGCAGGACACCCGGATATTTTTCCGTCGGGGGATATTGCGCTCCAAAATGCAATTCAAATGGCGCAGAGTTTGGAGGCACGTCCAAACGCGAAAAAAACCCACGGGATTGCATTGCGATGGGCACCGCATCGCGGCACGGCAGCGCGGCTGTTTTGGGTCTATTACGGCGCAATTAAAGGCATGGCTTCAAAGAGCCCGCTTTGAAACAATCTGCCCGAAGCGTCGCACCTTGACTTTTTGGGCTTCACATTCATGTCATGTCAGCACTACACTATTGATAAGTGAAGGATTCTGATCTGTTTGAGGTGAGTCTTGACTATAGCATTTGCTCCACAGTCCATGCCTGCGTTGGTCTTGAATGCCGACTACCGCCCGCTGAGCTATTATCCTTTATCGCTTTGGTCTTGGCAGGATGCCATAAAGGCAGTTTTTCTTGATCGTGTGAATATAGTCGCTGAATATGATGCGGAGGTTTCATCGCCATCGTTTTCGATGCGTCTGCCTTCCGTGATTTGTCTAAAAAGTTATATAAAGCCGACACGTAATCCGGCATTCACGCGGTTTAATGTTTTCCTGCGCGATAAGTTCCAGTGCCAATATTGCGGTTCGCCGGAAGATTTGACTTTTGACCATGTGATCCCGCGTTGCTGCGGCGGGCACACGACTTGGGAAAATGTCGTGGCCGCCTGCTCGCCGTGCAATTTGAAAAAGGGCGGGCTAATGCCTGCCAAAGCCAAAATGTGGCCGCGCCAGACCGCCTATCAGCCGGATGTGCATGATCTGCATAACAACGGCCGGATGTTTCCGCCCAACCATCTGCACCGGAGTTGGATGGATTATTTATATTGGGATGTTGAGCTGGAGCCATAGGAATTGCTCATAACTGCCGTTGCCTGTCTCTTGACGCAAGACGGGCTGATACATAACATCTGCCATGCGAATTCGCAATATAAGTCACAAAGGCACACGTCGTCTCATTGAAGTGGTTGACCGCTCGGGCACTCAAGCCGATAATAAATCCTCCCCATGTCGGCGGGTTCGTGAAGCATGAGATTATCGATGCTAAGAAATTGACAGTCACTGATGCCGCCAAAGCGCTGGGCGTCACGCGCCCGGCGTTATCAGCGTTGCTTAACGAACATGTAGATCTTTCGACTGAGATGGCGCTGCGCATTGAAAAGGCTTTTGGCTTTTCAATGGATACGTTGATGCTAATGCAAAATAGCTATAATGTAGCGAGAATGCGGATGCGATGTGGCGACATCAATGTGTCTTCATTTATAGGGTCGACGGAGGAAAGCCAGGCTTCTTAAGCGATAACTAACCCTTAACCGCCGCCCTGAACGCGCCAATCATCAGCACCAGACTTGCAGGAACATTCCAGCCGGCAAATGATATGCCTAGAAACCTCAAGGCGGCCTTGTCGCATGATGGCGGGTGAATGGAGTTTATGTCGTCAAGCAGGTTGCTTGCGTCAGTGGTGATGCTGGTGGCTGCGGCGGAACAATCCGTCGGGCCTGCCCAAAAGCCCCATTCGACGCCGGCATGGAATATCGCCAGCAACATGCCATAAAGCATCAGCAATCCGCCAATCGCAAGAATCCCTCGCGTAATATGAGGCTTCCAGTTTTTGAAGCTGGAGAAGGCGGCAAGTGCCATTAGCGGTGCACCCAGATAATAGGGCAGCCGCTGCTCGAGGCAGAGCTTGCAGGGTAAATATCCGCCAATATATTCAAACGCCAGCGCTACGCCGGCGATGCCAATCATGGCGACGCTCAAAAACAGCGCATAATTTGTTTGCAGCGGAGAGGTCTGCCTAAACATTGTCATGTCAGCCACCGATACAAAAGATAAGCCAAAATTATGGCGGCAGCACCCGCGCCTGCAATTAAGCCGAGGCGTTTTTCAATAAAGTCACGAATAGGTTCGCCGTAGCGGCGCAGCAGCCATGCGAGCACAAAGAAACGTGCGCCACGTGCAAGAATGGCGCTGATAATAAAAAACCAAATATTGATGCCAGCCACGCCGGAAAGTATCGTCACCACTTTAATTGGCGGTAAATGTGCAAGGCCGGATGTTACCAAAAGCAAAATTATCATCGTCGGGCTGACGGAGGTACGCAGCGATTCGAACGCTTCCAGCTTGCCATAAAACTCGAGAACCGGCTTGGCTACAGCATCGTAAGCGAAATGGCCGAGCATCCACCCCGCTATGCCACCAAGCACCGAGGCGGCGGTGGCGATTGTTGCGTAACGATACGCGCGGTCGGGCTTTGCTATTGCCATCGGCAGGAACAGAACATCAGCCGGCACAAGAAAAATCGAACTCTCTATGAAGGCGATAAACGCCAGCCAATATTCGGCAGATTTACGAGCCGCCAGCGAAAGTGTCCAGTCATAGAGCTTGTGCAGCATCGCGTAATTTCCCATTGTGCACACCCGCTCTAACGCGACGCGGACAAGGCGGCAACGGGGCGAATTGGCTCATATTCAATTCATGAAAATAAACATCATCCGGCTAGTTGACCAAATGCTCCCAAACAATGTATTTCCACCAAACCGGTGACTTTCGTTGCCAGTGCCTCTATGGTGGAATTGGTAGACACGCCTGACTCAAAATCAGGTTCTGCAAGGAGTGCTGGTTCGATTCCGGCTAGAGGTACCACTCAATTTTTCTGCATTTTTATATTGTTGGCTGTGGTTGCAAAACTACCGCACGCTTTTGCAGTTTGCTTTTAATCAGTTTGAATCCACCAAAGAAGAACAGTCCTGCAAACACCAGCAGCGCTATTCCAATCAGCGGTCTGAACACGATCCATGCAATGGCCACCGTGATAAGCGTGAGCACCAGTGCAACAACGCCGGTCACCAAGCCGATGCCTGCACCCAGAATATTGCCGACAAACGGGATTACGTCACCAAAGACACTGATTGGCCCGAGAATGAGGCTAAGGCCTATCCACATGCAAATAAACGCACCGAGCCGGATGAGCCACGTGATAATCTTGTTTTCGCTTTCAGCGGAGGCAAACATTCCCTCTGCGCTGACGTTGCCGGTTTCCAACAAGGCGATATCGCCATTTTTGGTGAAATAAGTTTGAACGGATGCCGCGTCCTGTTTGCCGATGACGCTTATATCAGTTGGTTTGATAATGCCGTATTCAATACGTATAGCCCCGACTTGCGGGTTAGCGGCATCCCCGCGAAAATAAGTGTTCCCGCTGAGTGTATATTCAGTCTTGATGACGGCGTCCGCAGCATCAAAATTTAGCCGGGAAAGCGGATAATTTTCATATGAATTGATCTGGCTGATGAAGGGATCGCTCAGCTTGAACGCGCCAACAGTTATATTTGAGGCCGCAAACGTTTCACTTTCATAAGGCATGGAAGACGGGTTTTGGTGATCGGCTGACTTTTTGAAACCGGATGAATCAATCAGCACGTCAGACCAGGTCTTGTTGTAAGAATAGGTGGTTTCAGTGGTTTCGCTGCCGCCTAAATTTTTCTCTGTTTTAGTTTCTGAGCTTTCTTTCCACTGATACATTTCAGCAGTGCGCTTGAGCTTTAGAGCCGTTTCCTGCACGCCGAAGACAGAATCTGCCACTGTGTCGGTCGTAGTCGCTTTGCCGGATATATGAATAAGTGCGCCCTCATGTGCGGGGTCGATATTGTCTGAAGAAAGCGCGACAACCGCACCGCGCCCTTCGCTTAGCGTCTTTATGCGGTCAACAGAACGGCCTTCATTCCAAAATATCAGCGGAAACGCGCCGAAAAATAAAATGATACCAAAAATGATTCCCATGAACGAACTAACAATACGGCTGCCCCAAGATTTAGTTGTGGTCTCTCTATATTCTTCAGCCATAATATATCTCCCGCTTAATGTTGAGTGAGGCTAGAGTATATTTAAACTGTTATCTATCGATAAGTTTCTAAACCTGCGCAGCTGTAACCGCGATCATGTTGTAAACATCATCCGCTGTACAGCCGCGCGAAAGGTCATTGGCAGGCTTGGCCAATCCTTGCAAAATCGGGCCGATGGCCTTGGCCGCGCCGATGCGCTCGGCAATTTTATAGCCGATGTTGCCGGATTCTAAATTGGGGAACACAAATATATTTGCCCCGCCTTTCAGCACAGAAAGCGGAGTTTTGCTTAATGCAACACCTTCTACAAATGCTGCATCAAATTGCAATTCGCCATCAATCAACAATTCCGGGTGCGCCAGTTTGACAATGCGCGTCGCCTCAACAACTTTTGTAACACGTTTGTGTTTGGCGCTGCCATGGCTGGAAAATGACAACATTGCAATTTTGGGTTCAATTCCCGTGAGGCTTTGAAACGACGCAGCCGATTTAATGGCAATATCCGCAAGTTCAATCGAAGCCGGCTCGACCGTCAGCGCACAATCAGCAAAAACGAACGCACCCTGTTTTGGGTGAGAGGGCTTGTCCAAAATCATCAGGAAAAAGCTTGATGCAATTTTGGTATTGGAGGCCAGCCCGATGATCTTAACGGCTGTACGGATGATCTCAGCCGTCCCGGTCGCGGCTCCGCCTACTGTGCCATCAGCATTGCCCGAGCGCACCATCATGGCCGCGCATTTCACCGGATCGCGCATAGCGTTTTCAGCAAACTCCCGCGTGCCGCCAATATCACTTCGCATCTCAAAATAGGCATCGCTGTTTATCTTGTGAAACGCCGGTTCGTTGGGATCTTGAACAGTCAGCGCGCCCGCGCCGTCTCGGTTTGCCGGAACAGCGGCCAAGTCCGCCTTATTTCCAAGAAGAGTGATCTTGGCAACACCTTCTTCAGCCGCCCGCAGCGCACCTTCAACAATGCGCGGATCGTGGCCCTCGGGCAGAACTATGTGCCGTTGCATTTGTTTGGCACGCGATATGATTCTTTCCAATACTGACATTTATCAACCCATATATTTCATACCAACCACAATAAACACCGCCAAGAACACGGTCTCCGCCACAATCAATATCACTGCGTCGCGCCCGACATCGAGGATCGTTTTCAGCGAAGTCTTCAGGCCGGATGCCGATATTCCCATAAGCAGCGCCCAGCGGGAAAGATCGCTGGTTACGCCCGCTATTGGCTTGGAGATAAACCCTGATGAATTCAACGCGGCGAGAATGAGAAAGCCGATGACGAATGTAGGCACGATCGGCGCAGGTTTACCAATTTCAGCGCCATGAGAGGGCATATTTCTGAACGCCAGTGAAAAACACAGCACGACGGGCGCAAGCATTGTCACGCGGATCAGCTTCACCAGCGTTGCCGCCTCGCCGGTTTCTTGGCTGACAGAAAACCCGGCGCCAACAACCTGCGCCACATCATGAATAGTCCCGCCCAGAAATACACCTGCATCATGGTGGCTGAGCATCAGCGTATGGGTAAGGACGGGATAAAGCGCCATGGCAATAGTGCTGAGAACCGTAACGCCCAGCACTGTAAAAATGAGATTGCGCTCCGAATGCTCATCCTTGGGCAAAACCGCCGCAATCGCCATCGCAGCCGACGCGCCGCAAATAGCTACCGCGCCGCCCGTGAGAAGCGCGAGCCGCCAATTTTGGCCCATCACACGCCCTAAAGCCAAGGCAAAGCCGATGGTCAGGATAACGCCGCCCACCAAGAGCAGCACAGTCTCAAAGCCCAGCCCTATAATCAGCTCCACACTGATGCGCACTCCGAGCAAAGCAACGCCGATGCGCAATATGCTTTTTGCGGCAGTATTAATGCCTGCCACGCATTTGCCTTCTTCCGAAAGAAAGTGCAGCGCAATGCCCAACAGCAGCGCCATAAGCATGGCTGGCGCATCATAATGTTCAGATAAAAACTGCGCCGCCAGTGCCACCAAAGCGCTGACAATGAGGCCCGGTCCATTCAGCACTGCCCATTGCAGAGCGGTGTCCACATGGGATGAGTGCCATGAACCGCCATCCTCATCCTTCATGCGATGTGTTGCGGACGCATATCCGCCTTATCAATACCAGCCACAGAAACAGGCTTCTTCATCGCGTCGCGGCGGAATGGCTCACCGAGTTCCTGGTTGAGGATAACTTCGATGAATGTCGTAATGCCATTGGCTTGGTCGTCAGCCGCCGTTTGCATGGCTTTTGTCGTTTCAGCCATTGTTTTAACGCTCACGCCTTTAAAGCCGCAAGCGTCAGCCAATTTGGCATAGCTCAGTTTACTGTCCAACTCCGTGCCGACAAAATTATCATCAAACCACAGCGTCGTGTTGCGCTTTTCAGCGCCCCATTGATAGTTGCGGAAAATCACCATGGTGATGGCAGGCCATTGGTCGCGGCAAATCGATGTCATTTCATTGACTGAAATGCCAAATGCACCATCACCCGCAAAGCCGAACACTGGCGCATCAGGTCGTCCGATTTTCGCACCGATGATGGCTGGAAATCCGTAGCCGCACGGGCCGAAAAGTCCGGGTGCCAAATACATCCGCCCATGCTCGAATGTCGGGTAGGCATTTCCGATGGCGCAATTATTGCCGATGTCTGATGAGATGATCGCCGTGCTTGGCAGCCCCGCCTGAATGGCCCGCCATGCTTGGCGCGGCGACATGCGGTCAGCATCGCGCTTGCGGGCTTCTTCGTTCCAGACAGTGCCCGGATCATCTTCCTCATGGTCCATTGACGAAAGCTGTTGCAGCCAAGCGGACTTGGTATGATGAATGGTCGCCTTTCGCTCCGCTCGTCCGGCATCACCGGCTTTCAAATCCAGATGACCCAAAATCTGCGCCGCAACTTGCTTGGCATCGCCGCAGATTCCCACGGTAACTTTCTTTGTGAGGCCGATGCGGTCCGGGTTGATATCGACTTGGATAATCTTGGCGTTTTTCGGCCAATAGTCGATGCCATAACCCGGTAACGTCGAAAACGGGTTCAGCCGTGTGCCCAGTGCGAGCACAACATCAGCCTTTGAAATCAATTCCATCGCCGCTTTAGAGCCATTATAGCCCAACGGCCCGACGGACAAATAATGGCTGCCGGGGAAGGCATCATTATGCTGATAACCGCAGCAAACAGCTGCGTCCAAACGCTCGGCAAGCGCAATGGACACGGGGATCGCCCCGCCCGTAACCACACCGGCGCCATTTAAAATCACGGGAAAATTGGCCTCAGACAGAAGTTTTGCAGCTTCTGCAATTGCCATGTGCCCGCCAGCGGGACGCTCAAACTGCACGATCTGCGGCAGGTCCACATCGATAACATGGGTCCAATAATCGCGCGGAATGTTAATTTGCGCCGGCCCGCATCCGCGAATGGCTTTAACTATAACACGATTCAAAACCTCAGCAATACGCGATGGATCGCGCACTTCCTCTTGATAGCAAACCATATCTTGAAACAGTGCCATCTGCGGCACTTCCTGAAATCCGCCTTGGCCCATGGTCTTATTGGCCGCTTGCGGCGTCACCAGCAGCATCGGCGTATGGTTCCAGAATGCAGTCTTTATGGCCGTCACAAAGCCGGTAACACCAGGCCCATTCTGCGCAATCGCCATACCCATTTTGCCGGTAACGCGAGAATAGCCGTCACAAATGAGGCCCGCATTGGTCTCGTGCGCGCAATCCCAAAAAGTGATACCAGCCTTGGGAAAAAGATCTGAAACCGGCATCATTGCCGATCCAATGATACCAAAAGCGTGCTCGATGCCATGCATTTGCAGCACTTTTACGAAGGCCTCTTCCGTGGTCATTTTCATCGGGCTATCCTTCATCGGAGTGAAATGCGCACGCTTTAGAATAAGCCGGGTTCAAACAGCATCCAAAAGCATCAGAACCCGCTTACGTCTTGGGACGAATTCTGATTCCGTTTGAACGCGACTTGTATCAGCGCCTGTCTATTGTCTATCGCAGTCGTTTGTAACCCTCAATATCCAGATTGATACTTCAATGGGTCCAAAATTCCGGCATATTATTTATCGTCTCATGCCGGCAACAACACGCGCCAATATTTCAATTCCAGGATTAATACGTTCCGCTGGAAGTGATGAAAATCCCAAACGGAAATGATGTGCCTTGTCTCTAGGATCAGCAAAACAGATGGCCCCGGGCTCAATCACCACACCATGTTCCAATGCTTTTTCTGCAAGCGCAACGCTATCCAAACTTCGCGGTCCGGTGACCCAGTACGAAGTGCCACCAAAGCCGGGCGTTTGTGCCCAACCGGGCAAGTGCATTTCCATAGCGTCTTTCATTGCATGCCACCTCGTATGATAGGCGCGGTGCAATTTTCCGGTTAGCATATCATGATGGCCCAGCGCCAGAAACAACGCGACAACCCGCTGGTTATTTCCAGGTGGATGGCGCAGCATCAGCCGGCGCAGCGCACGCGCTTCGCGGATGATTTCGGGCGGGCCAACCATGAACCCCATACGAAGGCCGGGCATCAATGATTTAGACAGGCTGCCAACATAAAGTACGTGCCCGTTCACATCCAGAGACTTCAAAGCTGGTGTTACCTGACCGCTATAATTAGTCTCAAACTCATAATCGTCTTCAATAATAATGGCGTCTGAGCGGCCTGCCCATGTCAATAGTTGACGCCGGCGCGCGAGGCCCATGGTCACATTTGTCGGCGATTGGTGACTGGGCGTCACAAATAAAAGATCACATCCATTGAGTTTTTCACTGAGGATCAGGCCATCACTATCGACTGCCAAAGGTCTGATAGATTTAGTTTTTAGCGCAATTATATTGCGAAAATCCGGATATCCGGGATCTTCCAACCCAACGACTGTTTCAGGTTTGACCAATAGATCTGCCAGTAAATACAGAGCATTTTGCGCACCCAGCGTAACCAATACCTCATCAGCTCCAGCCTGAATGCCGCGCCTTGGCAATATCCGCTGGCGAATTTGCTCAACCAGCATCGGATCATCTTCGGTAAAACGATCATCCGTCCATGCATCGAGCCACTTGCGGCTCATGGCTTGGCGCGTGCATTCACGCCACTCAGCGATTGGAAACAGAGCCGGATCAGACTGGCCATATATAAAGGGAAACGGATAATCCTGCCAGTTTTCCGGTTTAACCCTATTCACCTGTTCAGATGGTTTTATCCGCAACCGACTGGTGACATCAAATTTTTTGGCCAGGGATTTTTCGACACCTTTCACCTTACCCGCCGCAAGGCGTGAAGACATGGTGATCATGTCTTTGGAAACATAAAAACCCGAACGCTCACGCGGGGTTAAAAAACCATCCATCGCCAATGTTTGATAAGCCAACGTTACGGTATTGCGCGAAACATTTAAGCGCTGCGCCATCCGCCTCGTAGAAGGAACAGGCGCATCCGCCGGTATTTGCCCGGATAATATCGCCGATACCAGCGACTCGCGAATTTGCGATTGCAGCGTGGTTAGTCTGACCGGATCAACATGAAATAATGCGTCGCGCAAGAAATAACCCCAATTTTCGAAAGCGGGAGTGCGTCCGGTTTTGATAAAACCAAAGCACAATATAACCCTTTATTTTGTCACATTATTCCTGAGCGCAACATCTCTCGAATGCGCGCTAAAGAAATCTGGTTCTATTTACAGACCAGATATCATCATAGTAGCCGGCGCAATTCAAGAGCGCGGATGGAGCCAAATTGAGATATCAAAACAGATTGATACATCTATTTCAGGATCAACTGCGCCCTGTAAATGCCCTGAAGCGCTCTCGCATCGTTCGCGCCACGGTCAGCGTTTTCTTATGCAGATCAATTTGATTGGCAACGTGCCGCACGGCGCGGTCAGCACCAGGGCTAAGACCGATGACTAAAGTAACCATGCTCTGCCGCTCCTTCCAAAGCCTCGACATCATCGGATGATCGGGAACCGCAAGCGAATCGGCGCGTATAATATTTGGATCATCAAGCAGACTTTTGGTTGTGTCGATCATCAACAATGTGCCCGGTGAAAACTTCGAGTAAGTCTCGTCGTAAGCGGTCTTCCATGTGTAAGCCACTCCGGCTTCGCGCAGCACAATCAGGGAGGCTATCGCTTTGCCGTTCATATCAAGCGTATGAACGCGGCACATGTCGCGCTCGGCAAGTTTATACAAGGCCTCGCGGGCAAAAGCGGCTCGGTAGCGATCTATGATCATAGCGGTGCGCTCGCGGCCCTTCCAGCCACGCGCTTCCAGCGCCAAAAACTCTTCCGTGCGACGGCGCACGTCCAAAGGTTCGCGTGCCTCGTTGAAAGTAAGCACTCCCTCTTGCGCAAGCCGTCTGAGTTTCCGGTTAAAGCCACGCAAGTGATGGGGCGTAACAGCGCCTTTCAAGTAGGTCTCCGGCTCTTCGCCTGTAATCAGAATTGGCCGCGCTTTGATATCGGCAGTTGTTACAAAAAGATTACGCCCGATCGCAGCGGTGCGCAGCGCGCTCGCAACGGATCCATTTTCGCAAATGTCAGGCATAACCAACACATCAGGCAGCTTCAAATGCTTACGACCAAGAATATCTAAGACGTCCTCTAATATCCCGACGGGATCATCACGGTCCACCAAGGGAGTTCCCGATGGTGCAAACGGTGACGACCAGGCCCGAATAACTTGCGGCCCAAGCCCAAGACCGGGGCGCTCGACAGAAAATGGCATCAAAAAGCGCAAACGACTGCGATCATCGCCTTCATCGCGCATGGTGATAAAGCGAATTTCCTTGTCTTCAAGCCTTGGCATGGCAGGCGCTAAAAACCGGGGATTGAAAAATATATTCGGCTCCACCGCGCGCCAGCTCAAATATTCAAGCTCCCCGGCAAGATCAAAGCCCGCGCTCGCCGGATAGACTGACAAGCGGCGTGACCGGTTGGTTTGTACCAAGTCTTTCATCGTCGCCATACTGTTAAACTGCGCCAGCGCCGGTTCATTAATATCAAGACCGGCAAGTCCGGCCATCATTGCAGCCGCAGCGCCGCCTGTCTGCTCTTCAAATACGGGAATAGCAGCCATTATGATCTCCCCGCGAAAATTGACGGGACAAAATCGGCAAAGACAGAAACTTGGATGCCCATGTAGCGGTAAACCACAACGCCCAGCGTCAGCGCTTCAAACACCATCCCTGCCGAAAACGAGGCGGCCGCGCCCCATAGGCCATAAATGGGGATGTAAACCATGCAAAGACCAAGGCTGACAAACAGAGTTGCCGCATAAATCCACGCGCAAACCCGTTGATAGCCTGACATGTTCAGCAAGCTTTCCGACGGGCCAACCGAGGCGCGCATTAACACGCCCAATACCATGACAAACAGCATAGGATAGCCTTCAACGAAGGAATGACCGAACAGGCCCAACAGCGGTTTACCGAACGCCAGCACGACCATGCCCATGAATAGTGAGGGCCAAAAAGTCCAGCGGGCGGAGCTTGACACAAACGCTGCAAGTTCGGCCTTGGTGCCTGTATGAATGAGCTGGGCATAACGCTGGCTGACACCGGCTTTGACAGCAAAGTAAACAAAATGCACCAAAGCCAGTGTTTTGGCAGTCGCAAAATAGACGGCTACCCGGGTTGGCTCCAAATAATGCCCGACCACCAACACGTCTGCATTGGTCAACAGAAAAAGAAAGCCCTCAACAAGAAATATCGGTAGTGAGACACCAATCCATTCGCCAAAGTTGACTTGTGTTGGCCCGCTTGGAACAATCTTTTCCATGCTGTTGGTAATGGCCAGCAATTGCACAATGGTGGTGGCATAGGTGGCAATTACGGCGGCGACAATTGCTGTTTTAGCGTCCGCCGGGAACCCGGCTTTCAGCGCCACAACCATAGTCACTAATATTAAAATCGGGCGCACGATGTAGGTCGGCGACAAGGCTTTCACCGGCCATGAATTGGCCCGCGCTGTACCTTCCAGCGTGTCACCCAGCGCGATCATCGGCAACGTCAGCGCTCCCAAAACGAAAGGCGCAACATAATAATTTTCGATGGAGGAAGCGAAATATAGTGTGAAACAAATGCTGGCCACTGCCACACATGTCGCCGCTAACATCGAAAAAATACGACCCGTCAATAATATACCGCGTAACTCACTCTCACTGCCTGAAGCCAAATATTGTGGCACAAAGCGGATGATTGTGGTCGAAAATCCAAAACACGAGAGATTTCCCGAAATTACCGATGCCGTCCACACCAGCACGAATATGCCATACTCAAAATCACCGATCCAGCGGGCCAACAAAATTTGAGATAGAAACGCGATTGCCGCGCTTACCAAACGAATGGCAAATGCGATGAGGGACATGCGCCGCGCGATTGAATTCTCGTCTTTAGCATCCAATATCTCATCGAATTTTGTCGCAAACGGCAGTGCTCTTGCGGCATACTTGCCCGGCAAGATTTTATGTGCTGCACTAGTTGCGGAAAGCCGCATGAATGTCCCCGATGTCCCGTCGTGGTGTCACCATTAACGGCAAAGGGTTTAAAAACGGTTCGGGACTGAGAGATTTCTAATAGTGACTAGGAAAGGGTTAATACCAGAGCGTCGTTGTGCCAAAAGTGTGTGCGGTTTTGCGTCAAAACGATACGACAACTTAAAAACTTGAGAAGCAACGCGCCGGTTCAGAACGGGCGGCCGTCACTTGAGGAAACAGTGCAAAAATTGCATCGGCATAAGCAGCCGGTCATCACAGTTCGCACTACGCAATTTTCGAACCGTCACCGTGTTGCGCGCCACCACCAAATTGCTTGCACTCGCCGCCGTCCCCGCTATCATACCCTTGGAGATATCAGGGGAGAATGCAGTGGCCGGCAGTTTGGCGGATCAGCCGGGGATGATTGGTCTTGCCGCCGCTGGCCTGTGGCGCAAGGTCTCCCGACGGCTGCGCTCAGGGCCGATTGCGCGCTGGCGCTTTTCAGGGCTTACGCCGGATCGTATTCTCATCGCCCCGCCGGATTTACGTATGGCGGACGCCCACATCGCGCAGGAATTTTATGCCGGACGCATCGCGCTGGCGGGCAATAGCGTTGAGACCGGCGGTGCTTCACCCTTTGAGATTAATGCGCCTAACCAAGAATGGCAGGCGGCGCTGCATAATTTTCGCTGGCTGCGCCATAGCCGGGAGGCTGGAACTGAGCTGGCCTGCGTGCACGCCCGCACGCTGGTTTCAGACTGGTTAAAACTTTACGGGCGCACGATCGAAGGGTTTAGCTGGGAGCCTGATATTGTCTCCAAGCGGGTCATCGCCTGGCTGCAACATTCCGGCACGCTGCTTAAAGACTGTAACCTTGAATTTTACCGTGCCTTTTTAAAATCGCTGGCTTTCCAGTTACGCTATTTGCGGATCATCGCGCCGGGTTTAGAGACAGGCGAGGTCAAGCTGCGCTGTCGTATTGCGTTGGTGTTTGGCGCTCTGTCGTTGCCTGTCGCCACTTCAAGGCTGACGTCCGCCACCCGTAATTTGGAGAGTGAGCTGCTTACGCAGATATTTCCTGATGGCGGGCATATTTCGCGCAATCCCGAAGCGGTGCTGGAGCTTCTCACAGATCTTTTGCCGCTACGCCAAACCTATGCCAACCAGTCTGAAAACCCGCCGCGCGAGCTGATTGCCGCTGTCGAGCGGATGCTGCCGGCGCTACGGTTTTTCCGCCATTGCGATGGTTCATTGGCGCATTTTAATGGCGCTGGCTATGCCAAGCAGGAACGCATCGCCGCCGTACTGCGATTTGATGATGCCGCCGGAAGCCCGCTGTCATCGGCCTCTCATTCCGGCTATCAGCGGCTGCAAATGGGATACACCACTGTCGTCGCCGATACTGGGGTGCCACCAATTGCCAGTGCCTCGCAAGATGCCCATGCCGGGTGCTTGTCTTTTGAACTTTCCTCCGGCCGCCACCGCTATATCGTTAATGCCGGAACCGACCGCTTCGGCCCGGCGGATTTTAACCTGCTGTCGCGCACCACCGCCGCGCATTCCACTGCCACCGTTAACGACACATCATCCTGCCGCTTTGCCAAAACCAAAACCTCACGCAATTTGTTTGGCACGCCCATTGTCACCGGCCCGCGCCACGTGCCGGTGCGCCGCCTTAGCCAAAGTGGCAGCGAAGGATTTCTAGCCAGCCATGATGGTTTCCTGCGCTCCTTCGGCGTGGTGCATGAGCGCCAGATGATCCTTTCCGGAGGCGGTTCCGTTTTGGCAGGCAAAGACCGCTTTATTGACCAAGCCGGATTTCCCTTGCGCACCAATAATCGCAATCATATTGCCATCCGATTTCATCTCCATCCGCTGGTCACAATTTTGTATAATGAGGTCGGGCAGATTTTGCTCAACGCCGGGCGCGACGACACGTGGGTGTTCACTTGCGGCGAAATTGCACCGACGATTGACCAGTCTGTTTATTTTGCAGGCATAAGCGGACCGCAAAAAACCAAAATGATTTTGCTGGAGTTTGATGCCACCGATATCAGCGAAGTGACATGGCAGTTCACCCGCACGGCGCTCGGAAACTGGTCGCGCTGAGTTCGCACGCTTTCCGTGCTGTTGCCGTATCCATTCCGTATCATCTTCGTGCGATCCTCGTGCGGGTCCAGTCCGCCTTCCCTTATGCATTTTGTGCACTGCAAAAAGTCACGCTGGCGTCCTGAAACGGGGAGTGCTAAAGCCCCGCAACTTGGAGCATTTTCAAGTGATATGGGACACATTACGATTAAGAATAATGCGACCAATCAAAAGCATATGAAAGATTGGCAATGGCTGTCGCATCCAAAAAAATCCCCGCCCCGGACCTCGTAACCGTCCGCCGCGCCTTGCTCTCAGTTTCAAATAAAACAGGTCTGCTGGATTTCGCCAGAGAATTAGTCAGTCACGGCATCGAACTGGTTTCCACCGGCGGCACGGCTAAAACACTGAAAGATAACGGTATTCCTGTAGAAGATATTTCAGAAATCACGCAATTCCCTGAAATTATGGATGGCCGCGTCAAGACTTTGCACCCGTCTGTCCATGGCGGCCTTCTGGCAATTCGCGATGATAATGACCATGTTGCCGCGATGATTGAACACGGCATTCCAGAAATTGATCTCGCCGTAATTACGCTTTACCCGTTCGAGGAAGTCCGCGCGCGCGGCGGTGATTATCCCGAAACGGTCGAGAACATCGACGTCGGCGGCCCCGCCATGATCCGCGCTGCCGCCAAAAATCACGCCTATGTCACCGTCGTAACCGACCCTGCTGACTATGTGAAAGTTGTCAATTTACTCAATGAAAACAATGGAAAGCTGCCTTATCGCTTGCGCCAAGAGCTCGCCGCCAAAGCCTTTTCGCGCACCGCTGCCTATGATGCCATGATCGCCAACTGGTTCGCAGCCGAGCTTCAAATCGAAACTCCCGACTTCCGCGCCATCGGTGGAAAATTGGCTGAGTCTCTGCGTTACGGCGAAAATCCGCACCAATCCGCCGGATTTTACAAGACCGGCGAAAACCGCCCCGGAGTCTCCACCGCCAAGCAACTGCAGGGCAAACAGCTTTCCTATAACAATATCAATGACACAGACGCCGCCTTTGAACTGGCAAGTGAATTTGACGCGAGCCGAAGCGCCGCTATCGCCATCATCAAACACGCCAATCCCTGCGGCGTCGCCACCGGCAGAACACTGATGGAAGCCTATGTCAAAGCGCTGGCTTGCGACCCCACATCAGCCTTTGGCGGCATCGTTGCCATGAACCAAAAGTTGGATGCAAGCGCCGCCATTGAGATCGTCAAAACCTTTACCGAAGTCATTATCGCGCCCGATGCATCAAGCGAAGCCATTGAAATCATTGCGAATAAAAAGAACTTGCGCCTGCTCGTCACCGGCGCGATGGCCGACCCCCGCGCCGCTGGCATCGCCGCCAAAACTGTTGCAGGCGGGCTGCTTGTGCAAAGTCGTGATAATGCCAATGTTGATGATTTGGAACTCAAGGTCGTTACAAAACGCGCGCCTACGACACAAGAACTGAACGACCTGCGCTTCGCTTTCCGCGTTGCTAAACATGTGAAATCAAACGCAATTGTCTATGTCAAAGACGGCGCAACCGTCGGCATTGGTGCGGGCCAAATGAGCCGTGTAGACTCGTCCCGCATCGCCGCCCGCAAGGCTGAGGACTCCGCTGAAGTGGCAGGCTTGGCTACGTCTACCACCAAAGGCTCCGTAGTTGCATCAGACGCATTCTTCCCCTTCGCAGATGGCTTGATTTCAGCCATTGAGGCAGGCGCAACCGCCGTCATCCAGCCTGGCGGCTCCATACGCGATGATGAAGTCATCGCCGTCGCTGATGGCCACGGCATCGCCATGGTGTTCACCGGAACGCGGCATTTTAAACATTAGAGTTCCACTCGTTTTGATGCAATCAGAACAGCACTCTAACTATCTGATTTATCACATTATTTAAATCGTAATGCGTTCCGCATCACTCAAAAATTCTCTATACTTCAATTGCCCTTGCCTCTGATGGCAGTAAAATCGGAATGCCTTCGCGCACCGGATAGGCGAGGCGGGCAAGACGCGAGATTAGTTCGTCATGTTCGCGAGCGTAGGTCAGGCTGCCTTTAGTTAGCGGGCACACCAAAAGCTCCAGCATTTTTCGATCTATTTCTGTTGGCTCGTGTTCGATCATATAAATCCCCGTTTACTGGAGAGTTGACCCCATATCACCATTTCGGGCAAGCATGATTTCAGTGATTGCAACAAGCGTTTCGGCGCGGGTTTTCAAATCTACCGCTTCTAAAAGAGCCTGCTTTTCGGCTGGACCATAAGGAGACATCATGGAAAGCGCATTGACCAGCATGGCATTATCCGCACGGTTTACGCTTTCCCAGTCGGCTTCCAACTCGTTGGATTCAAGGTATGAACGAAACGCCTTGATGAGACTGTCACGGTCAATGTCTTTGCCGTTTGGCGTTTCAAGGTCGGTGAGGAATGGCGTAAGCATAACCTGCCGCCATGGCGTTTTCACGGGCAGCTCCTCCACCACGCGGTAGCGGCATACACCCGCCAGCGTGATGTGATAGCGCCCATCACCGCTTTCGCCATAGGCTGCGATTCGGCCGAGACACCCGACATCGCACAGACCGTTTTTCTTGCCATCAAATGACGGCTGCACCATGCCGATAAGCCGGTTTGTGGCGAGAGCTTGGTCGACCATTTCTAAATAGCGAGGTTCAAAAATATTCAGCGGCATTTGCCCGCCCGGCAATAACAGCGCGCCCGATAACGGAAACACAGCAACTGTGTCCGGAATGTCGGCAGCATTGACGTAACTCATATTACCGGCGCGCATGGGAAGCTCCTAATCGGCATTCATAGTGAAACATGGTGCGCCGTGATTATTTCTCAAGATATATCTCACTCAACATATATCCTGTCTAACGAAACAATAGACCGGAAAGTTTCCGCCGTGCGCCAAGCGTCGCTGCATCCATCGGTCCCCATGCCTCGAAGAGCTGAACCAGCTGCTTGCGCGCTCCATCGTCTTCCCATGTGCGGTCCGCCTTGATGATATAAAGCAGAAGATCCGCAGCGGCGTCTTTATCGCCATGTACATTCAAAATAGCGGAAAGATCAAAGCGGGCTTGATAGTCCTTTTGGTCGGCATCTATGCGGGCTTGCAGCACTTTTGGATTGCCCATGGTGGCGGCTTGTTCATGCAGGGCAATCTTGGTGTGGGCGGAAACGACTTCCGGCGCGGTTTGTTTGGCTTCCGGCACCTGCGCCAGCACCTCGCGGGCTTGGTCCAATTGGCCACCGGCAATCAGGCATTCGGCGAGACCGGCCAGCGCTTTTTCATTTTCCGGCTGGGCGTTGATAACAGCATCAAAAATCGGGAAGGCGGCCTCGTAATCTTGTTTCCCCAGTGCCTCCAGAGCTGTTGTCAGCGCAGCGGCCAGTTCTAACCCGCTTTGGTCCGGACCGGCAACACGGGCTATAAACTCGCGGATTTTGCCATCCGGCTGCACACCCATGAAGCCGTCGACGGGTTTACCGTTTTTGAAAGCGATAACAGCGGGAATCGACTGGATGCCAAGTTGACCGGCGATGGACGGATGATCATCGATGTTCATTTTGACCAGTTTCACGCGGCCCTGAGACTCGCTCACCACGCGCTTCAAAACCGGTGCAAGCTGTTTGCATGGCCCGCACCAAGGCGCCCAGAAATCCACCAACACCGGTTGATTGCGGCTGTCGGCGACAACCTCTTGCGGAAAACTCTGTGTTGTGACATCGCGGATTTCAACGTTAGGAACGATCTCGGCGGGCATCATTTCAGCAGGCTCTTGGCTGGCGGCGTTGACGGTTACATTGCTGGTGGCGTAGCTCGCGCCATAGGGATTATTAGTGGTCATTTCGATTTAACTCCATGGGTGCAAACGCCGCCCGCAATTTACTATGTCATGATCAGGTCGTGGTCATTTATCCAATATCAAGTCTTGTGGCCAACTTTAAGACCGTTGGCTCATGGCCTGTTGCTTTGAGGAACTTTATCAGGTCAGCGCTTGCTATCGTTGTCGTTGCCGTATTGATTAGTGGATGGCAATTAATCAGCGTGTTTTGCATCAGGGTCTCGTCGAGAAACACCTTCACCCTACCGTCTGTGTCATTGATTGGCCCCAGCGCCGTCACCGCACCCGGTGTCACGCCCAGCAACTCCAGCAGTGCTTCAGGTTTGCCAAAGGAGATTTTACTTGTAGCGCCGATGAGATGGTGGACGGTTTTCAAATCGACGACTGCGTTTTCATCAACCGTCAGCAGGAAGTAATTGTCTTTCTTATCTTTCAGAAATAAATTCTTGGTATGCCCGCCCTGCAATTCACCGCGCAGACTTTGCGAATCCGCCACTGTAAAAAGCGGGGGGTGGGTCACAGTTTTAACTTCTATGGCGAGTGAATCAAGAAAGCTGAAAAGTTGTTCTGGCGTTTTAGGGTGGTGGCACATGATAACCTGACTAATTTACGTGATGTGAACTACATTTAACAATTTGGGTTGGTCCACTCAAGACAAACCTTCAGGCAAAAATCCGCATGAGTGCCCGTTTTTGCTGTTGCATTCACGGCGCTCTTCCGTCATATAACCCTCGCTGCAGCGCTAAAGGCTGCTAGAGCGGGTGTAGCTCAGGGGTAGAGCATAACCTTGCCAAGGTTAGGGTCGAGGGTTCGAATCCCTTCGCCCGCTCCAGTTTCTTGTATGAGACAGCAAAAAAACAGGCCGCCGCAAGGCGGCTTTTTTGTTTTATTTTGTCGTTTACAGTTTTAGCTCTAGCCTTATCCAAGGCTCATTGCCATTATTCATCTACCATCTTAGACAATCAAACTGAAAGCGTCCCATGTCTCAAAAGCTAGATTTGAAGTCCTCTGCGTTAACAGGCTGGACCGGATTTCACGGTTTACCCGATTTTTCGCATGTGAAAGACGACGAGTTCAAAACCGTTTTTGATGCCGCAATGGTGGCGCATAATGATGAAATTGACGCGATTGCAAAAAACACCGATGAGCCGACACTAGAAAATGTTTTGGCCCCATTAGAATTGTGCGGCGAGGCGCTAGGCCGCGTATCCGGCATTTTCTGGCTAAAAGCCGGCGCGCACTCCAATCCCGAAATTGAAGCGTTGGAACGTGAGATCGCGCCCGCCATGTCGCGGCACTACTCGGCGCTGTCGATGAATGCCAAACTCTTTGCCCGCATTGACGGGCTTTATCAAAAGCGTCACGCGCTGAATTTGGACGTGGAAACGTTGCGCGTGATTGAGCGTAGTTGGAAGGGTTTCGTCCGTTCCGGTGCTTTGCTGAAAGGCGAGGATCAAACTCGCCTTGCCGTAATCAACGAAACGTTGGCGTCACTTGGCGCTTCGTTCGGGCAGAATATACTGGCTGATGAAAAAGTTCTTGCGCTGCTTCTAGATAGCGAAACAGACTTGGCCGGGCTGCCGGAGTGGCTGAAGGCTGCCATGGCAGGCGCGGCAACGGAGCGCGGGCATAATGGCAAATTCGCCGTCACATTATCACGCTCAGTCATTGAACCGTTTCTCAGCTATTCCAGCCGTCGTGATTTGCGAGAAAAGGCTTTCTGCGCTTGGGTAAAGCGCGGCATGAATGACGGCGCCAACGATAACCGCCCGCTGGTGGCGCAAACGCTTAGCCTTCGCGCCGAAAAAGCCAAGCTGCTTGGCTATGCCAATTTCGCCGCCTTTAAGCTTGATGACACGATGGCAAAAACACCCGCCAAAGTTAATGATCTGCTTGCCAATGTGTGGGAGCGTGCCGTGAAACGCGCTGGACAAGAAGAATTGGCGTTGGCGGAACTTGCAGCAAGCGAAGGCTCAAACCAGGACATCTTGCCATGGGACTGGCGCTTTTTTGCGGAAAAGCTGAAAGCGAAACGCTATGCGTTTAATGAAGACGAAACCAAACCCTATTTGGAAATTGGCCGCATTATCGAGGCGAGTTTTGCCGTCGCAACGCGCCTGTTTGGCTTGAAATTTGAGGAGCAGTCGGGCATTGCCGCATGGCACGCGGATGTGCGGACATTCACAGTTTCGGATGCCAATGGAAAACCTGTAGGCCTGTTCCTCGGTGACTATTTTGCCCGCTCCTCCAAACGGTCAGGCGCGTGGATGAGCAGTTTGCAGGATCAATATTCACTCAACGGCGGGCAATTGCCGATCATTTACAACGTCATGAATTTCGCCAAGGCCAGCGATGGCAAGCCCTCGCTCCTGTCGTTTGATGACGCGCGAACTTTGTTCCATGAATTTGGTCACGGGCTGCATGGGTTAATGTCGAATGTAAAATGGCCGTCGGTCTCTGGCACATCCGTTTCGCGCGATTTTGTAGAATTACCGAGCCAACTTTACGAACATTGGCTCACCGTGCCAGAAGTTCTGGCCAAACACGCCGTTCATATTGAAACGGGCGAGGCGATGCCGAAAGTGCTGATTGATAAGCTAACAGCCGCGCGCAATTTCAATTCGGGTTTTGATGCGGTTAGTTTTGTGTCATCGGCAATCGTGGACATTGATGCGCATCAGTCCGGCGAGAGCGGCGACCCGATGGCGCGTGAGGCTGAGGTTTTGAAATCACTCACCATGCCGAAATCCATCGTCATGCGCCACCGCACCCCGCATTTCGCCCATGTTTATGCAGGTGACGGCTATTCCGCCGGTTACTATTCCTACATGTGGTCGGAAGTGCTGGATGCGGATGCATTTGCGGCTTTCACCGAAACTGGTGATGCCTTCAACACCGAGATGGCGGCCAAGCTGAAGCAGTTTATCTATTCATCAGGCGGTTCAATGGATCCGGAGGATGCTTACAAAGCATTTCGCGGCAAATTGCCAAATTCTGACGCTATGCTCGCAAAACGCGGGCTAAACTGAAGATTAGGCGTATAACCAGCCTCATCTATTGTGTCTCAAATACCATGATGTGACCTAATTCATGGACACCGTGGTGACAATGTTGCTTTTTTGTTGCATTTGGCGGGACTTAGACATTTATCACTAAATTAATTATGTTACGTACAAGGTGCTGTTTTGAATAACGGCAATACCGATCCAGGGAGACTATTAAGATGCAGACCATTCATAAGAGTGCCGCGCTGGCCGCCCTGTTGATGTTACTTTTGGCCGGTTGCCAATCGACCCGTATGGACAGTATTGATACCGCGCCGACGCCAGTGTATGCGGCGCCTGCAGGAACAGTCGCGCAAAACCAATTGCCTGCACCAACATCCCCTGCGCCTGTAGTTGCCGGACAGTCCACGCCGGGCGTTATCGCGCCGGGTATGACCAATCCTAATGCTTTTCCAGCAGCTCCCGTTGTTCCAGGTGCACCCGCAGCAAATACTACCCAGCCTGTGCAAGTGGCAAGTGCTGGCGGCGCAGACGTGACTGTTGGAAGTGTTGCCGGAGTATGGACCGTTTCGTTAGCCGGACAATCCTGCAAAGTGGCAACGCCGCAAACCAAATTTGGCCAAGGCTTCCGCGCTGGTCCTTTGAAGTGCCCTGGCGAAATGGCTAACGTCAAATCTTGGAACGTCGCCGGCAAGCAGCTTTCGCTTTATGATGAAAGCGGCGCGACAATTGCGCGGTTGTTCACAACAACTCCTGGCCGCTTTGATGGTCAGACCACGGGCGGCTCGCCTATTAGCCTCAGTCGCTAAATTATAGTTTCATAAAACGGCGGGCGATCAGCCCGCCACTTTCTATTCCGCTCCAACTTGTGAGCCTGCCCCGATGCCGGACATGACCGGAGCCTCAGTTCGCCGCCTTTATGATGCCCGTGTCGCGCAAGGTCTTGTGCAAGAGGACGGCGCACAACGTGGCCTATGCGAGCGGCTCGACCGTATAATCCACGAACTCGTAGTCACTCAGCAAACGAATAGTTCAAAATCCTCACCATTGGGATGGCTGTTTTCACGCAAACCTGAAACGAAGCCCGTGCGCGGGCTTTATATTCACGGCTCCGTCGGGTGCGGCAAAACCATGCTGATGAATTGGTTTTTTGAGCTTTGCCCGATCAAATTTAAACGCCGCGCGCATTTCCATGCTTTTATGCAAGACGTTCACTTACGCATCCACGAGCATCGCCAAAGTTTCAAGCGTGGCGAAAACCGTGAGGAAGATCCGATACCGCCGGTCGCCAAGGATCTAGCCAAAAATTGCCGCCTGCTGTGCTTTGATGAGTTTCACGTGCTGGATATTGCTGACGCCATGATCTTGTCGCGTCTGTTCGCGACATTGTTCAACGAAGGCGTTGTACTGGTGGCGACGTCCAATGTTGCGCCGGATGATCTCTATCAAGACGGGCTGAACCGCTCGCTGTTCTTGCCATTTGTCGAAATGCTGAAAAATAAATGCGATGTATGGTCACTGGATGCCCGCACAGATTATCGCCGCGAGAAGCTTTCCAGTGTTGGTGCTTACCAAACGCCACTCAATCCCAAGGCCCATGCGGCGATGAATGAGGCATGGCAACTGGCAACGGCTCATCAGCAGGTTGAGCCGCTGCATTTGCAAGTGCGCGGCCATGCGTTCGATATTCCGGGCGCTTCGACCGATGCCGCGCGGCTCGGGTTTGATGATCTTTGCGCCAAGCCGCTGGGCGCGGCTGATTATCTGGAACTCGCCACGCGCTTCCCGACCTTGTTCATTGATAACGTGCCGGCCTTGGATTTCTCCATGCGCAATGAGGCCAAACGGTTTATCATTCTGATTGACGTGCTTTACGAGGCCAAAACCCGTCTCTTCATTTCTGCCGCAACAGGACCGGACCTGATCTATCAGGTAAAATCCGGCCTGAAAGTGGGTGAATTCACCCGCACTTCTTCGCGCTTATTTGAAATGACATCCAAGCCATGGCTGCTGGAGTGGCAAGAGCGTAACAAGGCTCAACCATAGCCCGCCGTTTTCAACAACTGATAGGCTTGTATCACGTCACGAAAACGATCTTCTGAATCGCGATTGCCGCCATTAGCATCAGGGTGATGTTGCTTGACCAATTCTTTGTAGCGGGTTTTTACCATTTCCTTGGTGGCATTTGCCGTAAGGCCGAGCGTATCCAGGGCTTTTGCTTCCAGGGGTTTGGCCTTCTTCACCTGCGGCGTATAGCGGTTGGCGCTGTCGCTGGCATCGCGGGTCCGTACGCGCGGCGCGGCGCGGCCCCAACGCACTTTGGCCGGATCAATATCAGGCTTTGCGGCAGCATTGACACCGGCCTTCCATGTCGGGCGGTCGCCTGTCAAGGCTTCGCGCTGGTAGCGCGCGACTTCGCCATCGCTGAGGCCGGAGAAATAATTGAAGCTCTTGTTGTATTCGCGCACATGATCGACGCAAAAGTGAAAAAACTCGCCTTCTTTCATGCGGCCAACAGGAGCTTTGTGCGTGCCGGGCTTTTCGCAGCCGTCCCATTGGCAAGGCATCACCTGCGGCTTTTCTTCCAGAGGCTTCTTTTTTGCCGTTCGCAGGCTGTCAAATAATGAAGATTTTAGATCCATGACACTCTTAAGTATTGTTTGTAGTGCTGATATGGGGCGATTTGCCCCTCAGGCAAGTTTGACAAATAGAGGGTGGATGTCTTACGCATTTTGGCGAAAATTGAAAGAGCAATACGATGTCACGGTTTACAATCGTCGAGGAAAAACTGCGAGGCGCTTTCTCGCCCGAATATCTCAATGTCATCAACGAGAGCCACTTGCACGCCGGACACCACCATGACGACGGCGAGCGGTTCGATGGTTCGGGTGAAACCCACTTTCGTGTGCGCATTGTCTCTGCAACATTTTCTGGTCAATCCCGATTGGCAAGACATCGCGCCATTAATGCCGCATTGGATGAAGTTTTGAAGGATGGATTGCATGCGCTGGCTGTGGAAGCCTACGCACCCGGTGAGGCCACACGCTGGTAATCATGGATAGCTGACGAGGCTTCCAGTCGATTTGTAAAACCTTGTAGCCATCCTACTATTCGTTTATTACCCGCCTTTAATCAGGGATTACATATGAACAATTCTCGCTGCGATGTAGCCATTATTATGGGTAGCCAATCTGATTGGCCGACATTGCGTCATGCGGCGATTACGCTGGATGCTTTGGGGATTTCTCATGAGGATTTGATTATTTCCGCGCACCGCACGCCGGAGCGGCTGTTTGAGTTTGCGCGGGGGGCGAAGGCCAATGGCTATAAGGTGATAGTCGCCGGTGCCGGCGGCGCGGCGCATTTGCCGGGCATGGCGGCCTCGATGACTATATTGCCGGTGTTTGGGGTTCCCGTGGAATCCAAAGCGCTTTCCGGGCAGGATTCGCTTTTATCAATTGTGCAGATGCCTGGCGGCATTCCGGTCGGCACGCTGGCAATTGGCAAGGCGGGGGCTATCAATGCCGCTCTGCTATCAGCCGCTGTGCTGGCGCTTTTCGATGAGGCGCTCTCGGATAAATTATCGGCATGGCGGGCGGTACAGACTGCCTCTGTCGCGCTAAAACCCGTGGATGAAGCGTAAATGGATTTGTCATTTGGCTCGACAATCGGCATTCTTGGTGGCGGGCAGCTGTCGCGGATGTTGGCTATGGCAGCGGCGAAGCTGGGCTATCAAACAATCATTTTTGACCCCGATGCCAACGCTCCGGCACGCCAAGTGGCGAGCGATCATGTGATTGCTCGTTATGATGACGAAGCAGCGCTGGCGGCATTTGCGGCGCGCAGTGATGTCGTGACTTATGAATTTGAAAATGTTCCGGTGGCGGCGGCGAAGTTTATCAACGCGCTAACTCCTGTGCGCCCTGGCGCGCAAGCGCTGGAAGTAGCGCAAGACCGGCTGTGGGAAAAGAAGTTTTTGAATGAAGCGGGCATTGAAACCGCGCCATTCATGGCAGTGAACAGCGCAGAGGATTTGGCGGCTGCCATGGATTCGTTTGAGGGCACAGGCGTCCTCAAAACACGCCGTATGGGTTATGATGGCAAGGGCCAGCAGGTTTTAAAAGCGGCTGATCCGGCAAGCGCTGCGGATATTTATACACCGTTTAATGGCGTGCCGCTGATTTTGGAGGGCTTTGTGCCTTTCGAGCGGGAGATATCCGTGATTGCCGCACGCGGGCTGAACGGCGCGATAGCAGTGTTTGATCCAGCGGAAAATGTACACCGCGAGGGAACACTTTATACATCTACCGTACCGGCCAAAGCGTCCGGCGAAACGCTGGTTCAAGCCCGCAAGGCGGCGCAGGAAATTCTTGAAGCGCTGGAATATGTCGGGGTTATTGGCGTTGAGTTTTTCGTCATGGCTAATGGCGGGTTAATTGCCAATGAGATTGCACCGCGCGTGCATAATTCCGGCCACTGGACTGAGGCGGCTTGCGCGAATTCGCAGTTTGAGCAGCATATCCGCGCCATAACAGGGCTGCCACTGGGCGATCCGGTACGCCATAGCGACTGCGTGATGGAAAATCTGATTGGTGATGAGATTGGCCAGATGGAGGCGCTTTGCGCTGAGTCCAATGTCGTGGTGCATCATTATGGCAAGTTGGACATCAGGGCGGGCCGCAAAATGGGGCATTTTACGCGGCTATCTAATAAATCCTCTTGAGATTCTAATGATTCAGAGGGTAGGTGTGGTTGACATTGCAGCGTGCCTTCGTCTATTCACGCTTCACTTTACGGCTTTCTCAGGATTGCCTTTGATGCTCCTCGCGGGCGGAACAGAACGGGTACTATTATGAAGATCAAGAATTCTCTCAAAGCGCTCCGCCTTCGTCACCGTGACAACCAACTGGTTCGTCGTAAGGGCCGCGTTTACATCATCAATAAGACAGCGCCTCGTTACAAAGCCCGTCAGGGCTGATTTAACGCCTGATTATTGCCCCGCGACTTCTTTAATCACGGTATTTTGCTATTGACCTAAAGCGCAACTCGACACATGTGTCTCTCATGCGATTTTTGTTGATTGTCCCTGTTGTGTTGTTCGGTAGCGGACTGTTGAGAGCGCCTGCTCTTGCAGCTGCTCCAGCGGTGACACAGGATGTTGCCGCGCCTGCGCCCGCTAAACGCGACCATGCCAGCATTCTCAATGATCTTTTTGCATCGTTGAAAAAAGCAAAAACCGAACAGGCGGCGCTCTCAATTGCCAATGGTATTCGCGGGGAATGGGCTAATTCGGGCAGCGCTACGGTCAATTTGCTCATGCAATGGTCAGATGCCGCACTTGATAAAAAGGATTATACAGCGGCGCTGGATTTTCTTGATCAGGCCATCGTTTTAAAGCCGCAGTTTGCCGAAGGCTGGAACCACCGCGCTACGCTGCATTTCGTGATGAATAATTATACCAAATCAATGGCTGATATTGAAAAGACATTGGCATTAGAACCCCGCCATTTTGGTGCCTTGACCGGCCTAGGGCTGATTTTACTCAGTTATGATCGCAAGGAACAAGCACTGAAGGCCTATTCCAAAGCGTTGGAGGTCTATCCGCTGATGCGCGATGTTCAAAAGCAGGTTGGTGATATTGAGGAACAAATTGCGGGGAGCCGGACCTGAATCTTTTTTTAGCAGCCTTGGCCTTTGTGTTGGCACTTTTGCTTGCGCTCGCGGGCGCAACGCGCATCGGTGTGTGGCGTCTTGAGCGGGCCAATCCGGCCATTGGCGCGTATGCCGTGGTTAACGGCACAAAGGTGCACTTTGTGCACATTGCCGCCGGACAAACAGCTGATCTGCCACCGCTGGTGTTTATCCATGGGGCCAGCGCTAATCTGAAAGATCAGATGGTGCCATTTCTGCCGCTGCTTAACGGGCGGGCGGAGATGTTGTTTCTAGACCGCCCTGGTTTGGGTTGGTCAGCGCGTGGTCCACAAGAAAATATTGATCCTGACGGGCAGGCCAAGACTATCGCCGCGCTGATGGATCATGTTGGCATCAAGTCAGCGATTATCATCGGACATTCATATGGAGGGGCGGTAACGGCGAGCCTGGCGGTGGCCTATCCTGATAAGGTGCAAGGCCTGCTGTTCTTGTCGCCAGCGGTTTTGCCGTGGCCGGGCTGCGGTGTGGCGGGTTATTACACTCTGACAGCACTGCCGGTGATTGGGAGCGCGTTTGCGCAGACCATTTCGCTGCCGGTTGGCTCCGGTCGACTGAACAGCGGTTCGGCCTGCGTTTTCTATCCCAATGGAATGCCGGAAACTTATACCAGCGATGCCTCTATCGGCCTCGTGCTGCGCCCGTATAATTTCCGCGCCAATGCACAAAGCGTGAAACGGCTATGCAACTATGTCGCTAAGATCTCGCCGCGCTATAGTGAAATTCAAAAGCCTACCGTGATTATTTCCGGTGATGAAGACAGCGTTGTTTTGGAAGAAGTGCATTCCAAAGGATTGGCGAAGATTATTGCCGGGTCAGAATTGCTGTGGATTCATGGTGTCGGGCACAAGTCGGATTATGTTTTGACAGATTTGGCCATACAATCACTGGAAAAGCTCAGCGGTAAGTCAAGAGATCTGCAAGCGGCAGCGCGGGTCGCAGAGGCTAAGGTTGCCGCCGCGCCGCGAAGCACGGCGCTTTGCAGCGAGTGAACTTGTTTACGTGACTGTTTCTGCCACCATTGCCGCCAGTGCATCCACCACTTCGCCTGCCATCACATCTTTTTTCTCATCACGCGACATGACGGTGATTTGCGCCAAGCCATAAACCGGATAACGCGCATCTATCAGCGCCTGCATCGTCGTGCGCGGGTCTACCGTTTGTAGCAAGGGCCGGTTAGACTTGCGGCCTACCCGCTCCATCAGCACATCAAGCTCGGCTTTCAGCCAAACCGAAACACCCGCCCGGGAAATCGCTTTGCGGGTCTGCTCGTTCATATAGGCGCCGCCGCCAGTCGCCAGCACTTTCGGGCCGGAGCGCAGAACACGCCGGATCACGCGGCGCTCAAGATCGCGAAATTCCGCCTCACCGTAGCGCTCAAACAATTCAGGAATGGTCATGCGGGCCGCTGTTTCAATTTCGGCATCGGCGTCAACAAAGCTCACGCCCAAAAACTGAGCCACGCGCTTGCCAATGGTCGATTTGCCAGCGCCCATAAGCCCTACGAGCACGACCGAGCGCTTGCCAAGCATCTGTTTAATGCCGTCTGCCTCAGGCCTAATGATGGGTTCGTCGCTCATAAACTATCCGCAAAACTGCTTCGCTCTCCCCGTATCGACAGGAAAAACACTTTGCCGTCAAGACGTAGGTAACTGCGCCCTTGCCAACGTCCACAACGGGCGTATGAAGCATTATCAAATCTGGGAACGTACCAATGCCAACTCTCTTCCGGTTCGTAACCTTCATCATTTTCATGATCGGCCTTGCCTATGGCTCGATGTTCGCGCTGGCAACATTTGTGAAGCCAAAGCAGAGCGAACTCACCATCCGCATTCCGCCAGAAAAGCTGAACCCGCAGATGGTGAAGGATGCGGCATCCGAGGCGGCAAAAGCTGCCAGCGCCCCCGCCGGTTTGGCGCCTTAACCCATGCGCGACAGTCTCCTCATCGAAGGCTTTTTAGAAATGATGAGCGCCGAACGCGGCGCGGCCCTTAACACGCTTGAAGCCTACCGGCGCGATCTTGATGATAGTTCGCTGTTCCTCGTTGGCAAAGGTGCGACTTTGTTCAGCGCGACCAGCGATGATATTCGTTCCGTCATGCAGGATTTGGCGATGCGCGATTTCGCCGCCTCATCGCAAGCCCGTCACCTGTCATCACTGCGGCAGTTCTACCAATTTCTCTACGCAGAAAATCATCGTGGCGATGATCCGACTGGCATTTTGGACACACCAAAGCGTCAGCGATCCTTGCCCAAAGTGCTGGGCGAGGATGAGGTTGACCACATGCTGGATATGGCCGGACAAGAGGCGATAAAGGAAGCGCCGAACGCTTCCGCCGCCAAGCGTTTAAATGCTATGGTCGAGACCTTGTATGCCACGGGGTTGCGCGTTTCCGAGTTGGTGGCGCTGCCGGTGACAGCGGCTCGTGCCGACCGGCAATATATTATGCTCAAGGGCAAAGGCGGCAAGGAACGCATTGTGCCACTGTCGGGAAAGTCCAAAACCGCGCTGGCTATCTGGCTTGAAGTGCGGGCGCTGGACCCGACCGGCGGCAACAGTCCATGGCTATTTCCTGCTAAATCCGACACCGGCTATGTCGCCAGACAAGTTTTTGCCCGCGAGTTGAAATCATTGGGTGCACGCGCTGGCATTTCATCAAATCTATTATCCCCCCACGTTATGCGCCATGCTTTTGCCAGTCATTTGCTGCAAAACGGGGCAGATTTGCGCGTGGTGCAGGAGCTTTTGGGCCACGCTGATATTTCCACCACGCAGATTTACACTCATGTTTTATCCGAACGTCTGCAAAAACTAGTGGAAGATCATCATCCGCTGGCCGGTTTACCGCATTCCACTTGAAGCCGCCGCAATCCGCCATTACTAAACGCATTGAGTATGACCGCTCCGGCCGTTAAGAGAAACCACCTTTATGGTTCAGCCGGATGGTTTCAATCCAGTTTCAAATAGGGAATTCGCGGGCGCATGTATAATTATCTCGATTTTGAAAAGCCCATCGCCGATCTCGAAGGCAAAATTCTTGAGCTGAAAAAGCTGCAAGAAACGTCTGAATCCGTCGATGTGAAAGACGAAATCGCGCGACTTGAAAAGCGCTCCAACGAAGCCCTCAAAGACATCTACAAAAAGCTGACGCCGTGGCAGAAAGCGCAAGTCGCCCGCCACGCCGACCGCCCGCATTGCCTGGATTTTATCGCAGGTCTTTTCACTGAATTTCAGCCGCTGGCGGGCGACCGCAAGTTTGCCGATGACGCCGCCATTCAGTGCGGCTTGGCGCGGTTCAATGGCATTCCAGTTGCCATTATAGGTCAGGAAAAAGGCTCTGACACCAAGACCCGCCTCAAGCATAATTTCGGTATGGCTATGCCAGAAGGCTACCGCAAGGCCGTGCGCCTGATGGAACTGGCGAACCGTTACGGCCTGCCGGTAATTACGCTGGTGGATACCGCAGGCGCTTACCCCGGCATCAGCGCTGAAGAGCGCGGACAGGCTGAAGCCATAGCGCGATCCACAGAGGCCTGTTTAGGTCTCACCGTGCCTATGATTTCAGTCATCATCGGCGAAGGTGGCTCCGGCGGCGCGATTGCCATTGCCACGGCCAACAAAGTTTTCATGCTGGAACATTCGATCTATTCCGTCATTTCGCCGGAAGGCGCAGCCTCAATCCTCTGGCATGATTCAAGCCGCGCCAAAGATGCGGCTACCAACATGAAAATCACAGCGGAAGATTTAATAGCTCTCAAAGTCATCGACGGCATTATAGCCGAGCCAATCGGCGGCGCACACCGTGATAAGGCGGCTGCAATCGCTGGAACGGGCGCAAAAATTGCAGAAGCATTAGCAGAGTTGACCACGGGTGACCGCGATATGCGCAAAGAGCGCCGCGAAAAGTTTTTGGCCATCGGGCGCTCAGTCTAGCGGGCAGCAATACCCGACAATGTTTCAAGAATAGCACAAGCAGCGTGTTGATCGCCTTTGCAGGGGTCTAATACTGCCTTGATATCATCTCTAAACATCTGCAATCGCGCAATATCACAGTCAATTTCGGCAATATGTGCCAGTGCGATGGCCTTTACCTCGCGGCTTGGGCGCGTGCCATCCTGTCATAATTTCACAAGTGCGCATAGCCGCTCCGTTGAAAAGCCTAGGGTCCGGGCCTGTTAATTTTGCTGAAATGGCAGGCTAATGGCGAAACTATGCAAGGAAAACAGTGCAGGACGGGCTTAAGGCCCGTTCAAACTGTTTGACGCCGCAGAGTGAAGCCAGTTGCCTGTTGGTGCCAAGATCGGGCGCTTTCCGGCGATTGCGTTGTCGCAAACGCTTGAAAATGCTCGCATTTCCGGCGCCTTCACTCCTGGCACTCACCAAAAATCACCTCGACCATTTCGTCAAAATTAACAGGTCCAGACCCTAAGTCACGGGCGCGACGAATAAAGCGCATCGCCTCGACGTCATGGGTCTCATACTCGCGATAGCCATTGTTTGCGGCAATGCTGAGCTCACCATTCCGGTTTTCTCATAATGTCTTATCATCTTCGCCGAGATGCCCGAAGCCGCGACAATTCACCAATGTTCAAGATCATCGATCCACTTTGTTATTTTGACACTTGACCTTACCATCATTTCAAGGACTAACGCTGGATTAAAACAAACCAAATGGAATTGAAAATGAATAACTCAATGACCAAAACTTTGGTTGTAGCCCTTGTCGCTTTCGGCGTCGGCTGGTTCGCCAAAACGCCACTGCAAGCCATGATGGGCAAACCAGTGCCCGCCATGTCCATCGCCGGGCACGCGGCTATGGGCAAGCAAGAGGGCCCATCCACCCTTGGCTACAAGAAGGCCATGGATGGCATGATGGCGGGCATGATGACCCCCTACACCGGCGATGCCGACAAGGATTTCATCTACGGCATGATTCCGCATCATCAAGGCGCGGTGGATTTGGCCAAGGTCGTTCTGGAATTTGGCAAAGACCCCGATGTAAAAAAGCTCGCCGAAGGCGTGGTTCAAGCACAAGAATCTGAGATTACATGGATGAATGAGTGGCTGACGAAAAACGCTCTCAAGCAATGAACTCAAATAAAATTGCCACGGCCAACCGCTATTCAGTCGCTCAAATTGTCCTTCATTGGCTGGTCGTGGTACTTGTCATTCTCCAATATGCCGCCAGTGGCGCGATCTTGCGCACCCATTCAGTTGCCATGGGCGGCCTAGCGCCTTCGCGCTCAGACCTGTCCTGGCAGTAGTCCATAATCGCGCCGGACTCTTGATTTTCGCGATTATGTTCATCCGCATTGTTTCGCGCTTCTGGCAGGGCGTCCCTGCGCCACTGGCCGGCACACCTGCGTTTCAGCAAAAAATCGCACACTTTGTTCACGCCAATCTTTATTTGGTGCTAGGATTACAGGCTATCACAGGCGCGGTGGCGACCTACTTTTGGTGGCCAATAAGCATCGTGCATGTCATCTTATTCAAAGTTTTTTTGGGTCTGGAGGCGCTGCATAGTACAGCCGCACTCTAGTGGATTGATTCCAACATTTGGAACCCCCGATTTCTGGCAGCGATGATTTCGTCTGGGTTTGCGCGCCATGTGAAGGGTTTGGCTTCGCT
>JAYVRA010000004.1:0-12050 GCA_043776635.1 Phyllobacteriaceae bacterium
CAGCGAAGCCAAACCCTTCACATGGCGCGCAAACCCAGACGAAATCATCGCTGCCAGAAATCGGGGGTTCCAAATGTTGGAATCAATCCACTAGATGGCCAGCCAAACGAGTTATAAACAGTTTCTTAGAATAGCCCTTCAATCTGCCCCAGCTCGTTCAAGAAAATCTTCTCAGACGATGGCACGCGTGGCAGCCCCGGCATGGTCATGATCTCGCCGCACACGACGACGACAAAGCCGGCGCCGGCGGCCAGACGCACTTCGCGGATGGGAACCACATGGCCTTCCGGCGCACCGCGCAGGTTCGGGTCGGTTGAGAAGGAATATTGGGTTTTCGCCATACAAACCGGCAAATGGCCATAGCCCTGCTCTTCCCAGGCTTTCAACTGGTCACGCACGCTTTTGTCCGCTATGGCTTCCGAACCGCGATAAATGCGCTTGACGATGGTGTTGATCTTATCGAGCAAGGGCATTTCATCAGGATAAAGCGGCGAGAATTGCGACTGGCCGCTTTCTGCCAATTCCACGATCTTGCGCGACAACTCTTCAATGCCCTTGGAGCCCTGCGCCCAATGCTTGCAAAGAATTGCTTCCGTGCCCATCGAAGCCACATAGTTCTTCATCGCCGCGATTTCTTCAGCGGTGTCTGTAGTGAAATGATTGATACAAACCACAACCGGCACACCAAATTGCTTAACATTTTCAATATGGCGGCCAAGGTTGGTACAGCCTTTTTTCACGGCGGCAATGTTTTCTGCGCCGAGATCCTCTTTTTTCACGCCGCCATTCATTTTCATAGCGCGAACCGTCGCCACGATGACAGCCGCCGCAGGCTTAAGGCCTGCCTTGCGGCACTTAATGTCGAAGAATTTTTCAGCGCCCAAATCCGCGCCAAAGCCGGCTTCAGTCACCACATAGTCCGCCAGCTTCAGCGCCGTCGTGGTCGCCACAACTGAGTTACAGCCGTGCGCAATATTGGCAAACGGCCCGCCATGCACAAACGCCGGATTGTTCTCCAGCGTCTGCACCAGGTTCGGCTGCATTGCATCTTTCAGCAAAACAGTCATCGCCCCATCAGCCTTCAAATCGCGGGCATAAACCGGCGATTTATCGCGGCGATACGCCACGATAATATCGCCCAAACGCTTTTCTAAATCCTTCAAGTCATTAGACAAACAAAGAATTGCCATCACTTCGGAAGCCACCGTAATGTCAAACCCCGCTTCGCGCGGGAACCCATTGGCAACTCCGCCCAGCGAACAGATCATCTCGCGCAGCGCGCGGTCGTTCATGTCCATCACACGCCGCCACACCACGCGGCGAATGTCGATCCCAAGCTCATTGCCCCAATAGATATGATTATCAATCAGCGCCGAGAGCAAATTATGCGCAGTCGTGATGGCGTGAAAATCGCCCGTGAAATGCAGGTTCATATCTTCCATCGGCACAACTTGAGACATGCCACCGCCCGCCGCGCCTCCCTTGACGCCAAAGTTCGGCCCGAGTGATGCCTCGCGGATACAAACAATCGCCTTCTTGCCGATTGCGTTCAGCCCGTCGCCCAGACCAACCGTCGTCGTCGTCTTGCCCTCTCCCGCAGGCGTCGGGTTAATCGCGGTCACGAGGATCAATTTGCCATCCGGCTTGGAACGCTGCGCCTTGATGAAGGCGGCAGAAATCTTTGCCTTATCATGGCCGTAGGGAAGCAAATCTTCTTCCGGAATGCCAAGCGTGGCCCCGATTTTCATAATTGGCAGCTTCTTAGCGCCACGGGCAATTTCAATATCAGATTTAAAGTCGGCCATTTATGAAGGGCTCCGCTCAGGGTGAATTTCGCTAAAGTCTAGTGTGCATAGTGGCCGTGCATTGGCACAGAAAGCAGTCCAAAAATAGCCGCCCGATACATCATTTGCGACAATAGAGCATGTCGCAAAGGGGAATATTTCAGGCGTGAAAGGAATCGGGTATCGGCACGATGATTATTTGAGTGCAAGGCCGGAATTATTGCGTACGGGGCATCAACGCTCTCACTGTACTAAAAAATGGCACAGCTTTTTGGCCCAATAACATCCAGAGCATCGCTCCAAAAAGTGTGAGTGGTTTTTGGATAAAAGCGGTGCTTAAACAATTGCTTAGAGCGCCAAACCGATTTTGTATCGGCGTCTAGTGCTTTACTATTGCCGTATGGTTTTCAGTTAACCGCAACCATATTGTCTTTTAGCAAACGCTCGGCTGCACTGCGCGCCTCTTGTGTAACTTCAGCTCCCGATAACATCCGCGCAATTTCTTCCAGACGCTGGGCATGATCCATAACAGAAATACGAGTGGCCATTTTTCCAGCACTTTCGGACTTCGCAATAAGAAAATGTGTATCTGACCGCGCAGCAACTTGCGGCGCATGTGTGACCGACAGCACTTGAACTTTTTCTGCCAAACGCTTCAAACGTTGCCCGATGGCATCCGCCACCGCACCGCCAACACCTGTATCAATTTCGTCGAACACCAGTGTCGGAGCAGAGCCGCGATCCGCCAGCGCCACTTTAAGCGCCAGCAAAAAGCGCGACAGCTCTCCACCTGATGCCACCTTCATCATCGGACCGGATTTAGTGCCGGGGTTCGTGCGAACGTGAAACTCGAGATTGTCTATCCCGTCTGCACTTGGAGCATTGATTTCTGTTTGCAGATCAACCAGAAAGGCGGCCCGCTCTAATTTCAATGCCGGAAGTTCCGCCATAACCGCTTGTTCCAATGCGTCCGCCGCAATCTTGCGCTTAGCAGACAGGTTCAGCGCCTGACTATCAAAGACCTTGCGTGTCGCCACCGCATCAACCTCAAGCGCCGCCAGTCGCCCTGCCCCCGCATCAAGATCAGCTAAATCAGCAGTCATTTTCGCCGCTAATTTTGCCAAACCGTCAACAGGTACAGAGAACTTGCGCGATGCCGCACGCAGCGCAAACAACCGTTCTTCGGTGCGCTCCAAGACTTTTGGGTCAAAATTAGCGGCGCGAATGGCAGCTTCTACAGCGCTTTGGGCATCACTTAAGTGATCAAGTGCCGCCCCCAGCGCTACAGCAATCGGCTCGAGCATTTCCGGTGCATCAGTTTTTTTGCGCTCCAGTCGCCGGAACAAACTTGTCAATGCCGGCAAAGGCGATGCAGAGCCTGAGAGCACGTCACTTGCGTCATTAATTTCACTCGCAGTCTTTTCAATCCGCATCATGGCTTGGCGCCGCTCCGCAAGCTCCGCCTCTTCATCCACGCGTGCATTGAGCGCGGTTAGCTCAGTGGACGAGGCACGCAGATAATCGGCCTCACGGGCCGCCGCCTCCACACGGGCACGATGTTTGGCAAGCGCACTTTCGGCACCGCGCCAAGAAATCCATGCTTTGCGAACACCGGCAGTTTCGCCGCCGAGGCCGCCGAATGCATCAAGCAACGAGCGATGCGCGTCCGCAGATACGAGTGCGCGATCATCATGCTGACCATGTATTTCAACAAGCGCCTCGCCCAGCTCCCGCAACAGTGTGACACTAGCCGGTTGATCATTGACGAACACTTTGCTGCGCCCATCGGCAGACTGAACACGGCGCAGCACTAATTCGCCATCAAAGGTCAAATCGTTGCGCATCATGATGTCGGTGGCGGGATGATCGATCGCGAGGTCAAAAACAGCCGTAATTTGTCCTTGGCTTGCCCCGTGGCGCACCAGCCCCGCATCACCACGCGCACCCAGCGCCAAGGAAAGCGCATCCAGCAGAATGCTTTTACCCGCGCCCGTCTCTCCGGTTAGAACGGACAGCCCGCGCGAGAACTCTATATCCAGCTTCTCGATGAGGACGATGTCACGGATCGAAAGGTGCGAAAGCATCGTTAAGGTTTCAAGCGCCGGTGATTTTCTTGGCTGCCTGCGACAGCCATGAACCCGGATTTTCACGGGGCTTCAGACCACCGGACTGCAACAAATTGTAACTGTCCTTATACCACTCGCTGTCCGGGTAGTTATGGCCGAGCACAGCCGCCGCAGTCTGCGCTTCATCAGCCAAACCCAGCGCAAAGTAAGCTTCCGTCAGGCGCGCCAGAGCTTCTTCAGTGTGACGTGTGTTGGAATACTCTTCGACCACCACGCGGAACCGCTTGATGGCAGCCAAATATTCTTTGCGCTCTAAATAATAGCGACCAACTTGCATTTCCTTGCCGGTAATTTGATCCCGGGCGAATCGAATTTTAGCTTTGCCGTCCTCAGCATATTCGCTGTCCGGGTATTGCTCGATCAAGGCCTGCATAGCGGCAATTGTACGGCGCGAATCGGCCTGATCCCGCGTCACATCCGGAATTTGGCGCCAGTAGCTAAGGCCGATAATATACTGAGCATACGCTGCATCCTTGTCTGTTGGATAAAGCGTGACATAGCGTTTGGAAGCTACAATGGCGTCTGCGTAATTGCCTTGGCGGTAGTTTGCAAAAGCACCGAGCACGATCGAGCGGCGGGCATACTCGGAATAAGGATGCTGCCGGTCAACAGCCGAAAACTTTTTAACAGCCTCGCCGGCACGACCACTGTTTAAATTCGCCAAGCCTTGGTTAAACAATTGGTCCGCCGGCTCGACTTGATTGACATAAGTTTCGATATCAATGTCATCCTTGGATGCGCAGCCGTTCAGCAGCATAAGCCCAACCAGTGCTACCATACCGCTTTTCAGTGTACTGTTTATCATGCCACTCATTGCCAATCCGTCAAACATGCTTTGTCCGGCGTTTACCGCCAGACATTTGCACACATAAACCACAAGCACCATCACGCGGCAATCTCATTGCTGCACAATCATGAACTTTATATCATCTGTCTGTTGAAGGAGATTGGTTCGAATTTAAGGCAACAACGAATTTACCGTCAAAATCAACAATAATTACAATACCCACGGCGCGTAAACCGGCGCATTCACTGCCACATATTCATATGATGCACCACGCACCGAACGGCTCGCGGGTTCAACAATTTCATACGACGAACGGTCTAAAAGCAATGTCCGCAAGGCAAGAGCATTGAGTTTATGCCCGCCGCGATAGGAACAATAGCGTCCTATAAATCGGGCTCCGGCGAGAGCCAAGTCACCAATTGCATCGAGGGTTTTGTGACGGACAAATTCGTCTTTATAGCGCAGACCGCCATGATTAATAACGCGCTCATCGTCGCCAATAACAACAGAATTGTCCAGCGAGGAACCAAGTGCCAAGCCTGCTGCCCAGAGGCGTTCAACATCTTTCATGAAGCCAAAAGTGCGCGCGCGAGCAAGCTCGCGGCGAAAAAGACCAGGATCAATGTCACCGGAAAACGCCTGACGACCGATAGCCGGGCTTTCAAAATCAATCTCAACCTCGAACCGTGTGCCTTCGTAGGGGTGGAACTCCGCCCAAGACGAACCGCTGGCCACGCGAATTGGTTTTTTGACACGGATGAACCGGCGTTTCACCGGCTGCACATAAAGCCCAACCTGATCAATGGCATCAACAAACTCTTGTGCACTACCGTCGAGTATCGGAACTTCATCGCCATCAATCAAAACTGTGAGATTATCAATCCCAAGGCCGCTAAGCGCTGCCATCAAATGTTCCACAGTGCCAATCCGGCTTTCGTCACAATTGCCAAGCACAGTCGAAAAATCAGTGGACCCGACTTCGCTGACCACAGCGCGCACATCTTTGGTATCTTTTGTAAGATTGGATTTTTGAAAAACAATGCCTGTATTAGGATCAGCGGGCAGGAACGTAACCGTTACAGGCGATCCTGTGTGAACACCGACACCTGAAAGCGTTACGCGCTCGTTGACCGTCGTTTGATAGCCTTGCAATTCAAACCCCATGTATTGCCCCAAGTACTTCGTTGCGACCGATAGGCTCGGCCTGCACTTTAATCAAACCAAACGCTGTCCCGCTTGCTTGGTTCGCCTTTAATTTTTGTAAGATAGCCGGATGTGCAGTTGCAAGCCAAATCACGGTTTCTTACCTTTTGTTACTCGATCACGCGAATTGTTACACATGTAAAAACTCACAAAACTAAATCCGCCGCCATTTATCATAGCAACGGATTTTCGTTAAATATTGATTAAATTACCCAAAGTCAGGGAAATTTAGCCTTGGCGGCGTAAGAATGCCGGAATTTCAAGACCATCGTCTTCTTGAGTCACACGCGGCTGGGCGGCAATACGGCCCTGATCGTCAAGATTTGTACGGCGCGGTGCATAGGCAGACGCTTCCTGTGTCAGCGGACGGCGCTGATCCGGCGCGCGCTGCATAACCGGTTCACGCGGAGCAGCAACCTGTTGCGGCTGGGAAACCTCCTCATCGCGGCCGATCAGGCCATGCTTGATTCGGGCAAGCAAACCCATCGGACCCTGCAATTCGGGCGCACGATATTGCTGAGCGGGTGCAGAGCGCATTTCCATTTCGGCCTGAATAACCGGCGGGAAATCTTCCACGCGCGGCATACGGCTCTCTTGCATAACAGGCGCCTGCTGCGGCGCACGGGCAACCGGCGCTACAAGTGGTTCATGACGTATAACCGGCGCTGCTTGCACTTCCGGCTGCGCGTTGCGGAACAAGCCGCTGGCAGGACGAAATTCTTGCTCCGGCGCACGCATGGTCTGGGCAAATTCAGTCTCAGCAGCAAGAATGGCGGCGGTAATCGGATCTGCATGAACAGCAACAGGCGCTGCCGCAACCACAGCTTCCGGTGCCTTCACAACAGGGCGCTGTGCGACAGGAGCCTGAATTTGGCGCGCAACAGGGCGGGCTGCAATCCGTGGCTCGGAAGCCGCATTCATATCCTGCAACGACTTATCAATGCCGGTCGCCACAACGGACACACGGATGATGCCTTCAAGCGCTTCGTCAAATGTCGCGCCAAGAATGATGTTCGCATCCTGGTCAACTTCTTCACGGATACGGGTCGCGGCTTCATCCACTTCAAACAGCGTCATGTCGCGACCGCCGGTGATGGAAATGAGCAAGCCCTTCGCGCCCTTCATCGAGCTTTCATCGAGCAACGGGTTGGCAATCGCAGCCTCAGCAGCGGCCATCGCGCGGCCTTCGCCGGATGCCTCGCCAGTGCCCATCATCGCCTTGCCCATGTCGCGCATCACTGAGCGAACGTCAGCGAAGTCGAGGTTGATAAGGCCTTCTTTCACCATCAAATCAGTGATGCAAGCAACGCCGGAGTAAAGCACTTGGTCGGCCATCGCAAATGCGTCTGCAAAAGTTGTTTTGTCATTGGCAATGCGGAAAAGGTTCTGGTTTGGAATAACGATGAGTGTATCGACATTCTTCTGCAATTCTTCAATGCCCATGTCGGCAGTGCGCATACGGCGCAGGCCTTCAAAATGGAACGGCTTGGTAACAACACCAACAGTCAAAATACCGCGTTCGCGTGCAGCACGCGCTACCACTGGCGCCGCGCCTGTACCTGTTCCACCACCCATGCCGGCAGTCACGAAGCACATGTGCGTGCCTTGCAAATGGTCGAGAATTTCGTCGATGCACTCTTCAGCAGCTGCGCGGCCCACTTCCGGCTGCGAACCCGCACCAAGACCTTCTGTCACCGAAACACCAAGCTGAATAACGCGATCTGCGCGGGTCAAAGACAGCGCTTGCGCGTCCGTATTGGCTACAACAAAATCCACGCCTTTTAAACCGGCGTTTATCATGTTGTTGACAGCATTGCCGCCGCCGCCGCCGACGCCAAATACGGTAATCCGTGGCTTCAGCTCAGTAATGTCCGGCTTCTTGAGATTGATCGTCATGGCTTTAGTACCTCTCGTCGTTTGCGCCGCTATGCCGCTGCGGAATGCTATTTCGGGTTATCCCGTCTTAATTAAAAACTGTCTTTCAGCCATTGCCCCACACGGGCAAACCGGCCGCCGGTTCCTGTCATGCGCCAGCCGATGGATGTTCCGGTTGATGCTTGTTCGTGCTCCGCCACTTGCGGATAAATCAAAAGGCCTGCGATGGCCGAAAACGCCGGGCCTTTGTAGGCCTCCGGCAAACCGGTCACGCCAAGCGGGCGGCCAATGCGCACGCTGCGGCCAAGAATACGCCGCGCTGCTTCCGGCAAACCTTGCAGTTGGCTGGCACCGCCGGTCAAAACCACGCGCTTGCCCACAATATTACCATAACCGGATTGGTTCATACGATCGCGCACCAGCTCCAGTGTTTCTTCAACGCGGGCCTTGATAATACGTGTCATCACCGAGCGCGGCACTTGATGAACGCCATCACCCTGCTCATCGCCGACGGCGCGCACACCAATCATCTCACGCTCGTCCGATGCGCTCGTCAGCGCCGACCCGAACCGGACTTTTAGCAATTCAGCTTCATCCAAACGGGTGGAAAGACCACGCGCCATGTCCATCGTCACATGATTGCCGCCAATGGCGATGGCATCAGCATGAATGCACTTGCCTTCAGAAAATACCGCAATTGTCGTCGTGCCGCCGCCAAGATCAACGCAAGCCGCACCCAATTCAGCCTCATCATCGACCAACACTGAAAGGCCGGAAGCATAAGGCGTTGCCACAATCTGCTCAACGCTTAAATGCGCACGGTTGATGCATAATTCCAAATTGCGCAGCGGCGCCGCATCTGCCGTCAGCACATGCAAATCAACACCCAGCTGATTGCCTTCCATGCCGCGCGGGTCGCGAATGCCGGTCTCAGCATCTAACGTGTAGGATACCGGCAATACATGCAGAACCTTACGCTCATTGGCCTGTGCACGTTTCATCCCGGCGATAAAAACGCGGCTGATATCGCTCTCGTCCACACCATGCCCGCCAAGAGCGACCGATACGTTAATCATTGTGCCTTTAATGCGGCCTGCAGAAACATTCACAATCAACGAGTCGACCGTCATTCCGGCCATTCGCTCGGCAGCATCGACAGCGTGGCGGATAGCCTGCTCGGCATTATCCAGTTCCACAATCACGCCGGATTTCACACCGCGCGAGCGCTGATGACCAATGCCCAACACTTCAACCTTGTGCGTACGGCCTGGCAACAACGCGCTCTCGCCGCGCGGTGTCAGGCGTGCAATCACACAAGAAACTTTGGTCGAGCCAACGTCCAGCACCGTCACAAGACCTGTGCGCTTTGAACCCCGCCCTGTCAGTCCGCCAAGCAGCGTCATGTATGTTTTCCTGCCTTCTTGGCTTTATCGATTAGAGCTTTAACGTCTTCGTCGCGCACGACCATGGCTTCCTGCGTCAGGCGCACGACCATCCGGTCCGGAAGGCGCATATCCAGCAACTCAATGTCCTTGGACAAAAGTCCGGTCGCGCTGTCAACTTGCGCCAGCTTCGAAAGCGCGTCCGCAGGATCGCCCTCAGGAAGTTGAATTGTCACGCCATTATCAAGACGAATATCCCAGCGACGCCCCGCAATCAGCATCTGCGCCTTCACACGGGATTTGAGCTCAGGAATGGCCGCAATGGCAGGCACCAAAAGCCTCGCTTCACGCTCAGCGCCAACGCCAGTCACCAACGGCAGGGTCGAAAATTCCGGATGCGCGAAGGGCACGATCACACGGCCGTCTTCTTCGATCAGCGACAACTCTTCATCATGCTGCCAAATCGCAAACGCCTTGCGCTCTGAAATTTTAATACTCAGCGAATTCGGATAGACTTTGGTGATCTCCGCCGATGCCACCCACGGCAAGGCAATAAGGCGCCCCCGCGCAGCGTCGGTATCAAACCCGATCAGCGACGTCGAACCGTCAAGGCCAAGCTCACCCAAAACATCAATTTCGGAAGTTTCCTTATGTCCGGAAACGTTCACTTCGCTGATCGCAAAACCAACGCGGGATGTAATCGCGCTTGTCACATCGCCAGTATGTCCGCCAACAAGCGTGCCATAAACACCGGTACTCAAAAACAAAATGAACGTCGCCACAATGCCGGAATTGTTCGGCACGGAAATATTACCGGCTTTCAGCCTGGTTAGCATCCGCATGGGCTTGCGCAACATGCGCGGCAACACTCGGCCCTCCTGCACATCGACGTCCGCCGCTGTGTAAGTTTTCCTCTGTTGCTTTTTGCCCGCTAACGCAAACACGACGCTTCCTCTACCATCCAACTTAGCAACTCACCGAACGTATGCCCGGCTGCGGCTGCAATTTCCGGCACCAGAGAAGTCGGTGTCATGCCGGGCTGTGTGTTCACTTCCAGCCAGATTATTTCCCCGTTCTCGGAGAAACGATCATCATACCGGAAGTCTGAACGACTCACGCCGCGACACCCCATCGCTTGGTGCGCCTTCAAACTTAACAATTGTATTTTTTGGTAAATTTTTGGTGAAAGTTTTGCAGGACATTCGTGTTTTGAGCCACCTTTTATGTATTTAGATTCATAATCGTAAAAGGAATGTCCGAGCGGAATGATTTCCGTCACCCCAAGCGCCACATTACCCATCACAGCACACGTAAATTCACGCCCTGCGATGTAGCGCTCAACCATAACCATTTCGCCAAAGTTCCACTCAGGCGAACCGATAACCTGCGGCGGATGTGACTGGTCTTCTCTCACAATCACAACGCCAAAGCTCGAACCTTCATTCACCGGCTTCACAACATAAGGCGGCTTCATCGGGTGCACATCCTTAATGGCAAAGCGGCTCATCACCTTGGCCTCCGCCACGGGGATGCGCGCCGCTTTTGCGACAATCTTCGCCTGCTCTTTGTTCATCGCCAACGCGGAAGAAAGCACGCCGGAGTGCGTGTAGGGAATTTGCAAATACTCCAAAATGCCCTGTATCGTGCCATCTTCGCCAAACGGACCATGCAGCGCATTAAACGCCACATCCGGCTTCAATGCGCTAAGAACCGACGCCACATCACGGCCCACATCAACCCGCGTGACCTGATACCCCTCAGCTTCAAGCGCATCTGCGCACGCAGCACCAGACGACAGGCTGACAGGCCGCTCCGATGAAAACCCGCCCATCAAAACAGCCACGTGTTTCTTGCTCATATTAAAGTCCCTCAAGATTGCCCCCCGGCAAACCGCACTTCGTAAAGCTGAAGTCCACTTTGGCAAGACACCAAAGCCCGAACGCAAACGCGCCGACTCAATTTTACGAAACGCTAATAGGGATACAGAATCAGAGAGTTGATTCGCTGGCAAGTGGAATGGTTGTTATGAAGAGGCGCCCCAGCATAAATGCTTGAGTGATGACAGACCGCAATTACCTCACTTGTCCGCAACTAGTTTCAACAAATCACGTTTCGCTTCAATTTAAAGAATAGACGCGTCTAATAATTTTTGCTTCATAGTTGCAAACATAATCTAGGGGACATAATTGAAACGAATTACCAAGTTTTGGCGGCACATCATTGCGATTGGCCTGTTGTTTTCCACATTTTCTACTTTTTATGCGTCTCACCAATTCGAAGCATTAAAACTTTTGTTCAACTATTGGGACCCGATAGCGATAAGTGAATATCGCCTCAAACTGCTGTCAACCGAAGAGTTCAAGTCCGCAATAGAGCAATCTTTGACGGAAGGCGATGTTGATGACGCACAAGAGATGGTAACGCTTGCAGAAAAATATGGTCATAAATTGCCTGAGGAACTTATTGAACAAACGCAAGAAAATGTGATTGAATACAGCGTTCGCTACACCTCTGATTTTATTGAAGGCGCAGTTTACGGACAGGTTAGCAGCGGACCTTCGTTATTTGGCGCTATGGCTGCTGATTTTTTTCTGGTTGGGGATTTGCGCGACGTTTCGATCCAAGGCGCAAACCTCGTTACGGGCAAGGAATATGACTCGGTAACCTTGGGCATGTCGCTTATTGGTTTGGCCAGCGCGGCTCCAAGACTTACACCGGCGACGCCGGTCGCATCATCCGTGCAAGCGGGCGCTTCGCTAATTAAGACTGCGAACAAGGTGCGGAAGTTAACAAAACCACTAGTGGATTGATTCCAACATTTGGAACCCCCGATTTCTGGCAGCGATGATTTCGTCTGGGTTTGCGCGCCATGTGAAGGGTTTGGCTTCGCTGT
>JAYVRA010000005.1:0-12023 GCA_043776635.1 Phyllobacteriaceae bacterium
AGCCTCGCCCTGCGTCAAACACCGGCGCTTAACCCGGCCATTCAGTTCAACAAACTTCATCATACGAAGTCCCTGTAACAGCTCCGTCCGCCTCATCGCCCCGCCCCAAAAAGGGCGAAGCTTAAAGCCGGACAGATGACATGTTACATAAACCGGTCATATCGTGTGTTCTCGACAACAATTGCCGACGGCGATTGCTACGTTATAGAATTGAATTAAGCTAAACTAATGGGCTACTTAATCGCCGGCGCAGCTGTCAATCCACCGTCCAACACATGGTCTGACCCCGTAATAAACCCCGCGCGACCGGATGCAATAAACGCAATGAAATCAGCGATTTCTCCCGGTTCGCCAATGCGCCCGATTGGATGTGCAGCGCCGAAGCGGGCAAAAGTATCGTCGACATTGGCGTTCGGCCCGTCAAATGTTCGTGCCGCCAATTCGAGAATTGGCGTACGCACGGAACCCGGACTGACTGAGACAACGCGGATTTTATCCGGCGCAAAGTCCAGCGCCATGGCGCGGGTCATGGCGCGGGTCGCACCCTTGGTGGCGCCATAGACCATCACGCCGGATTGGCAAGCATAGCCCTGCAAACTCGTTAAGTTGACAATAACCCCGCCGCCGCGCCTGCGCATCAGTGGCATGCCAAAATGTGCTGTGAGATGAATCGACCTCACATTGACGGCCATGGCGTTCGCAAAAATTTCCGGCGATGTCTGCACCGCGTTGCCATAAAGATGCACCGCTGCCGAGTTGACGATGATGTCCAACCCGCCAAAGCGCAGCTCAATTTAGAAGATTGCCGTTTGCACTTCATGAGGCACAGAAACATCGGTGCGCCGCACGATAATTCCCCGCGCATCGCCCGCCAATGCCGCATTGCCAGCCTTATCAATGCCAAGCGCGACAACCTGCGCACCCAGCGATGCAAACTTGATTGCCGCCGGGCGGGCAATGCCGGTTGTGCCGGTAATCAGGGCGATTTTATTGGTAAAATCCCATGCAAAAACTCCAACTGAAAAACCTCCGGCAAACAGGCCGGAGGTTATGTCTAAACAGGAATTTCGGCTTCCGCAAGCCTAGGGTTAGCTTCCCGAAACGCCCCAGATTTCCGCACCGTATTGGCGGATGGTGCGGTCGGATGAGAACCATCCAACTTGCGCAGTGTTCATAATGGCCATCCGGTTCCATTCTTTCTGGTCGTGCCAAACGCTGTCCACATGACGCTGCATTTTATAGTAGGCGTCAAAATCAGCGCAGACCAGGAACCAGTCATGGTCGTAAAGATTTTGAACCATATCCTTGTAGCGATTGACGTCATCGGGCGAGAACACGCCCGAACCAATCTGTGCCAAAGCCTCAGTAAGTTCGTGCGAGGCTTCGATAACGGCGCGCGGGTTGTAGCCCTGCACCCGAAGGTCCGCGACTTCCTGTGCCGTTTTGCCGAAAATGAAGATATTATCATCGCCAACATGATCACGGATTTCAACATTCGCGCCGTCAAGTGTACCAATTGTCACCGCACCGTTCAGGGCAAACTTCATGTTGCCAGTGCCGGATGCTTCCAGCCCCGCTGTAGAAATCTGCTCGGACAAGTTTGCTGCCGGTATCATCACTTCCGCAGTCGAGACATTATAGTTCGGAATGAAAATGATCTTGAGAATACCACGCACCGCCGGATCGCCATTGATAACCTTGGCAACATCGTTGGCCAATTTAATAATCAGCTTCGCAGTGTGATAGGTAGGCGCTGCTTTACCACCGAATAGCTTGACGCGCGGCGCCCAGTTTTTCGTCGGGTTGGCGCGGATCGCATCATAAAGCGCAACTGCCTCGATGATGTTCAAAAGCTGGCGTTTATATTCATGGATACGCTTGATTTGAATATCAAACATAGCTTGCGGATCAATCCTCACGCCCACCCGCTTCTTTACCAACTCTGCAAGGCGAACCTTGTTGGCATATTTCGCCGCCACGAATTTATCACGGAAAGCGGCATCGGTGGCGAACGGCTTCAAGGCGGTCAGCAATTCTGCGTCGTCCAAAAACTTGTCACCAATAGCTTCGCGGATGATACCCGTAAGTCCCGGGTTACAACCATTGAGCCAACGGCGCGGGGTCACGCCGTTGGTCTTATTATTAATACGATCCGGATACAGCCGGTGCAAATCAGCAAACACGGTCTGCTTCATCAAATCCGTGTGCAGCGCCGATACGCCGTTGATTGAATGCGAGCCGACAAAAGCCAGCGGCCCCATGCGCACACGGCGGCCATGGCTCTCGTCAATGAGTGAAATCGCCTGCGACTGCTGATCGCTGAACCCGCGCTCATCGCGGGCGAATTTCAAGATTTTGGCGTTGATAGCGTAGAGAATTTGCATATGGCGCGGCAGCATCCGCTCAAACAGGCTGACCGGCCATGTTTCGAGCGCTTCCGGCAGCAGCGTATGGTTGGTGTAACCAAATGTGCCACGGGCAATGTCCCAAGCCTTATCCCAGTTTATGCCATGCACATCTGTTAGCAAGCGCATCAATTCGAGAACGGAAACAGCCGGATGTGTATCATTCATCTGGATGGCCACTTTATCCGCCAAATTTAGAAAGTCCGGATATTGCTGCAAATGGCGGCGCAAAATGTCTTGCAAAGATGCCGAAGAGAAGAAAAACTCTTGGCGCAAGCGTAGCTCTTGCCCTTCAGGGGTCGAATCAGCAGGATAGAGAACCCGCGTTATCAGCCCCGCCTTATTGCTTTCACGCAACGCGCCGATATGGTCGCCGGAGTTAAACGCGTCAAGCTTGATCGCATCAATCGGCTGTGCTTCCCATAAACGAAGCGTGTTTACGCGCTTGCCCTTCCAGCCAACCACGGGCGTGTCATACGCAACGGCAATAACGCGCTCAGACGGCTTCCAAACATGCCGGTCATTATTGGGGTCCATGTCCCCATCGGTACTTTCGATGGTTTCAACCATACCGCCAAAGCCAATTTCATAGGCACTTTCGCGACGCTCAAATTCCCACGGATTACCGTGAGCCAACCATGTTTCCGGAAGTTCCACCTGCCAGCCATCGGAGATTTCCTGACGGAAAAGCCCGTGAACATAACGAATGCCATAGCCGTAAGCCGGAATGCCGACCGTTGCCATGCTTTCCATAAAGCAGGCGGCGAGGCGGCCAAGGCCACCATTTCCGAGCGCGGCATCGGGCTCAAGCGCAGCAATCGCATCAATATCAACGCCGAGCGATGTCAGCGCGTCGGAAACTTCCTGCATCATGCCAAGGTTCATGATCGCATCGCGCATCAAGCGGCCAATGAGAAATTCCAATGATAAATAATAAACCCGCTTGCCGCCGGTGCGGTAAACATCCTTGGTCGATTGCATCCAGTGATCAATGATCCGGTCGCGAATCGCCAGAATTGTAGCCGCTGTCCAGTCATGCGGCTTTGCCGCGCTGGCATCTTTGCCGATGGAATAGATCAGCTTTTCCAAAATTTTAGCCGAAAGCGTGCGACGATCGCTAGTATCCACGTCAGTTGTTGTTTTGTTGGTCATTGTTTCACTTCTAATTTCATTCAGAGCGGACCTCTAACAGACTCTTTGCAAAAGCAAAACTAAAGGCCGCACTTTCCGGGGGGAACTTGAAGGCGTTTTAGGTCGTCAAGCAAGCGGGGTGAGCGCAAGACAGCCGTGCATATATGTTTGATCTGCAAGATAAGCGGTGGCCCTCAAATAGGTGCAACGCTTCGATTTATGTGGCTCAACACTCAAACTTTCATAAAAGCGAAGCCCGCATAGATTTTGATTGCCATAAAGTAAATGTTCATTTTATGTTCATCAAGGATAAACTACCTATTGCCGTCGCGTAAGCATAGTGATTTACTTATGACTTGGGGCAGGTGGAGATAAATCAATTGGAAAAAGCTCGGAAAATCATGGCCTCGCACTGGACCAGCCTATTGTTGGGTATCTCAGTAACCGGCCTATGCCCTGCGTTTGCTGTTGCGGAAGACGTCGCGGCCCCGGTGGTGGTGATGTATAAGCCTGCCAGCGATATCGAAAAGCAGGCGCAAGGCATTTTAGAAAAGCATTGTTCGCGTTGCCATCAAGAAGGACACCTTGAAAAAGGCCGTGCAAAGCCAGCCAAAAATTTTGGCAATATTATGCAGCTTGACCAGTTGCTGGCAAACGTCAATCGTGTGAAGTCCGGCAATGCCGATGGTTCGCGCATTTTCCAAATGATGGCAAATAAGGAAATGCCTTATGATGTTTACCAAGACTTTTCCTCGACTGCCGTGGCGCCAACAGCTGATGAATTGAATGTTTTAAGGTCGTGGATAGACGGCGCGGGTGCAGCAAAACAAGTTGCTTGCATAACCGGAGCGGCTGGAGCGGCCTATGAATATGATACAATTTCCAAGGACATCGGCTCGCTTCCCGAACATAAGCGCCCTGGTGCACGCTACATAACGCTGCAAAATCTCGCAATAAATTGCGTCGCCCCTGATGAAATTGAGGCTTACCGCCAAGGTGTTGCCAAGTTGCTTAACAGTTTAAGCACAAATTCGGATGTGGTGACGCCTGTTGCTATTGATGCCGACAAGACGATACTTCGCTTCAATATTGAGGATTTGAACTGGACGCCGCAGCTATGGGAAACAATCGTCGGCGAATATCCATATGCTGTGAAACCGCTGGTCAGCAGCTATGATTATGTGTCGCAAGCCACCCATACAGCCATACCGGTTATTCGCGCGGATTGGTTTGCCTTTACCGCTGCCCGTCCAAAACTCTACAACACAATTCTAGGTCTGCCGCCGACATTTCAAGAGCTTCAAAAGCTTATCGGTGTGGATGTCACGCGCGACATTGAAGACTACACTGCAAAGCGTGCCGGTTTCCAGAAATCGGGTGTGTCGGCTCAGAACCGTTTGATTGAGCGTCATCCGATTGCCACCGGCTATCTGTGGACGTCTTATGATTTTGGCAGCAATAGTGGCAAGCAAAGCCTGTTCCAAAACCCGCTCGGACCTCACGGCGACTTTGGTTTTGAACCCAATGGCGGCGAATCGATTTTCTCGCTCCCTAACGGGTTCCAAGCCTATTATTTGAACAATGACAAAGGTGTAGAGCTTGATCGCGGGCCGACTAATATTGTGCGTGATCTTTCGCGCCGCGATTTGACCGTGACTAACGGTATTTCCTGCATGGGATGCCATGACCAAGGTATGCGCAATGCCAAGGACGAAATCCGCGCACAGGTCGAGCTGGTAAAAGATTTCCCGATCCATGTTCGTGAAGCCGTATCGGATCTTTATCCAACCAATGATGAGATGGATAAAATCATACAGAGCGATAAAACTCACTTCCAAGGTGCGCTTGTTCTGGCTGGAATTGACCCGCAGCTTAAATATAATGGTGTTGAAGTTATCAATGCGCTGTCGGACCATTTTGAACGTGAGCTTGATCTTAAAGCTGTGGCCGCCGAATATGGCGTGACAGTGGATGAGCTGAAAATACGCATGGCCTCCGCTGGCGGACCCTCAGCTTCGATGGTGGTGCGATTGCAACTCGGGACCGTGCAGCGTGATGAGTTCCAAGACGTGTTCGGTGATTATGTTGAGCATATTATTGATGCAAAATTTATCACGCCTTACACACCTGAAGCTGTTGTTCACACGGCTCAGTATGTTGCGCCGGAACCTGTCCATACAGATACGGCAACGACCTATGTAGCGCCTGCAACCGGCACGATCCGTCTTGATCTCTATGCCGACAAAACCTCTTATCGTAAGGGCGACAAGCCAACATTCACTGTGCAGTCGAACACGGATTGTCACCTGACGCTGGTTGATGTTGACAATAGCGGCACTTCGGTTGTGATCTTCCCGAATAAGTTCCAGCAGGATAATAAGATTAAAGCCAATATTGCCTTTAATTTCCCGAATGCAGACTCCAGCTTTGATTTCAAACTCTCCACTCATGGAACGGAAAAAGTTATAGCGCTGTGTGATGAAACGGGTGATTCACTAACCGGTGTTGTTCATGATTATGACGCCAGTGACTTTACGGAACTTGGCAAGGAAACTGCTAAAACACGTAAAATTGACGTGGTTTCAAGAAAAGAACCGAAGAAAAAACAGTCTGCAAGCAACGAACCCATCGTGAATGATGCCAAGGTCGCAAGAACTGCGATCAAAATACAAGTGGAGTAACATCATGTTGAAACGTGCCTTGTTATTTTCGTGCAGTATAATCTTTGCCTCGTCTTTTTCTATCAGCGCCTACGGCCAGCAGGATGATGTCAGTGCCACTGACATCATCAAAAAACTGGGCAAGAAGAGCAACACCCGCTCGATTGCGGTTGAAGCACCCAAAATGAGCGATGCTGACGCCGCCTTTATTGATACGCTCAAAAACAAAGGAACGCGCAGCATCGATGTGGTTGAACGCAAAAAAATCACCGAAGTGATCGAAGCATCGGCACTGCCGACAATCGATTTGGAGATTTATTTCGATTATGACAGCTCAAAAATCAGTGACCAGTCGATACCAGCACTTGAGCAATTAGATACCGCGCTTACCAGCAATGAGCTGAAAGGCGGTGTCTTTCTCGTCGGCGGGCACACAGATGCAAAAGGCAGTGATGACTATAATCAACATTTGTCAGAACAGCGTGCGTTTGCTGTGAAGCAATATTTGGAAGAGCATTATAATCTTCCATCAGGTAAGCTTGTCGCCGCCGGCTTTGGCGAAGAGAAATTGAAGAATGATAATGATCCGGAAGCTGCAGAAAACCGCAGAGTCCAAATTGTCAGACTGACACAATAGATCCAAGCGGATCAAAAATAACTTACCAGCGCGTGCTCAAGATTAGGTGCTTCCTCCATGATAAGACGTCTCATACTTCTTATTGGGTTTATGATGCTTGGCCTTGTGCCCGCGCTGGCTAATCAGCGGCTGGCCTTAGTTGTTGGCAACAATGAATATCCCAACCTTCCTGCCGAGCGGCAGTTGCAAAAGGCGGTTAATGATGCCCGTGCCATCCGCGATACGCTGACCACTGATCTCGGGTTTGAGGTTCTCTATGGCGAAAATGCCGACTGGAAAACTATGAACGGTCTCATCAAACAGCTTGATGAGAAGATTAAGTCCGGGGATGTGGTTTTTGTCTATTATTCGGGCCACGGTGTGTCAATTGGCGGTGAAAATTTCCTGCTGCCCTCGGATATTCCCACCCCGAAAGAAGGCGAAGAAAACCGGCTTATCGGTAATAGTTTTGGTGCGGAAGAGCTTACCCGAAAGCTGCAACAAAAAGGAGCGCAAGCGGTGTTTGCCGTGCTTGATGCCTGCCGTGATAATCCCTTCGTCAACGAAGGCGGCAAATCAATTGGCGGCAGAGGCGGCCTCACCAGCATTGATAGTGCAAAAGGTGTCTTCACCTTGTTTGCCGCCGGTCTTGGCCAAACAGCTTTGGATAGGCTTGATAACGCCGATCAAAATCCTAACTCAGTTTTCACACGCAATCTCATTCCGCTGCTAAAGACACCTGGTCTTACTCAAGTGGAGCTGGCAAAGCAGGTTCAAGAAAAGGTCAGTGCCTTGGCTGCCAGCATAGGCGAGCACCAAGAACCCGCTTATTATGACCAGATTAAGGGATATATCACGCTTAAGGACGGGCCGTCAAAAGCGGAAATTTTAGACTCGTTGAAAATTCCAGATGAGTCCGCTCCAACGGCGCCGAAAGACTGGGCGCAGGTGCAAAACAGCAATAGCCAACCTGCGGTACAAGCTTTTCTCGATAAATATCAAGATGACCCGATTTATCGCAGCCTCGCCGAGGAACGCTTGGCAATGTTGTTGGCGCCGCCTGCGCGGCCGCTTAGCTCGAACAATGTGTTACCTAAAATTGACGATATTCCAGCAGGTGGATGTGGTACTCTTCTTGTGTCATCCGGTGGCGCGGACAATTGCTTGAAGCCGGGAGAAGCGTTTACAGATTGTGTTGGATGCCCTGAGATGGTTATCGTGCCTTCAGGTAAATTTAACATGGGTTCTCGCGCCGATGAAGACGGCCGCAGCAAGGATGAGGGACCGCAGCACGATGTGGTGATCCCTCATGCGATAGGCGTGGGTAAATTCGAAATCACCTATGATCAGTGGCAGGCGTGTGTGGACGGCGGTGGATGTACGGGAAATGCGTCACCTGATGATAGCGGCTTTGGACGGGACAACCATCCGGTAATTAACGTATCTTGGGATGACGCGCAGGAATATGCAGCGTGGTTGTCCAGCCAGTCCGGTAAACAATATCGCCTGCTCACAGAATCCGAATGGGAATATGCAGCCCTTGGCGGCGACGGCTCGATATTTGCTTCGCTCGACATAAAAACTACTGATAAATATAATTTTAAATCCAAAAGCCCGGTTCCAGTCGGCAGCTATCCGGCCAATCCGTACGGCCTCTATGATATGCTTGGCAATGTGTGGGAATGGACGCAGGATTGCTACGATGTTGACTATGGCAGCGCGCCTGTTGATGGCTCTGCACATAGTCTGGCTGATGGTTGTGTGCGCGTACAACGCGGCGGCGGATGGAGCGACAAATACACCGCGATACGCGTCGCAAACCGCGCCCGCAGCCCAGCCGATGAACGTTTAAACAAAGTAGGTTTTCGCATTGCACGGTCGTTACAATAATTGCGTTGCAGCAGTTTAAAAAAATCTGCTTACACTTTTTCTCTCCATGCTTTAATGATGCTTCTCAGAAAATTGGCCCATCGATAATCGCAGAGTTGGTCCCATGAAACGTTGGTTTTTTATTTGTTTGGCGGTAGCTTGCCTCGCATCATTGGCGATAAATAGCGCCTTGGCTGAAAAGCGTTTGGCACTTGTCATTGGCATTAATGATTACAAGGAAGTGCCGAAGCTCGAAAAGGCAGTCGGTGACGCCGATGCGATTGGCGACAAGCTTGAGAAGCTTGGCTTTCAGGTGACGAAAGCCTTAAATCCTGACAGGCGCGCGCTAAACTTGGCGCTTTCAAAACTTTACGGTGAAATCGAACCCGGTGATACGGTTTTGGTGCATTATTCCGGGCATGGCATTGAGATTGCGGGACAGAATTTTCTGCTGCCCGCTGATATTCCAGCACCCGAAACTGGTCAGGAAGATTTGCTCAAATCGGAATCGCTGCCGCTCTCGATGCTGGTTGATACCTTGGGTGAAAAAGGCGCTGGCGTGCGCATTTTGATCATCGATGCCTGCCGTGACAATCCGTTTGCAAAGGGCGGCAAACGCTCATTGGGCGGCACGCGGGGACTGGCTGCCGTGGAGCCGCCGAAGGGTACATTCATCATGTATTCGGCCGGTACCGGGCAATCCGCACTGGACCGTTTGGACGATAATGATGCCGCGCAAACCTCGGTCTATACCCGCGTTTTGTTGAACAAACTGGACTTGCCCGGATTACAGCTGCGCGATCTGGCGGATTCCGTGCGCAAAGAGGTGGACAAAGAAACAAAATCAGTCGGCCACGATCAACGTCCGGCCTATTATGATGATTTGTCTGAGGATTTCTCGTTCTCGCCCGCAATTGCAAAAACCGGCGAAGTCACGCCCGAAGCTGCCAGTGTAATCACAACACCAAAGCCGCTGGTTGAGCCCTCGCCTTCGCAACCGGGGCTAGGAGAAGCTGAGGCTTACAAGCTGTCGCAATCAATCGACACGGTTGAGGGATGGAATGCGTTTTTGGGGCAGTTCCCAGATGGAAAATATGCACCCTTTGCCACTGCCGCAAAGGAAAAATTAGTTGCCGCGCTTAAACCTGCGCAAAAGCCCCGCGCCGTTGATGTGCCGCAGGAGCCGCAGCCAACCGATGAGCCGGATACCACGCAGCAACCGGATATCGCGCAAACGCGGGCAAATAGCTGCCGGCATGTTGGGCGCGTTCGTGGTTTGAATCCCAACGGCGATGGCTTCCTGTCCGTGCGCTCCGGCCCGTCATCCGATTATGATGAGCTGGACCGCCTGTTTAATGGCAATACAGTCTCTATTTGCTCAATTTCGAACGGTTGGCTGCATGTAAAATATCACAGCGGCGCTATCGGCTGGGTGTTCGGAAAATTTGTCGCCAGAGGCGGGTGATGCGTTGTTTAAGACCCGACGCATGGACGCCGATATAGCCGGTTTGCAGTCAAATATTGATTTTAACTTTGCCATGTACGATGACCAAAGTTGTAGCCGGGCATGGCCAACTAATTTTACGGGGCTGTTGGCGCAGCATTTATAAATGCGGGGATTGCTGTGAGACGGGTTTGTGCTTCTAATATGCGATTGAATGCGCTGATATCCACTTGCCACCGGTGTGCATTGTAAAGCTGCGGCACGAGGCAGATATCTGCCAGTGTCGCCGTTTCGCCGTGGCACAGTGGTCCCGGCGTTTGGTGCAGCATCACCTCCAGCGCCGCCAGACCGCGCCCGATAAATTTTTGCATCCACGCCTTCGCGGTTGCCTCTGGCGTGTCCGTGTGAGACGCGGCATAATTCACCACGCTCAAATTGCATACGGGGTGAATATCCATCGCAATCGCAAATGCAATCGCATGGGCCAAGGCCCGCACGCGGGCGCGGTCAACTGCATTTTCCGGCAGAAATTTCTGACCTCGCGTCTCGCTGATATATTCGATAATGGCCAGTGATTGAGTGAGCAACTGCCCGTCAATGAACAGGGCGGGAACCAACCCTTGTAGATTATGCGCTAGGGTCTGGAACTGTTAATTTTGATGAAATGGTCGAGGTGATTTTTGCTGAGTGCCAATGTCAAGGCACAGGAGCGAAGGCGCAGGAAATGCTAGCATTTTCAGGCTTTTGCGACAACGCAATCGCCGGAAAGCGCCCGATTTGGGCACCAACAGGCAACTGACTTCACTCTGCACTGTTTTCCTTGCATAGTTTCGCCATTCGCCTGCCATTTCGTCAAAATTAACAGGTCCAGACCCTAGATATTCCGGTGATTTATGCTCTTGCTTATGCAAATTAACTGAATGACATTGGTATTCAACACCCGCTGAATTCAGCGCAATGCGAACTCGGTAACTGGCCAATGAGCGCCAGTAATCAAAGAGGATAACATCGCTCATGCGGATTTTGCCTTTTCGATAATGGCCTTGAGCGTCTCAAAATCACCGGCCGCATTACTTAAAATCAGTACCAGCCGCTCGTTAAGTTTTGCGCTGTCATCTTGGCTCAAACCCTTGTGCGCGTCCATCAGAACTTCGTAAAAATCATCGACAGACTTGCCAAAGCGGTCGCTTTCAAAATCAACCATGATGGCTCCCCGTCGCGCGTTTATAAGCACTTTCAATGTCAGCGGCAGACGGGTTTTTCCATACTGCCGCGATGTGTTGATCGGGGCGGATGAGATAGGTCCAGAGCGCACCATAACGTGTGGAAGCCAGTTTGTTCGCATGTTCAAGATTCAAAATCCGGACACCCTGTGGCGCTTCAGGCGGCGGCACTGGAACCGGTAAAACCAAACCCATTCCAATTCAAAATTGGAATGCGCTACGTGTACAGTCCCGAGGTCAAGTGGCACGGTTCTTCTTAGAAGAGGTCCGGCTTTGCCTGCCATTCTTTCCAGATGAACTGTGCTGGCGTGAGGCCTTTGAGGGTCTTGAGCCTTCGGGCGTGGTTGTAGGTGTCGACGAACAAATCAAGGTGTCGGCGCAGCTGCTCGTGGTCATCGTAATGGTAGCGTTTGACGGTGGCTTGCTTGATCGTCCGGTTCATGGGCTCGACCTGACCATTTGTCCACGGGTGGTCGGGTTTGGTCAGGCGGGGCTGAGCGTGCCGTCCTCGTTTGCGTCACAGATCATATCGAAGTGGCTTTTCCGCGAATAGATCGTGTTGCGGTTGCGGGGCCGACCGGCGAACTGGATGCCGTTATCGGTCAGGATGATGTTGATCTTGTAGGGAGCCGCCTCCAGGACGGTCTCGGGAAAGATCACCGCCGTGGGTCTGCC
>JAYVRA010000006.1:0-39410 GCA_043776635.1 Phyllobacteriaceae bacterium
TGGAGCCGCTGTCGTAGTGGCGCTGCCGTGAAGAACCTGTCCCATACTGCCTCCATCTCTCAGGCATCATGTGGAACACCTCTTAGCGGGACTATACAGTAATTACCGGAGTAATTTTGGCCTTCCTGTTCGTTTACATCTTCTATAAGTTTGGCGACCTGACAGGTGCGGCCGGTTCACGCGGCGTAATATTGCCGTCCACAGTTATTGTGGCAGCCATTATCGGCTATATCTTGGCGGGCAGTTTGGCCACGCGTGACCCGGCCCGTTTTAAACGGCTCGGCAGCGGTAATTAATCTGCTATGACAACCGGAGCGGCAGGCAACCGCCGCTCTTTCTTTTTTTATCACCATGAGGCCATCCATGTCCCAAGCTGAAATCGACCGCCTTCGACAACTCGCTGTTAAGCCGCAATCGCCGTAGATAGAGTATGGGCAGCCAAACAGACAGCATCGTTGAACATATCGTCAAACGCATCGAGGACGGCACACTTGTGCCGGGTGATGTGCTTGAGGAAATAGCGCTGGTTTGCGAATACACCGTGTAGCGCACACCGGTTCGGGAAGCGATTTTACAGCTCTATGCCATTGACATTTTGCGGTGCAAACCACGCGATGCGGAGGTTTTCAAGCCTTCGTTGGAAGAGTTTTTGGCCATTAGGGAGGTCCATGCCAAGCTGGAAGGCCATGCGGCGGCGCCGGCGGCGCGGCGGCTTTGGGTGGATGATAGCAAGGCATTGGAGGATGCTTGCATCGCCTGCGATGCGCATGTCATAGCCCATGGGAATGCCAAGCCGGATGCCAATTATCAGCACAATCTTCTGCTCCATAAAACAGTCGGCATTGCCGCGCATAATCCGGTTTTGCTGGATATGATTAAGACCAACGCCCGCAAGCTGATTGCCTATGATCGGGCGCGCTATCGCTACAAAGATTCAATCCCGAAATCTGCCGCCGGGCATCGCAATTTAGCAACGCTTATATTGGACCGCGATTCTGTTGGCGCGGAGGTGATGATGGTGGATCATGTAATGTTTGATAGTATCACGGCATTGGACCTCATCGCAGTCTTGTCGCGAAATGTCGGTTAATCTGTGGATTTATCGAAGAAAGTTACCATCCACTTAGCAAATGCCCCTCCTTCGGCAGGCTCGTGCAGCGGGTATTTTGCGCGAGCGATTGTGGCGCTGTCCAAATCCCCGTCCAATTCATCAAGCAGTGCTGCGACAAAATACTCAGTCATCTCCGGATGATAGGATCGCCAATCCTGTAAGCTCCAATGGGACAAAACGCATCGCCGCCGGGCAATATCGCTCTGTTTGGCAACTTGGTCTCTTGGTCTTAACGGGCCGCAAAAAGTGTCATTTCGGATTGCGCCGTAACTATCCAATCGGCCATTATACAGTAGTGAGTTTTGCTTGTTCCAAGGCCCCGGACTTTGGTGAATTTCTCTACCGTTTCGCCCGGCGCCAAGGCAATCGCCTGATGCCGGAAGCACGCTCCGGATAGATGCACCCGAGATGCGGAAGCAGCGCGGATAAAGTCCATCAACCGCGCAATCCACGGCTCGTCGCCATGTACGGATTCGGGCTACCGGTAATTATATAGCCGTCATAGTCGCTGACATGTTCCGGAAAAACATTGTCCTTCACGGCAATAATCGTGAAGGTCCAGTCCGGCAGCAGCGGCTGCAACAAGCGGCGGAACTTTTCGCCATCATCCGGAAAGCGCCTGGCGAATTCCGAATCATCCACACAGGTAAGCAAAATGCCGATGTTGCGTTTAATGGACGACCCCAGATTAATTTCAATAAAGTAGCCTGTAAGCAGCAAAATTTCAGCCACGCGATATTCGACAGTAAATAGCGCGGTAAGGCGGGCAACCGGATAGAAATCAGATATGTTTTGCCCGCACTGTGTATTGGAAAACCATTTGCAGTAGGACGTTATTTGCGAGGAATGAGTTATGATAGGCCACACTATTATCATCGGGGCGAGCCACGCGGGCGTTTCTGTTGCTGCAAGATTGCGCGGCCACGCACCGGATGCGTCAATCACACTCATCAGTGCTGAAGAAAATTTCCCCGTCCAGCGACCGGTGCTTTCCAAGGCTTATTTGTCAGGAAAATCAACACTGGACTACATCTACCTTCGTGCGCCCGAATGGTACGAAACGAACAAGATTATATTGCTGCGCGGAAGTAAGGTTACATCGATTGATGCCGCCTCCAAGTCCGTGGTGCTCGCGGGTGGCTCAAGTCTTGCCTATGAAAATCTGGTAATTGCCACTGGCGCAACGCCGCGCCGTCTGCCTGTGGAAGTCGGCGGGCACTTGCCGAATGTTTTCGTGGTGCGCGATTTGGGAGATGCGGACGCGCTAAAAGCGACGCTTCATAAAGGCCAAAAACTGGTGGTCATTGGCGGTGGTTATATCGGCTTGGAAGCGGCGTCAGAAGCCTCGAAGATGGGCGTCACTGTCACCGTTCTGGAGTCCGCTGAGCGCATCGTTCAGCGCGTTGCGGCAAAGGAAACTTCCGATGTGTTACGCGATCTTCACCGCTCCAATGGCGTCGATATTCTCGAGGGCGTGCAGGTCAGCCACATCGTCGAAACCAATGGCATGGCCAGCGGCGTGCAAATGAATGACGGCACGATCATCCCCGCAGATTTGGTAATCGTCGGCATCGGCATCACGCCGAATATGGCGCTGGCGGCAGAAGCCGGTTTGCAAACTGGTAACGGCATCATCGTTGATGCGCAGTTGCGCACGTCTGTTCCGTCCATATACGCATTGGGTGATTGTGCGGCGTTCCCGAAAGACGGCATATTAATGCGGTTAGAATCCGTGCAGAACGCCCATGACCAAGGCGCATTGGTGGCGGCCAATATCGCCGGTGAAAACAAAACTTATCACGAAGTGCCGTGGTTCTGGTCCGGCCAATTTGATTTGAACCTGCAAATCGCCGGTTTGAATAGTGGTTACGATAACATCGTAGTGCGCACCAGCGAGGGTCGCCGTGCACATTTCTATTTCAAAGGTGACAAGTTTTTGGCTGTCGATTGCTTCAACGATGCGCTGACCTTCGCCATGTCGCGCAAAATTTTGGCGCTTGGTACGCTCCTGACCCGCGAGCAGGCGGGTGATACGGGTTTCTCGTTAAAGGCAGTGGTTAAGGACTAGATTTTGCTGATTGTCTCAAGAAGATCGAGCAATTTCTCAATATCGTCCTTTCCGAACGTTGCTTCAATCTGGGCATCGATAGCGGCGCTTTCCGGGGTGATTTCATCAATCATTGCCTGTGCACCCGGCGTGATTGAAAGCAGGCTGCGGCGCTTGTCACCTTTATCATTGCGTTGTTTGATGAGCTTGCGGGCCTTCATAGATTTCAGCATCCGCGTTAGGCTTGGCGCCAGCACCAAAGCCTTCTCAGCCAGCTGACTGGCGTCCATCTCGCCATATTCACCAAGCATACGGATAACCCGCCATTGCTGCTCGTTGATGTCATGACGATTGAGCATCGGCCGGAATTTTGACATCACAGTTTCGCGGGCGCGCAGCAAAGCAATCGGCAGCGAGCGCTGCGTCCGACGCGGGCGCTTTGTCTCGTCGCTTTGCGCGCCGTTCGAGCCGTTCGAGCCGATAAGGGGATCTAATCCAAGGTGCATAACGCCTTATTCCAGATTCCCCGTAAGAGTGCAATTGGTGTTAAAAACCGGCTTGATAATCATAATAATTAACATGTTAAATAAGTCATCAAAACCAAAGGCCGCCTTGATGCCGCCTATCACGCTGCAATATTCTGCTAACTTGGACAATCGGGTTCAAATGGCAAGTCTATGCAAGATTGCCAAAGCGGCCATGATGGAAACAGGCGTGTTCGAACCCGGCGCAATCCGCGTTCGTGCTGTGCGCTGCAAGCCTATGCGATAGCCGGTGAATTGACTCGGAATGCGCTTATTGCCGTATTGGTGCGCATCGGTACGGGCCGTAGTGAGGCGGATAAGAAACGGGTCGGCGAAGGCCTGTATGCGACTCTGTCCTCCGCGCTGATGAGTGAATTTGCCAGCTCGCTTTCGCGCTGTTGCTGGATATTATCGAAAATGATCCGGCGTTAAGCTGGAAGAAAAACATCATTCACACGCGGTTTCGCCAGTAGATATTGGGAGACGATATGGGCCAGTTTGAGGATAATCTTACCAAAGCGGAAGGGCTACCTGTAGCGTTTCCGTGATAACGTTGTGATGAACCATATCAATGGCGAATCCGTGCCGGCAGAAGACGGCACAACGTTTGAAATCATTTCACCGATAGATCTGAAACCCGATGCCCAAGTCGCTCGTGGCAAAGCATGGGATGTTAACCGCGCTGCAAAGGCTGCAAAAGCGGCCTTTAAAGATCGGGCCTCCATCTCTGGCGAAGCGCGCAAAAAGGTCCTGCACAAGATCGCTGCATGACCCATTGGCAACACCTTCGCTTCTTCGCCTATTTTCCGGCGAACGCTGCACCGGCATCCGTGGTTGCTGAGCATTTGGTCAATGCCATTGCCGCGCAATGTATGCTCTGGCAAACATCGCCTGCTGCGACAGAACTTGAAACACGCGTCCCCGATCGGCTTTGCCAAGCCATCGGACTGCCGGATGGATTTGCAGGCGTCATGCAAGACTCCGCCTCCAGCGCCACGCTCGCCGCCGTCTTGGTCATGCGCGAAAAGGCGCTGGAATGGCAGGGCAATAAGTCCGGCCTCGCGGGGCAAAAACAATTGCGCGTCTATTGTTCCGGCCAAGTCCACACCCCGGTTGATCGTGCCATTCGGGTCTCCGGCATTGGCGATGCCAATCTCGTGCGCATCCCCGTCACGGGCCCCTTGCGCGGCATGGATATTGCCGCGCTGGAAGCAGCTGTCAAGGCAGATGTCGAAGCGGGCTATCATCCTGCAGGCATCATTGCCTGTGTAGGTGGCACAAGCATCGGCGCGACGGATGATATAGCTGCCGTTTGCGCTATTGCTAAAAAGCATGGTCTGTATGTCCACGTCGATGCCGCATGGGCGGGGTCGGCGATGATCTGCTCCGGGTTCCGCCATTTCTGGGCAGGCGTAGAGCAGACGGATTCCATCGTGTTCAATCCGCATAAGTGGCTTGACGCGCAGTTTGATTGCTCCGCCCATTTCATTCGCAGCCGGCAAGATTTAGCGCACACGCTGGCCATTCAGCCGGAATATTTGAAGGCCCACGGACAAGATGGCATCATCAACTATTCCGAATGGTCCGTGCCGCTCGGTCGCCGTTTCCGCGCCTTGAAAATCTGGCTCCTGCTGCGCGTCAATGCTCTTGCTGTTTTCTTTCCGCCACGAGCCGCATGGCGTGACGGATTTGGATGCGCACAACATTGATCTGGTCAACGTCATCAATGCAGACAGGCGGATTTACCTCATGCAAACAAGGCTTGATGGCCGCATTGTTATCCGTTTTCAGGCGGGCTCATTTGAGATGACTGAGGCGGATGCAGACACAGCGTTCGACGTGATTGCCGAAATTGCAAGCAAGATGAAATGAAGCATTGCTATGACTGAGCTCTCCAAACTCATATCGTTTTTTCATCAAGGACAATCAGCCTATGGCCTCATCAAAGGCAATGGCGTTGTCAATCTCTCGCGTGTTCATGGCGCAAAATGGCCAACACTGCATCATGTAGTTGAAGCTGGCGTATTGCAAGAACTCTGCGCGGCAGGCGTGGCGCTTACACCCGATTATGCACTTGCCGGCATCAAGTTTGATATTCCAATTACCAATCCCGAAAAGCTTATCGGCGTTGGCATCAATTTTCCGGACCGCAATGAGGAATACAAGGACTGTCAGGAAGCGCCGAAAAACATGTCGCTTTTTATCAGTTTCCCGCGCTCCTTTGTCGGCCATGGAGAAGCGCTGGTGCGCCCGCCGGAATCGCCGCAACTGGATTATGAAGGCGAAATAGTCATCATCACCGGCAAGGGCGGACGGCGCATTCCGAATTTACTGCGCTACGCCATATCGCGGCGCTATCGCTGTGCGACAAAGGTACCATCCGCGACCGGGTGCGCCGTGCGAAGTTTAATGTCACACAGGGCAAGAATTTTGATAACACGGGTTCCATCGGTCCTTGGCTGGTTCCCTACACGGACGAAAGCCAGCTCGCCGACATTCCCCTGACCACAAAGGTTAATGGCGAATTGCGCCAGGACGAGCTCACCTCGCGCATGATTTTCTCCTTCCGCAAAATCATCAACTATATCTCGACGTTTACAACATTAGTTCCCGGCAACGTCATCGTTTGCGGCACACCGGCAGGCTCGCTCGCACGGTTCGATCCGCCAATCCGGTTCAAACCCCGCGACGTGGTGAAAGTGCAGGCTGAGGGCATTGGCATCTTGCGTAACACCATTGCTGACGAGGTGACCGCATGACGCCGGAGCAGGTGCAAAAAGCCGCAGCCGCGCTTGACGGGGCTGAGCGCAGCCGCGTGCAAATACGGATGCTGACGCTTGAACATTCTGACATGAATATGGCCGATGCCTATGCCGTGCAGGCGGCATGGGTGGCACAAAAAAATGCTGCCGGGCGCACGGTTAAAGGCTTGAAAATCGGCCTCACCTCCAAAGCGATGTAATAGGCGCTGAACATTGATATTGCCGATTCCGGCGTGTTGCTTGACGATATATTTTTTGGTGACGGCGCTACCATTCCCAAAACCCGCTTCATCCAGCCCCGCATCGTGTCGCAGATTGCCTTCGTGATGAAAGCGCCGCTCGTGGGGCCCAATGTCACCGCAGCGGATGTTCTGGCTGCCACGGATTATGTCACGCCTTCGCTCGAAATTCTCGACACACGCATCCTTCGCATGGACCCGCAAACCAAGAAAACCCGTACAGTGTTTGATACGATTTCCGATAATGCCGCCAATGCCGGCATCGTTCCCGGCAAGCAAAAATTCAGTCCCCACACTTTTGATCTGCGTTGGGTAGGCGCGATTGTTTCGCGAAATAGTAAAGTCGAAGAAACCGGCCTCGGGGCAGGGGTGCTAAATGATCCCGCGCTCGGCATCGCATGGCTTGCAAATCGCTTGGCCGCCTATGGTGACAGCATTGCCACCGGCGATGTTGTTCTTTCCGGTTACTTCATCCGCCCCGTCGTAGCGTCGTGAGGCAGCATCATCAACGCCGACTTCGGGCCGTTTGGCTCAGTCGCCTGCACATTCGAATAGGGTGGAAATATCGATTACCAGAGCATGGTGAGTTCATATTGAATCAGAATTCGCACCGAAACTCGGGCGAATTCTGATAATTCCGGGTTCATTTGAACTCATCTTGCTCCACGGTCTGGACCTGTTAATTTTGATGAAATGGTAGGAAAATGACGAAAATATGCAAGGAAAATCGTGCAGAACGGGCTAAAGGCCGTTCAAGAGGTTTGATGCCACAGAGTGAAGTCAGTTGCGTGTTAGTACAAAAATCGGGCGCTTTCCGGTGATTGCGTTAACGCAAAGCCTTGAAGTCGCAAAGGCTTGCCACTTGAAGAGGCGATGGCAACAGGCCCGCATTTCCTGCGGCTTGGCACTTGGCACTTGGCACTCACCAAAAATCACCTTAATTATTTCGCCAGAATTAACAGGGCCGGACCCTGGCTAAACGCAGCGGCAAGCCCGAACAACAGCAATCGGCCTGAATTTATTACTGCCTATTGCCGATCAACAGATGTTGACGTTTGCTTACGAAACCCGCATTTTAGTAAAACATGAAACGGAAGGACCGGCGTTTAAAACCGTGCGGCCATATATTTGACCGAACTTATCGTCGTACTGCTTCTCATCCTGCTCAACGGCCTGTTTGCGCTTTCCGAACTCGCCATCGTTTCCTCGCGGCGTACCCGCTTAAAGGTCATGGCGGAAGATCACGTGCGCGGCGCGGCGACGGCGCTGGCGCTTAACGAAAATCCTGGACGGCTGCTCTCCACCAGCCAAGTCGGCATCACGCTGATCGGCATCCTGGCTGGCGCTTACTCCGGCGCCGCGATGGCGCAGGACGTCGGCAGCTGGCTGCTGGCGCAAGGAATACCAGCCCGTTTCGCGCCCATCGTTGGCTATGTCGCGGTTATCAGCTTTATCACCTATTTATCGGTTGTCATTGGCGAACTAGTGCCCAAGCAATTGGCCTTGCGCAATTCTGAGGGCATTGCTTGCGCAACCGCGCCATTGATGCTGATAATTTCCAAACTCGGTGGCCCGGTTGTTTGGTTCCTTGATATCTCAACACGCATTATTTTCCGCCTGCTCGGCTATAATACTGCGCCGGAAAATGCGGTGACAGAAGAAGAGATCAAATCTCTTGTGGCCGAGGCGCATACATCCGGCGTGATTGAGGCGGATGAGCGGGCGATGATTGCCGGTGTTTTGCGCCTTGGTGAGCGCGCTGTTCGCGCCGTTATGACCCCTCGAGGCGATATTGAATGGCTGGATGTGACGCTGGACGAGAAAGAGATCTGGGCCAAACTTGAGAATACCGAGCATTCGCGCCTGCCAGCTGGCGATGGCACACCGGATTCCATCATCGGCGTTATTCAAGTGCGCGAGCTGCTATCGCCGCTCATAAAGCGCAAGCCTCTGAAAATTCGCGATTATGTGCGCCAAGCGCCTGTAGTGCCGGATATTTCTGAGGCGCTGGATGTATTGCAGACTTTGCGCAACGCCACTGTGCCGATGGCGCTGGTGCATGATGAGTATGGCCATTTTGAAGGTATCGTGACCCCCGCCGATATTCTGGATGCCATTGCCGGTTCCTTCCGCGCCGATGAGGATGATGACGAGCCGGAAGCCGTCGAACGCGCAGATGGTTCATGGCTGATTTCCGGCTGGATGCCTGTTGATGAAATGGCCGAAAAAATCGGCCTCAAACTTACCGACAAACGTTCCTACGAGACGGCTGCGGGTCTTGTGATTGATCTCATGAAACATTTGCCGGTAACCGGCGAAGTGATCGAATCTGGCGGTTTCCGCTATGAAGTCTTGGATTTGGACGGACGGCGGGTCGATAAAATTCTGGTCAAAAAGCTGGATAATTTGGACGATTTGACGGGATAAAAATTCTGGCGAATTTGGATGCCTCCCTCAATTCGCTTGATTTTTTCATTGCAAACCCCGATATGCCAACCCACCCATAAATTTAAGCGTTTTGCCGCTTTGAACGGAATGAATGACCTATGAGCGACCAACACGAATTATCCGCCGAAGAGATTTTGGCGCAGGCCGGTTTTAATACGGAAACCGGTGCCGACGAAGCGCCGCTGCCGGAAGAAGCTTTTGAGCAGCAGCGCATTGCCAAAGCCATGGAATTGCTCATCGCGGAAAATGCTGAAATGAAGGACCGCGTGCTGCGCACCGCCGCCGACATGGAAAACTTACGTAACCGCACCGCGCGCGATGTGCGCGATGGCAAGACCTACGCCGTATCCAACTTTGCCCGCGATATGCTGGCAATTGCCGACAGCCTGCACAGCGGCTTGGCGCATTTCACCGGCGAACAGCGCAAAACCGCCGACGCCAACGTGGTTTCGCTCATCGAAGGCATGGAGCTGACCGAACGCGCCCTCATGAACACGCTGGAGCGCCACGGCGTAAAGAAACTCGACCCGATGGGCGAAAAATTTGACCCTAACTTCCATCAAGCCATGTTTGAAATTCCAAATACCGAACTGCCGAACAACACGATTATGAACGTCGTGCAAAATGGCTACGTCATCGGCGAGCGTCTGTTGAGGCCAGCGATGGTTGGGGTATCGAAGGGCGGACCGAAGATTGTGGAAGTGAAGAGCGAGGACGAATAGCTTTCATCGTAGGCTTAATTTCAGAAAAAAGCGGGCAGGACGATTGCCCGCTTTTTTAGTGAGCAAATTACGACATTTATGCCCGTTGAATTGAAGTTTTTAGGCATATTGCCAGAAGATTTGCAAAATCGTGGTCACATCGGTTAAGTGACATCCCATGAACCTACTCCAACTCTTGGACTATGCCGGCGTGGCTGTTTTTGCGGCGACGGGCGCTTTGGCGGCTTCGCGTAAGCAGCTTGATATTATTGGCTTCATCTTTTTAGCCATTATTGCCAGCGTGGGCGGGGGCACGGTTCGGGATGTGGTTTTGGGGCAGACGCCGGTGTTTTGGGTAAACCAGCCGGACTACCTCCTCGTTGCCAGTGGCACGGCCATCCTGGTTTATTTCACAGCACATTTGGTCTGGTCACGCTATCTCTGGCTTTTATGGCTGGATACAATCGGGCTTTCCGCCTATTGCATTATCGGGGCGGCCAAAGGTTTGGCACTCGGCGTGCCTGCGCCCATTGCCGTTGTGGCGGGAGTGATGACCGCCACTTTCGGCGGGATTTTGCGTGATATTGTGGCGGGCGAGCCATCTGTTTTGATGCGGCCGGAGATATATGTTTCTGCAGCAGTGGTTGGCGCGGCAATCTATACAGTCCTGATTAGCGCCGGAGTTCCCGTCGCAATAGCCGTGATTATCGGTGTCGCCTGCGCATTTACGGCGCGCGGTGGCGCGCTCTATTTTGGCTGGAAATTCCCGATCTATAAGGCACGCGCTGCGCGCGGACCGGAAGAGGTTGAAGAAATCTTGAAAACCAGGAAGAAGGTTTAGATCAGTCCCAACTGCCGCGCCGCATCGCCCAGATTTTCCTGCGGGCGCGGGCCGATTTGGGCGATGACGATGGACGCAGCCATCGAGCCGAGACGTCCACAATCGGCTAACGACTTGTGGTGCGTCAAGCCGAACAGCACACCGGCGGCATAAAGATCTCCGGCACCCGTGGTGTCCACCACGCGCACAACAGGCACCGGCTCAATCCACGCTGTTTCTTTGCCGCGCACGATGACCGAGCCCTTTTCAGACAAGGTGACAGCGGCAAGCGCACAATCGCCACGCAGCAATTCCAGCGCGGTGTTAAAATCCGCAGTCTGGTAGAGCGCCTTTAATTCATGCTCATTGGCAAAAACAATATCGACAGTTTTGGATTTCATCAGGTCCAGAAATTCGGTGCGATAACGGTCCACGCAGAAACTATCGGACAGCGTCATGGCAACCTTGCGGCCATGCTTGTGCGCAATACCGGCGGCCAGACGGATGGCATCTTTTGCCAATGGCGGATCCCAGAGGTAGCCTTCGAAATAAGTTATATCAGAATTTGCTACTTTATATTCCTCGATATCAGAAGGCTGCAACTCAACGCAAGCGCCAAGATAGGTGTTCATCGAGCGTTCGCCGTCCGGCGTGACAAAAATCATTGAGCGTGCAGTTGGCGGCACACTCTCGTGCGCTTGCCGCATCGTTTCCGTACCATCTTCGTGCAGTTTGCGACCGCCTTTCGCATTGATTTCGAGCGGCACTGTGTCAAATGCCACACCCTGCGAGCGGATGTCATGGGTGAAAATTTTGCCCAAATGATCGTGTGTGATTTTACCGCAATAGGCCGCCTTGCCGCCAAGGCTGGCAACACCCGCTGCCGTGTTTCCAGCGCTTCCGCCTGAGGTTTCCACTGCCGGACCCATGCGGGAATAGAGGAGTTCAGCGCGGCTGGCATCAATCAAATTCATCGCGCCTTTGATGATTCCATTGGAAACAAGAAAATCATCATCAGTTCTGGCGATAATATCCACAATCGCATTGCCAATGGTCAGCACATTATAGGTCGTCATCGAGGTTTTATCCTGAATTTTCGGAAAATTTGGCGCTTACTAGCGGTTCAGGCCTTATTTTGAAAGGGTTTTTTCCGCTGACTTGCAAAGGTGAGAAATAATGCAAATTTCGCACTCAGGCTTGCGCGCCTTGCAGACATAACGGCCATGCAGAATGAGCCAATGATGGGCATGGAATAGAAAAGCTTCAGGAATAATTTTCAAAAAACCCTGCTCCACTTGATCCGGTGTTTTGCCCGGCGCCAATCCCAACCGGTTGCCAATCCGGAAAATATGCGTATCCACCGCCATGGTTGCCTGACCAAATGCCATGGACAAAACCACGTTTGCAGTCTTGCGCCCAACGCCAGGCAATGTGACCAATTGTTCCATAGTTTCAGGGACTTGGCTGTTAAAATCGCGGATGAGAATTTGGCAAAGGGCGATAATATTCTTAGCCTTATTGCGCCAAAGGCCGATGGTTTTGATGTGAGTTGCAACGCCCTCCTCACCCAAAGCCAGCATTTTTTCTGGCGTATCGGCAATTGCAAACAGGGCTTTTGTGGCCTTGTTGACCCCGATATCTGTCGCCTGCGCTGAAAGCGCCACCGCCACAACGAGGGTAAACGGATTAATGTGGTCCAGCTCGCCCTTGGGTTCGGGGTTGGCCAGCTGGAAGCGTTGAAAGATAGCGCTTACCTCGGCTTTGGAATATTTAAGCTTTTTAGGTGCGGCACTTTGGGGCTCAATTGGGGGCTTTTCTGTCGGCATATCTGACCTATAATTCAATTTATGACTGATACAAACCAAATTGAAGCACCGCTGTTTCATGCAAGATTGACCCCGCATCGCTCGCTCGGGCGGCAAGGGTTCAGGACGCTTATGTTTATCCTGCTAGGCTGCTGGCTTGTCATTGGCGCGGTATTTTTGTCGATGGGCGCTTGGCCGATCTTCGGATTTTTCGGGCTGGATGTGCTGGGAATTTGGTTGGCATTCCGGATCAATTATCGCGCCGCACGGCAATATGAAGAGGTAAAATTAACCCGCAGTGAATTGATTATTGATAAGGTGCCCGCGTCGGGCAAGGCGGTTCAGCTGAAATTCAACCCGTTTTGGACTAAATTTTCCATCAAGCGCCATCCTTATGCCGGTGTGACAGCGCTAAAACTGGTCAGCGGGGGTATTTCGCATTCAGTCGGTGAATTCCTAAATCCCGATGACCGCGAGAGTTTTGGCAAGGCATTTCAATTCGCACTGGCTCGCGCAAAATCTTGAGCCTGCCCAAGAAACGGGTGGAAACTGTCCGCTAACAATGGTCAAACCGCATCATCAGGAGAAATGATGATGCTGCCGACCAAACAATCCCGCGAAATCGCGCTGCCTGCCCGTGACTATGACGCGATTGCGCAGGTGATTGAGACGTTGAGCGTGGATTATCAAAAACAGCCATCGCTGGATGATTTGTCCCGACTGACAAAAATAGGCGCGACGGACTTACAAAAGCTGTTCACGCGCTGGGCGGGCCTGTCTCCAAAAGCATTTTTGCAAGCGGTGACGCTGGATCACGCCAAGCGTTTGCTTGATGGTGGCACGCCGCTTTTGGATGCGTCTTATGAGTTGGGATTATCTGGGCCCGGACGTTTGCATGACCTGTTTATCCACCATGAAGCCCTATCGCCAGGCGAATATAAGGCTAAAGGCGCGGGTTTGACGATCCATTACGGCTTTCACGAAAGTCAATTTGGCCGCGCCCTGATTATGGTTACCGACCGGGGCATATGTGGCCTTGGCTTTTCGGATGGCGACGATGTTTTTGCCTTGCAAGACATGGTGCGGCGCTGGCCGTTGGCGATATACAGTCAAGATGAGAGTGTAACCGCGCTCTTTGCCGTCCGCGTGTTTGATCCGGTACGGTGGCAATCTGACCTGCCCTTAAAAATTGTGATGATAGGGACGGATTTTCAGGTGCGTGTCTGGCAAGCGCTGCTTGATGTGCCCATGGGCAAAGCCAGACGCTATGGCGATTTAGCCAAAGCGGTTGGATCGCCAAAAGGGTCGCGGGCAGTTGGCGCGGCTGTCGGCGCAAATCCACTGTCATTCGTGGTGCCGTGCCATCGCGCAGTCGGGTCCACTGGTGCACTCACAGGCTATCATTGGGGTCTTACGCGCAAACGTGCTATTTTGGGCTGGGAGGTTGGACAAACCTTGTGAAGTCAGCCGGTTTAGCTATTTGTCGGCTCAACAATCTTTGGGTGGATAAGCATTATGATTACGGTAATTGGTTCTATTGGCTATGATTTGACGACAATTTCAGATCGCTTGCCAGGTCCCGGTGAAACATTAGTGGGAACCGGCTTCGTTTCCGCCCCCGGCGGCAAAGGCGCAAACCAAGCGCTTGCCGCCAAGCGGGCAGGCAGCGACACGAAGATGGTTGGCGCAGTCGGCAACGATGCGTTTGCACCACAAGCATTGGAATTGCTGGATAAGGGTGGTGTCGACCTATTGCGGGTCAAAACCTCGCCAACCGCTACAGGCATTGCGCTGATATTTGTGGGCGGCACTGGCGAGAATATGATCGTGATTGCGCAAGGCGCAAACGCCACTGTGATGCCAGACGACATTGCGCCATCGGCCATCAGCAAAGGCGATTATGTGCTGTTGCAGCTCGAAATTCCGACGCCAACTGTCGCTATGGCAATTCAATTAGCCAAAGAAAAGGGTGCAATCTCTATTTTAAACACTGCGCCATTCCATTTGGATGCGGTGGCTTTAATGACAGATGCTGACATTACCGTTGCCAATGAGACAGAGTTTGATTTGGCGGCTGATGCAATGGTGCTGCAAGGCGCGGATCGCAGGGCCAAGATGGCAGCTTTCGTTGCCAAAACAGGCAAGACGATCATCGTAACTCTTGGTGGCGATGGAGTGCTGGCAGTTACGCCTTCGGGTAATTATTCAGCTTCAGCCTTAAAAATCACGCCCATGGATACGGTAGGCGCAGGCGATACATTCTGCGGTTATCTTGGCGCTGGTCTGGCGCAGGGGTTGAGCCTAGAAGCTGCAATGGCCCGCGCGGCGGCAGCGGGTTCGCTGGCATGCACCAAGGCGGGTGCGCAGCCTGCCATCCCTTTTTTGGCAGATGTGCTCAAGGAGATTGGCTAAGCGCATGTTTGCACTCCCGGACGGCATAAAACACTTTCCGCAGGCGCTCGATGAAGTCGCTCAAAATGCACTGCTGTCTACCGTGCGCAATATCGTGACCAATGCACCGCTGTTCACGCCCGCAATGCCCAAAACCGGCGTTGAAATGTCTGTACGCATGACCAATTGTGGAGTGCTTGGGTGGGTAACGGACAAAGCCAATGGCTACCGCTACCAAGCGACGCATCCGGTTACGTGCCAGCCATGGCCGCAAATTCCTGCGCAATTACTGGCACTTTGGCAACAATATTCCGGCTATTGTGAACCACCGGAAGCCTGCCTTGTGAACTTCTATGATGCCAGCGCCAAGATGGGATTGCACCAGGATCGCGACGAGAAAGACTTTGATGCCCCTGTGCTTTCTGTGTCGCTCGGCGATGCCTGCCTTTTTCGTGTCGGTGGCACGAAGCGCACGGATAAAACCGTTTCATTTCGTCTCGAAAGCGGCGATGTGGTAATTATCGGCGGCGTATCACGTCTGGCATTTCACGGAGTTGACCGCATTTACCCGGATACCTCGACATTACTCAAAAATGGCGGCCGTATCAATTTGACAATGCGACGGGTGAGCAAGTTAGATTGACAATTCATTTTATTGGCTGCTCGAAAACACCCAAAATCGAAGTATAAAAAAATTGAGTATCGGGATAGCCACCGATATAAATCCATAAGCAATTACCGGCGCTAAATGCATATATTCATCAAATAATTTAGGTATCAACCACACCAGAAAAAAACCAAAACTAGCAGTTACCACAAAGCGCGGCATTCCGACACTGTGTAATTGTCCGGACCTGAAGGTTAGAAACTGATGTCCGAAATATGAAAGTATGGCTGAAAAACCATAGGCCGTGATGGAAGCAATAATAGGGTTGGGTATTAGTGTCGCCTGAAGTCCGACTGCCAGGATAAAGTAAGTCATGGTTGCGGCAATGCCAACTGCGCCGAAATTCACCAGCATTAAAAGCGTATCTTTGCGCGCTATGACCATATGTTTAAGCTTCTGCAAAGCTGGCATATTGTGCCCCAAGGGGAAGGCCGGAAATGGACTGCTCAAGACGCCGCGCTAAGCGATTTGCACTAGGCAACGCCAGAAAAAATTCAGATTTTGGCGTCAGAAATCCAGAGGCCCGCATCAAAGAATGTGTTTTTCCGCTACGCAAAAGTACGGCATCTTCGTCAAACGGACAGCGCATAACGGCAAGTCGCGTGGCCGGGTTAAATGGATTATGCTCTATCACGCAGGCCAATCCGCCCGGCTTTAACACACGGTGCATCTCGCTAAAAAAACCCGGCCAGTAGGCGGGCGGAACGTGATGGACGACGCACACCGTCAGGGCAAAATCAAAGGTACCACTCTCATAAGGCAACGCTGAGCCCGCCTCATAATGGCGATAGCCAACGCCCGGGTTTTCACGCGACGCGCGCTCGACGGATTCTGATGATATGTCGCAGCCGCTGACTGACGAAAACAGCGGGCGAATGTAGGGATGCATTGTGCCAATGCCACAGCCGATATCGAGTGCAACAAGTTTTGAATCCGGCAACAGCTTACCCATGCCAGCTAATTTTCGTTCAATCAAATCTGCTTTGGCTTGCATAAAAAAATCATGTTTCAGACCGGAAAAACTGATTGAATCCCCGACAACATCACCGTAATTTTTGTCATATTGATCAAAGAGTTCGGCCATCAGCTAAACCTCCTGTCTAGCGATGCAGGAGCGCTAGCCGCGCCGCTTTGCTGGTCGTCAGCACTATCTTTGCCGATCACATACAGCGGACGACGCTTCACTTCTGCATGGATCCCACCAACATAAAGTCCGATGATACCGGTCATGAACAAATTAATCCCGCTCAAGAAAGATACGATCACGATTGTCGATGTCCAGCCGTCAATAGTGGCTGTGCTGAATAGTTTGGCTGCAATTGCAAAAACACCGAGAAGTCCGGCAAGCACAGAGATGCCAAGTCCTGCCCACAGCGCAAATCTCAATGGTTTTTCGGAAAAGCTAACAATGCCGTGCGTGGCAAGGCGCACCATTTTCCAGAACGGATATTTGGTTTCGCCCGCAGCGCGCGCGGGACGCTCAAAGGGAACATCTGTTTGTTTGAATCCCATCCATGCAAACATGCCGCGCACAAAACGGTCGCGCTCCGGCATCATTTTAAATGTATCCAGTGCTTTGCGTCCAACCAGTCGGAAATCGCCTACATCACGTGGAATTTTGACTGAAGTCATCTTTTCAAGAACACGGTAATAAATGTTAGCCGTCAGCTTCTTAAACGCAGTTTCGCCGTCACGTTTGATGCGGCGGGCATAGACGATCTCGAAGCCCTCCTTCCACTTTTCTATCAGCTCCAACACAACTTCAGGGGGGTCTTGAAGGTCGGCGTCCATCACGATTACCGCTTCGCCGCGAGCCGCATCCATGCCTGCCGTAATGGCAACTTGGTGGCCAAAATTGCGAGAAAGCTCCAGCACACGAAAGCCCGGATTTTCACTCGCCAGATAGCGCAGATAAATCACGCTTGTGTCGCTGGAACCATCATCAACGAATATCACTTCGGTTGGCGCATCCATTTTTGCGACAAGCTCGATGATACGTTTGGCCAATATTGGCAGCACTGCCTCTTCATTATAAATCGGCAGCACTAGCGAATAAGTTGGAGTTCCGGAATTAGCTTGTTGGGCTTTACGCATAACCTGAACATCCTTATCGATAAAGGGCCAACATGTAGGAATTTGTCTAAGTTTTGGTTAAGCAAGTGGACATGGCGGTCACAGTCTGCGAAGTACAATCTCCTTGATCAAATGATCATCGCCCTTGGTCAAAATCAGATCCGCCCGTGGCCGTGTGGGCAAGATATTTTCTCTGAGATTTCTCAAATTTATATTGTTCCAAAGCCCCTCGGCAATGGCCAGCGCTGCATTTTCACTTAACTCCGCGTAACGATTGAAGAAGCTTTTCGGATCACGAAACGCGGTTTCTCGCAGCTTCATGAAGCGGTCCACGTACCATTTATGAATGAGATTTTCGTCGGCATCGATATAAATTGAAAAGTCAAAATAGTCCGATACCAACGGCACGACTTTGCCATCCCTCGGTAATTCGCGTGGCTGGAGCACGTTAATACCCTCGAAAATCAGAATATCCGGGCGGTCAACGGTAATGTATTCCCCTGGCACCACATCGTAAATCAGATGGGAATAAAATGGAGCTTTAACTTCTCCGCGCCCGGCCTTGATGGAGCCGAGAAAGTTCAGCAGCGCCGTTACGTCATAACTTTCGGGAAACCCTTTGCGCTCCATCAAGCCCTTTTCGCGCAACACCTCATTGGGGAACAAAAATCCATCTGTTGTCACATGGGCAACGCGCGGACTTGAAGGCCAGCGGCGCAAGAGTTCGCGCAAAATGCGGGCCGTAGTGGATTTGCCGACAGCCACAGAACCGGCAATACCAATGACAAACGGCGTCTTAGTTGCTTCATCCAGCGAAAGGAATTTTTTTCGCTGTTGGAATAATATTTGGCTGGCCTCCACATGGGCGGAAAGCAAGCGTGAAACAGACAAATAGATCCGCCGTACTTCTTCCAGATTGATCGGATCACCCAACGAACGCAGGCGATTCAAATCTTCTTCGGTAAGTGTCAAAGGCGTGTCAGCGCGAAACTGCGCCCACTCTCGGGCCAAAAATGTGCGATAGGGAGAAAGGCCGCTGATGTGTTTTTCTTTCATTTTGCTCTACTCAACAAGCCGCGCTGCTTTTTCAGCCAAGCCCGTTTGGCTGGTGCGCTTTTGCAATTCTGACATCACAGCGTCCAACTCCACACCGGCAATTTTTAACACGACCAACCAATGATAGAGCATGTCAGCGGACTCTGAAATCAGACCTTCGTTGTCCTTGGTCACAGCAGCAATGATGGTTTCCACCGCCTCTTCGCCCATTTTCTGCACGGCTTTTTCCATGCCGCGAGCCATCAGCTTGGCTGTGTAAGACGTCTCGTCCCCGCTTGCGGCGCGCGCGGAGATGATGGATTCCAAGTCTTTGAGTGAGAATGACATGTGGGCTTCTTCAGTGAATCGGGTCCAGCCGCATGGGAATGCCAGCCTTTGCCATGTGTAATTTGGCTTCCTGTATCGTATAAGTCCCGAAATGGAAAATCGAAGCAGCCAAAACCGCCGCAGCATGGCCTTGTTTCACGCCAGCGACCAGATGATCGAGATTGCCAACACCACCGGACGCGATGACCGGAACACGAACAGCATCGGCGACCGCACGGGTTAATTCCAACTCATAGCCAATTTTCGCGCCGTCGCGGTCCATTGAGGTTAGCAGAATTTCGCCAGCGCCAAGGTCTGTGACCTTGCGGGCAAATTCCACAGCATCAATGCCGGTTGCTGTGCGCCCGCCATGGGTGAAAATTTCCCAACGATTTTCTTCGCCCTGTTTTGAGACTTTTTTGGCATCAATTGCCACAACGATGCACTGATTGCCAAACTTATCCGCCGCTTCCGCCACGAACTCCGGGCGCAATACAGCAGTCGTATTGATTGAAACCTTGTCCGCGCCTGCCAGTAATAACTTGCGAACATCCGCAATTTTCCGGACCCCTCCACCAACGGTAAGCGGCATGAAACATTGCTCGGCAGTGCGGGCGATCACGTCAAAAATAGTTTCGCGGTTGTCGGATGAAGCTGCGATGTCCAAAAAGCAAAGCTCATCTGCGCCAGCCGCATCATAGGCTTTCGCCGCTTCAACCGGATCGCCAGCGTCGATTAGATCAAGAAAATTAACGCCTTTGACAACGCGGCCGTCTTTGACGTCAAGACAGGGGATTATGCGGGCTTTGAGGGTCATGCAGGACTCGAAATCTCGTTTACGTTGTGTATGTCAGACATAAGTAAAGTGCGCAGATCTCCAGCACAATCTCCAAATGTCTGTGCATCATTTTGTTTTACTCAAACCGGTCAACGGCCCGATCGTCTGTTTGCAGTCCATAAAACTGCGTAATCACCGCCCATGCTTCCTGCGCGCTATCCACAAACGTCACCATGTTCACATCTTCCGGCGCGATGACGCCTTCGTCTGCCAGCGCTTGAATGTTGATAATGCGCATCCAAAACTCCTTACCGAATAGAATTACCGGCATTTTTTTCATACGGCCGGTTTGTATGAGAGTCAGGCACTCGAATAATTCGTCCAAGGTACCAAACCCGCCCGGGAACGCTGCGACTGCTTTAGCCCGCATCAGGAAATGCATTTTGCGGATGGCAAAATAATGGAAGTTAAACGAGAATTCCGGTGTCACATAAGGGTTAGGCGCTTGCTCGTGCGGCAGCACGATGTTGAGGCCGATGGTTGGTGCGCCAATATCATTCGCGCCGCGATTGCCCGCTTCCATCACGCCCGGCCCGCCGCCGGTGGTGACGACGAATTCACGGTAATTCGTCTGCGCCGAATATTGCGAACAAAGCCGCGCAAACTGTCGGGCCTCATCATAATATTTGGAATTAGCCTCCAGCCGCATCCGCTGCGCCTCGTTCTTGGCCGCCCATGCAGCCTTGCCGGGTTCGGGGATACGCGCACCGCCAAACAGCACAATGGTCGAGACGATGCCAGCCTCGGAAAGCGACATTTCCGCCTTCAGCAATTCGAGCTGCAAACGCACAGGGCGCAGTTCACGCCGCGTCATGAAATCATCATCTGCGAACGCCAGCCGGTAGGCGGGCGTGACTGTTTGCGGTGTTTGCGGAACTGATTTTACTTGTTTGATGGTTTTGCTTGAACGGGGAAGGGCTGTGTAATCACCATTTTCTGGTTTTTTATCTTCAGTGCTCATCGTGAAATCCATCCAGCTCATTCAATTGACCGGGAAAATAGTTTCCCCTAAAGCAGCGTCAGTTTTATATGGCGCTTGAACTTTGCGCCTAGCACGGAGAGTCCCGATGTCCAAGTCGCAGTTTGCCAATTTAGAAGCCACCATCGAAGCCGCGTTTGAAGCGCGTGATGGAATTTCGACTGCCACCAAGGGCGAAGTGCGCGATGCCGTGAACGAGGCGCTCAATCTTTTGGACAGCGGCCAGCGCCGCGTCGCCGAGCGTCAAGACGATGGCAACTGGAGTGTGAACCAATGGCTGAAAAAGGCGGTGCTGTTGTCGTTCCGCCTGGCTGACAATGCGATTATGCCGTTTACGACCATCGATGGCTCGCTGGCGCAGGGCTATGATAAAGTGCCGCTGAAGTTTGCCGGATGGGGCAACGCGGACTTCCGAAGTGCCGGTTTCCGTGCTGTGCCGGGCGCTATCGTGCGCCACTCGGCCTATATCTCCAAGGGTGCTATTTTGATGCCATCGTTTGTCAATCTCGGCGCTTATGTCGGCGAAGGCACGATGGTGGATACGTGGGCGTCCGTTGGCTCGTGCGCGCAAATCGGCAAGAATGTGCATCTTTCCGGCGGAGTCGGAATTGGCGGGGTTTTGGAGCCAATGCAGGCAGGCCCGACCATCATTGAAGACAATTGCTTCATCGGTGCGCGCTCGGAAGTGGTTGAAGGCTGTATCGTGCGCGAGGGTGCGGTTTTAGGCATGGGCGTTTACATCGGCCAAAGCACCAAAATCGTCAACCGCGCCACAGGCTCAGTCGCTTATGGTGAAGTCCCTTCAAATTCTGTTGTGGTGGCAGGCTCCATGCCCGGCAAGCCAATGCCAAACGGTGAGCCCGGCCCTTCGCTTTATTGCGTGGTGATCGTGAAAACTGTGGATGCAAAGACCCGCTCCAAGACCAGCATCAATGAATTGCTGCGTGATTAGGCTCTGGACCTGTTAATTTTGATGAAATGGCAGGCGAATGGCGAAACTATGCAAGGAAAACAGTGCAGTATGGGCTTAATGCCCCTTCAAACTGTTTGACGCCGCAGAGTGAAGCCAGTTGGCTGTTGGTGCCCAAATCGGGCGCTTTCCGGCGATTGCTTTGTCGCAAAAGCTTGCCACTCGAAGAGGCCGTAGGCAACATGCCCGCATTTCCTGCACTTTCGCTCCTGACACTCACCAAAAATCACATCGACCATTTCGTCAAAATTAACAGGTTCAGACCCTAAGCGTTGTCGGGCTTGTGGCGTTGGCGGGCTATGAGCAGCGCCTGAAACGCATCGCTAATTCCGTGCAGACGGCGCGTTATCTCGATTATTGGCCGTAAATGTTTTCTATAACCGGTAAGCTCGCCGCGTTTTATGCGCAAGCAGTCAATGATGCGGTAGTAGTGGAAGCGGTGAATGATATTGAAAATCCGGTCACAAATTTGTCGCGCAAAGTGCGGCAGAAGTAATGATGATTGATGCCAAGGCGAAGCGGAAGTCGAAAGCGGGACGAAAGATTCATCACCTGTTAGCCACTCAGCTTAAGCCGCATTTAAGGCCGCGCTGCTAAGTTTTTAGCTCGGTATTCAGGGCCAATAGCAAATGAGTTTTATTTTTCAACGCTTTGATGGGCGAATCAGCAATTGGGACTATTTCGCAGGGCTGGTAAAACTGTTTGCGATTTTTGAAGGCGGCGCTCACTTGCTGCCATTCATGCTGGCAAATTTTTTGCGAAAATCAGACGGGTTTGAAAGTTTCATCGGGCTGATTTCAGTCGCATCAGCCTTGATGTGTGCCGTTATCGTTTGGCCTCTGCTTGCACTCATCAACAGGCGCAAGAATGACCTGACCGAGGCAATGCGCAACAAACTGGGTGTTTACAGTATTCTTCTGCCGGTGGGCGTTATTGTTGTTATGGCAGCGCAACTGGTTCGCTTTACGGGCTTGAATTTCGGTGACTGGGTATCAACAGCCTCGTCATTTATGCCATTTGTAATCGTGGGCATTCTCATAATCGGTATTTTGCCTTCGCACGGCGGCACAAACCAATTCGGGCCGGACCCGCGTATGCAGCGTGATAAGAGTCCGGTAATGCAGTCGATAATGGAGAGTTCCGGCATACCCTATGACAAACCTGAGCCAGTGCTTGCGCAAAAAATGCCACACTATGTCGCGCCTGTACAAAAGCCTTTGGCTGGTGCACACATAAACGTAATTGCCCCCTCGTTGCCAAATTCAGTAATCCGCACCCGTAAACTACCAAGCGACGGTCGTATCAAGCCTGGCTGGTTTAGCTGACACTTGACCCGATTTTGTGCGGCGGGTAGCAGTCTTATATGCAAACCACAAACCCCGCCGCCATTCTTGCCACTCTCATTGCCTGCCCCTCTGTGACACCGGGCGAGGGCGGTGCGCTCACCGCGCTTGAGACTATGTTAAAGCCAATGGGGTTTAGCATCGAGCGCCCTGTATTCAGCGAGTGTGGTACGCCGGATATTGAAAATCTCTATGCGCGGCTGTCTGGAAACGGACCTCACCTAATGTTTGCCGGACACACCGATGTCGTTCCCGTAGGTGATGAAAAAGCGTGGACCCACCCGCCATTTTCCGCCGCTATTTCCAAGGGCGACATGTATGGACGCGGCGCGGTGGACATGAAGGGCGGCATCGCTTGCTTCATAGCCGCACTTGCCCGCCATGTAGAGAAGCACGGCAAGGTCAATGGGTCAGTTTCGCTGCTTATCACGGGTGATGAAGAAGGTCCGGCAATTAATGGCAGCGTCAAGTTGCTGGAATGGGCAGCGGCCAAGGGCGAGAAATGGGACGGCGCAATTGTCGGCGAGCCGACCAATCCTGAGACAATCGGCGATATGATAAAAATCGGCCGGCGCGGGTCGCTCTCCGGAACAATCATCGTCACAGGCATCCAAGGCCACGCCGCCTATCAGCATCTGGCGGAGAACCCCGTGCGCGGTATTACCATGCTGATTGATGCGCTGATGTATCCCGCCTTCGACAAGGGTACAAAGGATTTTCAAGCATCGAATTTGGAAGTGACCAGCGTTGATGTCGGCAATCCGGCGGTCAACGTAATCCCCGCAAAAGCCACTGCCTCGTTCAACATTCGGTTCAACGACACGTGGACAGCTGAGACTTTGCAGGCCGAAATTCATAACCGGCTGGATAGCGCGTCGAAGAAAAAGAAACTGCGTGCGGGCCGCAAAACGCCGGTGGACTACGAATTGGTCTGGCGCGAAAATCCGAGCCATGTGTTCTTGACGCATGATGAAAAGCTGATCAGAATATTGTCGAAATCGGTCAAAGCGGTGACGGGAAAAATTCCGGGATTTTCTACAACAGGCGGCACTTCGGATGCGCGTTTCATCAAGGATTATTGTCCGGTGGTAGAGTTCGGCCTTGTCGGTAAAACCATGCACATGGTGGACGAGCGCGTCGCACTGACTGATTTGGAAATACTGACCCGAGTTTACGAGCGGTTTATCGCGGATTATTTTGACTAAAAGCGGCGCTTTAAAATTTCTAATGCGCCGCTTTCGATAAGCTTTAGTTCACAGCTACTTTAGCCTTGGCTTGCTCTTCCGCAAGACGTTGCTGGAACATGCCGGCAAAATCAATCGGGTCAATCATCAGCGGCGGGAAGCCGCCGTTGCGTGTTGCATCAGCCACGATCTGGCGTGCAAACGGGAAAAGTAAACGCGGGCATTCAATAAACAGCAAAGGCAAAACATGTTCTTGCGGGAAATGCTCAAGACGGAAGACACCGCCATAAGTCAGCTCGCAATGGAATAAAACATCTTTGCCATCAGTGGCTTTGGCGTCCAGTGCCAGCACAACATCGAAGTCAGTCTCAGAAAGCGGATTTGCGTTCACATTGACGTTGATATTTATATTCGGTGCCTTGTCGCGCGGGCGCAAAGATAAAGGCGCACCGGGGCTTTCAAACGAAAGATCCTTCAAATATTGCGCCAAAATGTTTAATGACGGCGCGGCGCCATTGCCCGGTTTATCTTCAGTAGCCATAAATAGTTCCTCTCTTAGCGTCGCCAAAAAATCTACGCGCCTAAATTATCGGGCTGGTCGCTACCATGAAGAGGGCAACCTGGCAAGAATCGCAACGAGTCTGAATGTCATTTCTTATCGGAAGGCAAACGCCACGGAGAACCACCATTTCGGTCTTGCATATCATCATCCGAATGTTGGTATTCGCTCAGGTCCAAATCCACCACACCATCGCGACGCTGCCTTGCACCAGCGCGAACGATGGTCATGTTACGCCCCAGATATGAGCGCAAAAAGCTGCGTACCGGTGGAACAAACAGCAATATTCCAAGTACATCGCTGATAAAGCCGGGGATCATCAAAAGCACGCCACCAAAGGCAATCATCGCACCATCGGCCATTTCCTTCTCAGGCATCCGTCCGGCATTGATCTCGTCACGCATCCGCGACAGAAGGGCAAAACCTTGAAAACGGAGCAGCATAGCGCCCAAAATGCCTGTACCAATAACGAGGCCAATGGTCGCAAAGATACCGATTGAACTGCCCACCATTATGAGCACCGTGATTTCCAGCAACGGGTAAGCGAGGAGTAAAATGGGAAGAAAACCCAAAATCATGTTCCACTTGCGGATTTTTATGACTGCTTAAACACTAACACTTATGTGATATGGTGACGAAAAAGCCGAATGTCGAGTCTTAGGCGTAATCTTGGCACATTGCGGGTTTGAATGATGGACCATTGCGGACTATATCAAGTATCGAAAGCTGCGTCATGCGGCGAAAATACGGAAAGCGAACATGCAATATCTTGATTTCGGCACGCTGATTTTCATCATCGCGGCGGCGGTTGTTTTCTACCAACTGCGCAGTGTATTGGGCAAGCGCACGGGTAATGAAAAAACACCGTTTGATCCTTATGCCGGTTCGCGGCGTGAAAAGATTGATAGCGCTGCTACCGAAGGTAATGTCATTACGCTGCAAAAGCGCAAAGCTGACGGTCAAAAAGACTACACAACGATTGATGCTGCCACAAAGCCGGGTACCGAAGCCAATACCGGATTGCGTGCATTGAAAGATAGCGACCCGTCGTTCGAGCCGGAAGGATTTATTAATGGCGCAAAAATGGCATATGAAATGATTGTCACCGCCTATGCCGATGGCGACCGCAAAGCGCTCAAAGGCTTGCTGTCAAAAGACGTGTTCGACGGCTTTTCCGCCGCCATTGATGAACGCGAAATGCGCGGCGAAAAAATCCAATCATCATTCGTCGGCATTTCCAAGGCTGATATTTCCGATGCCGAAGTCAAAGGCACTGAAGGGCAGATTACTTTGAAGCTGGTCAGCCAGTTGATTTCCGCCACGCTTGATAAGGACGGCAAACTTATTGATGGCGATAAGGAAGCCGTCACCGAAGTCAAAGATGTTTGGACCTTTGCCCGCGATAGCCGCTCACGTGATCCAAACTGGAAGCTGGTCGCCACCGGGGCCGAAGAGTGAGCTATGCTTTCCATACTTTCAAAAGCCGTCAGTTTTGAGGCACTGCCAGGCTGGCAGGATGACGATCATCTAACAGCCTTTCAGGCGTTCTGCCGTTCGGCAAAGCAAGCTGGCGTTAAGCCATACCGTGACGGAGCAGTTCCATTTACCGCATTCAAGCCGTCGTTCGAGGCTGCATTGGCAGCCACTATTCCGGATGGCGCTTCTGCTAAGTTGTTCTTTGAAACTTACTTCACCCCGGTTTTGTCGAAGCCAGACAATGGCGCTTCCGGCCTCGTCACCGGCTTTTACGAGCCAATTGTCGAAGGATCGCGCACCAAGACCGCAGCCTTCCCCGTTCCCCTTTACCGGATGCCCGATGATTTAATCGAGCTGGATGATATCACTCGCCCGCAAGGCTTCGCTCCGTCATTCCGTTTCGCTCGTAAAACTGCGGCCGGCATTGATGAATACCCGGATCGCGGCGCGATAGAGCGTGGCTATCTGGCGGGCAGGGGCTTGGAGCTGGTCTATGTCGCCGACAAGATTGAAGCCTTTTTCATCCATGTCCAAGGCGCGGCACGGATAAAATTCGCCGATGGTTCGTCGATGGGAATCACATACTCTGCAAAATCCGGCCACCCGTTCTCCGGCCCGGGCCGTATCCTCATTGATCGCAGCGATATTTTGGAGCGCGATATTTCCATGCAGTCCATCCGTGGCTGGCTGAAAGAAAATGCGGAGGCCCAAGACGGGTTGCTGTGGCAAAACCGTTCGTTTATTTTTTTTAAAGAAAGCTCCGTCGAGGATGAAACACTAGGTCCGGTCGCCGCCGCCAAAGTGCAGCTAACGCCGGGCCGTTCCATGGCCGTTGACAGAATGAAACATGTGTTCGGCTCGGCGTTTTACATCGTCGCGCCCAAGGTCAATTTCGGTGACAATAAACCATTCCAGCGCCTCATGATCGCGCAAGATACCGGCTCGGCCATTGTCGGAAATGCACGCGGCGACCTGTTCACCGGCTCAGGTTTTGATGCCGGAAATATCGCCGGCAAAATCAAAGCCGATGCGGATTTTTATTTGCTCCTGCCATCAGCGCTGGCGACGCAAATCCGATGAAATCCGGCAAAGACATAATGGTCTCCCACGAAGACCGCATATTATGGGAGCGCGTGGTGCGCTCGACCGTGCCGATGAAAGGCAAGAGCTTTGCTGACCTTCTCGAAGTTGAAGACGAAAAGCCGCAATCCACTTTGATGTCCGCGCTGGATGCGCCATCAAAGCCTGTCCACCCGCAAACAACGAATCCAAAATCACCAACTTTCCCTGTCAAGCTTGACCTCCCCACCCATCGCAAAATTGCCAAGGGCAAGCTCGATCTTGGCGGGCGCATTGATTTGCACGGGCTTACCCAAGGCGAGGCGCATACGCTTCTTCAAGCCTTTCTGCACCGCGCCCACGCCGATGGCTTGCGCCATGTACTGGTTATCACCGGCAAGGGCTCCTCGCTCGGCTCTGACGGCGCCCTACGCAATTCTGTGCCGCATTGGTTTGCCACGCCGCAATTCCGGCCCTATGTGAGCGCTTACGAGGATGCCGCGCGTCATCACGGCGGCGGCGGCGCCCTTTATGTGAGGCTGAAACGTCAAAACGAGCCTCGTCCCAAATGACCCCTTTCGGGCAAAAGCTTCGGGATATGCGGAAGGCTGGCGGCATCAACCAGCGCGATTTGGCCGCAGAACTCCACGTCTCGCCCGCCTATTTATCAGCCCTTGAACACGGCCGCCGCGCCCGCCCGACGTTCCAGTTTGTCCAGCGCGTTATCGGCTATTTCAATATTATTTGGGACGAGGCGGAAGAGCTGCAACGGCTGGCTTCAGTGTCCAAACCCCGCGTGGTGGTTGATACATCGGGCCTTGATCCGGCCGCGACTGAATTGGCAAATTTACTTGCGAGAACGATTGGCAATTTGGACCGCGAGACGCTGGATAAAATGACGGTGCTGATTCTCGAGCGTGTTAAAACAGCGCCTTGAGATCCGCGATCTTATCGTTCACCAGCCAGCCATAGTAATTTTCTTCCGGCACTTTTTCCGGCTCGCCCGCAGCTTTGCGGCGTTCATTCTCGGCCTTCAAAGCAGAAGCTCTCGCTTCAGGATCGCCCAGATTATAAAGCGTTGCTGTCAGGCCCGGATTGTTAGAAATATCAAATCCGGCAATCCTCTTGTAGGCCTCGATAGAATTTTGAATGGTCGCCGCCATGTAAGGCAAAGTCAAGTCCGGGTCCATAATGGTGTTATAAACTTCCTTGGCATTTTTCACATCAAGTGTAGGCAGTCCTGAAACAGAGTGCACACGATCCGTCATTTGCAGGGCTGTCAGCGGGTTGAGTTGGCCAAGTCCAAAAGTCTGTCCGGCATAGAATGGCTGAAAAAATACCGCGCTGAAACGGCTATCCGCAAAGCCAGTATCACCCACAGTCTTGCCACGGAAACTGGTGTTCCACACCCGCTCTCGGCAGAGCCATAACGCCTCTGAACCGGACAAAGAATTGCACTTTTCAAACTCTGGCCGCGCCACGAAATCCGTGACCGATTCGCCCCCGTTTTCGAAGACGATGTCCGAGGCTACATAGGCCAGTGCCTTGACATAATAGGTCTGCAAACGGTCATAGGCATTCACATTATAAGTATGCTCACCCACAATCGCGCCGACCATATGCAGCGGAGAAATACCATATTGCGCCGAAATCTTTTTGATTTTCGAGAGAAGATCATCATCACTCTTCAAAAGGTCAAGAACCTTCTGGTACTTGGCTTCAAAGCTGGATTTCAGCGCGGCGGTGCGATGCGTTGAAGCATCGGGGATATTGGGCTGCTCAGGGAAATGATTGCCTTCAGGCACAACAGTCGCCGCCTGTCCCGGACCGGGACAAAGCCACAGCGCTGCAGCAGCTATCAAAATTTGACTGAATTTCATAAATCTAACCCTTTGGGAGGAAGCCCGTCCCTTAACTTTAGAACGGGCTTCAACTCAAGTGGTTTTCAAGCCACATGTGGCAATATTCAGGCGGATTACAAAATGAAGCGCGAAAGGTCGGTATTCTTTGATAAGGCCCCGACATGTTTCTTTACATAGTCAGCATCAATTTTGAACGCCGTGCCGTTTTTGTCCGGTGCGTCGTAGGAAATTTCATCAAGCACCCGCTCCATCACAGTCTGCAAACGACGCGCCCCGATATTTTCCACCGATGAATTCAAATCAACGGCAATATCAGCAAGCTGGTCCAGCGCATCATCGGTAAATTCCAGCGCCACGCCCTCCGTGCCCATCAACGCGATATATTGCTTAATAAGGCTGGCCTCAGTCTCCGTCAAAATCCGCCTCATATCTTCGCGGGAAAGTGCAGAGAGTTCAACACGGATAGGCAAACGCCCCTGCAATTCGGGCAGTAAATCCGAAGGCTTGGCGACATGAAATGCGCCGGATGCAATGAACAGGATGTGGTCCGTTTTCACCGGACCATATTTGGTCGAAACCGTCGTGCCCTCGATGAGCGGCAGCAAGTCGCGCTGAACGCCCTCGCGCGATACACCCGCGCCATGGCCGCCATCACGCGATGCAATCTTGTCTATTTCATCAAGGAACACGATGCCATTATCTTCCGTCGCCCGCACAGCCTCGCGGTTGATTTGCTCTGCGTCGATCAGCTTATCACTCTCGTCCGCCACTAAAAACTCGTAAGACTGCTTCACAGTCGTTTTAATGGTTTTGGTGCGCCCACCTATGGCTTTGCCCAGCATATCCGACAGGTTAATCATACCGATGCCGGAGCCGCCCATGCCGGGCATCTCAAACGAAGGCTGGCCGCTGTCAGCCACTTCAATTTCAATGTCCTTCTCGTCCAACCCGCCATCGCGCAACTTCTTGCGAAACGATTCGCGCGTGGCCGGGCTTGCCGTTTTGCCCACCAACGCATCCAGCACCCGCTCTTCGGCGTTCACATGGGCTTTGGCCTTCACATCCTCGCGCCGCTTGGTGCGGATGAGCACAATGCCGGCCTCCACCAAGTCGCGGATGATCTGCTCCACATCGCGCCCGACATAGCCGACTTCCGTAAACTTCGTCGCCTCAACCTTGATAAACGGTGCACCGGCGAGCTTTGCCAAACGCCGCGAAATTTCGGTTTTGCCAACGCCGGTAGGTCCAATCATCAGGATATTTTTAGGCATAACCTCTTCGCGCATCTGCCCGTCAAGCTGCTGGCGCCGCCAACGATTACGCAGCGCGATTGCCACAGCACGTTTAGCATCCTTCTGCCCGATAATGTGACGATCCAATTCCGATACGATTTCGCGTGGAGAAAATGTGGTCATAAATAATCCAATGTTTGGTAGTTTAATTGATGCTGAAATGGGCACGGTTGATGGTGATTTCCATAGCTGTTTTGGCAAATCAAAGTTTCAGCGTAGTATAGTCCAGCGGTTCTCGCTTCGGGTGATAGATGCGCAGTATATAGATGATCGTGCCGCGCACATGGTAGGGGATCATAAATTTATAGCGGCTTGAAACACGTTCCCACACATCATCACGAGGCGTTTTTCGCCCGCCCGATATGCTTTTAGGAATATCAAATACTGTGGATTCAATATCGCTAATGACATTGGCCAGCCCCGGAGCGGAGCGTGTAGCAAGATAAGTCCGCAGCTTGTCCATATCTCGCAGGGCAGGTGTAACAAATTCGATCCTCATTTAATTGAAGCAGGCAAATCAGCCTCGGTAAATGCTTTTTCGTCCTTCGTGCCCCATGTCTTTGTCCAGCCAAAAACAGCGTCCGCGCTATAAGTCGGCTGCGTATTAATCGACGCGACCGCCTCATCCAAGCCGGCAAGATAGGCAATGCGGTCTTCCAAATAGCTCTCAACGGCTTCGTTGATAATGAAAGAGCGGGATCGCTTGGTGAGTTTGGCATAACGATCCATATCAACGCGGGTTTTTTCTGCGAAACGCACCGTAGTTGCAGGTGTTGCGGATGTCATGAATGGGCTCCTGACCAAGGTGAGTACAATGTATGCACTTCTGAAAAAAGGTCAATCATCAAACGCCATACCATTGTCCCGCGCCATCATCAGCGCCAAGCCAAAGTCACTTGTTCTATCATCAAAAGCGGCAAAACCCGCCTTCTCATAAGCCCTGATCGCCGCACTATTTTTCGGGTCGGGATTAACAATCACCCGTGGCACACCTTCTTCAAACAGCAGTTCGACAAAGGCGGACAATATTCCTGCACCATGGCCTTGTCCCAATAAACCGGCATCACCGATAAACATATCAAGCCCCAAAGTTCCCATTGGCTGGTCTTGGCAGGGATGCCCGTCTTCCATGTGCGGGTCGTAGCTTTGCAGGAAACCAATCGGCTTGCTGTCCAACTCCACAATTAATTGTTCAACAGAATCGCTGTCGAGATTGGTTTTAATGCTGGCAAGTTCCGCCACCGCATTGCCCCGCCATTGGGATACATGCGGCAGGGAAAGCCACGTGCCAATAAGTTTCAGGTCTTTGACGCTCACATCGCGGAAATCATAATCCATTCACCGCCTCACACAGAAATCGGCGGCAGACGCCGCAAGACTAAGGTTGGCAAGGTCTTGCCAACAACAATATGCCTGATGCGCTGCCAGCCTGCTCCGAACATGATGACTAAGGCTCCAACTGCAATCAGCACCAATGCAACAGGCGCAATGCCCGCATGTTCAGCCGTGCCGCTGACCAGATTTTTTACGCCAAGCGTCCCGAAATAACCAAGCGTCGGCACCAGGAGAGAGCGCCGGTCTATCGCCAGCGCCACATAAGTAAACACCGCAATTAAGACCACAAGCCCAACCACTGCATCTGCGCCCGCCGCCACCTGCATCCCGCCAAGCGATTGGCCGGTTGCCATAATAAACAGCGGGTGCACCAGCATGGGCGCGGAAATCACATGAAGCCAAAACGCGCAATCAGACAAGACAGTGCGCCGTTCGCGGTCCTGTAAATCCAGCATCACGGCAATGCCAAACACAATCAGCCCGCAAATCAGCGGCATAAACAACGAGTTACGCAAAACCGCTGGTAATTGTTCGGCAGCGGGCACAGCAACTGAGCCTGCCAACACGCCATCATAAAGAAATAAACCAGTCTGAACAAAGGCATAGCCCGTCAGAGCCAGCGCAATGAAAGCTGCAAGCACGGGTACACGGAAACGCCAGAAATACAGCGCCGCTGCGCCAACAAACGCGCCCGTTCCGGCCAGCGATAACAATCCTGCCGTGCCGCGCAGACTGAAGATGGCAAATACATTTTCAGTCAGCGCCGCCAAGTCGATCTGGCTGGCCAATCCCAGCCACACAAAATAGCCAATACAGCTCATAAACAGCGTCGCCAAAACAGTGGACGAAAGCCTCATCCGCTTCTGGCGGGTGACGATTTCCGCCAGCCCCCAAATCACTGCTGCCGCAAAGCTGACAAGTGGCCCCAGCCGCCCGCCAAACAGGGGAACAAGCGCAAACGCCCCTCCTGCAAGAAACAGCAAAATGCCAATGGTCACAAAAATATCATTGCCGCCGCCAATAAGACGCAGATGCTCATCGCCGGATTCGTCCACCTCGTCCGGTGAGACAAGTTTCAACAGCGCATCGCGCTGCACTGTTGAAATAATCTTACGGCTGACGGCAGTGTCAATATCGCGCGGGGACAGCACTACTCTGATTTGCCCGCTAACAGCTTTGGTGCGACTTCCGCATCCAGCGATTCGATAATCAGCGATTGATTGGTATAAACGCAAATGTCAGCGGCGATTTCCATGGCGCGGCGGGCTATTTCTTCAGCGTTCATATCGCTATCCACTAGCGCCCGCGCCGCCGCCAGTGCATAATTGCCTCCGGATCCAATTGCCATCACGCCATATTCCGGCTCCAGCACATCGCCGTTTCCAGTCAGGCCTAGTGTTACATTCTTATCAGCCACAATCATCATGGCTTCGAGGCGGCGTAAATAGCGGTCCGTGCGCCAATCCTTGGCCAGCTCCACGCAAGCGCGGGTTAGCTGCCCGGGATATTGCTCAATCTTAGCCTCAAGCCGCTCCAAAAGCGTAAACGCATCCGCCGTCGCACCGGCAAAACCGGCAATCACTGTGCCATTGCCCAGCGTGCGAACTTTACGTGCATTGCCCTTCATTACAGTCTGACCCAGCGAAACCTGCCCGTCACCGGCAATCACCACCTTATTGCCTTTGCGAATGCTCACAATCGTTGTCATTATCTAATCTCCTTGTGGCCGTTTGGATTGATCTCATACGACCATCAATCACTACGCCGTTTGCAACGTCTATGTATGGAGCAATTTTGGAAATGCAAATACAACACAACTTTCTATTTTAATGTTTGGCTGTTATGAGACCTAATAATTCAGCCGCAGGATAATGCCCGTGACATTGCGCACCGCCAGCATAAGTCGTTCCACCAAGGAAACCTCTATCGAAGTCTCTGTCAATTTGGATGGGACCGGAAACTACGATGTTCAAACCGGCATCGGCTTTTTCGACCATATGCTGGAGCAACTGTCGCGCCATTCTCTGATTGACATTAAAGTGCGCGCCAAGGGCGACCTGCACATCGACGATCACCACACTGCCGAAGACACCGGCATCGCGCTTGGCCAAGCCATTTCCAAAGCGCTCGGCGAGCGGCGTGGTATCAACCGCTATGCGTCCACTGATCTGGCCATGGACGGCACGCTGACCAAAGCGGCGCTGGATGTTTCAGGCAGACCTTTCCTCGTTTGGAACGTCAATTTCACGTCTCCAAAAATCGGTACGTTTGACACCGAATTGGTCCGTGAGTTTTTCAACGCGCTGGCGCAAAACGCCGGTATGACTTTGCACGTCATCAATCACTATTTTGATAACAACCACCATTTGGCTGAAACCTGTTTTAAGGCCGTTGCCCGCGTTTTGCGAGTGGCCATTGAAACCGACCCGCGCCAGAAGGAAGCCATTCCTTCCACCAAGGGCACTTTGATTGTTTAAGGCTTGTATAGTTTGAGGTTCACATGACCAGCTACATAGTCATGACTTTGCGTAATAAGCAGACCGGTGAGACCACCCGTTTCGTCAAGGATGGTTTCACCTTTTTCGTCTTCGCGCTGCCACTGGTTTGGCTGCTGTGGAGAAAACTGTGGCTCGAAGCCGCGCTGTATTTTGCCGCCTTGGGAATTTTGGCCGCGACGCTTTATTGGTCAGACCTGCCAAACGCCGTTCTACTTTCCGCGCTCATCACTTTTGGTTTGAATTTGATTGTCGGCTTTGAAGGCAGCGTTTGGCTTCAGCGCTCGCTGGAATCATCTGGTTTTAGCGAGGCCGGTATAGTAGTGGCGAGTAATGAACGCCAAGCGGAGGAGGCATATGCTTTCCGTATGGTTTGCGCACCCGTTCCGCATCCATCCCGCGCGCTTGGCGTGTCATCCCCGACCAGCCTCATTCCGCTGACAGGAAATATTTAATGCGCGTTGCCATCATTGATTACGGCTCCGGCAATCTGCGCTCGGCCACCAAAGCCTTCGAGCGCAGCGCCAGGGAGGCAGGCATTGCGGCTGAAATTATTTTGACGGATAAAGCCGATATTGTAAGCAAGGCCGACCGAATCGTTTTACCCGGCGTCGGCGCTTATGCTGATTGCAAAGCGGGCTTATCGGCTGTTTCCGGTATGATTGATGCGCTTAATGACGCTGTAATCACCAAAGCGCGCCCGTTTTTGGGCATTTGCGTCGGTATGCAGCTCATGTCTTCGCACGGGTTGGAAAAGACGGTTACGCAAGGGTTAGACTGGATTAAGGGCGATGTCGTTGAAATGACGCCCTCCGACCCGAATTTGAAAATCCCGCAGATCGGCTGGAATACAATCAATTTGACCCGAAACCATCCGCTTTTTGACGGAATTAGCACCGGAAACGACGGCCTGCACGCCTATTTCGTCCATTCCTATCATTTCAAGACCAGCCGCCCCGAGGATTGCCTTGCCACTGTTGATTACGGCGGGGCTATGACAGCCGCCGTCGCACGGGATAATATGATCGGCACGCAATTTCATCCGGAAAAAAGCCAAACCTTGGGTCTGGCTTTGATACAGAATTTTTTAAGGTGGAAACCGTGATCCTCTTCCCCGCAATCGACCTCAAAGACGGCCACTGCGTTCGCCTCAAACTGGGCGAAATGGCCAGCGCCACTGTTTATAACGAAAACCCCGTGGGACAAGCATTAGCCTTTGAAAATCAAGGCTTTAGCTGGCTTCATGTGGTCGATTTAAACGGTGCTTTTGAAGGCCAATCGGTCAATGGTACAGCGGTAGAGGCCATTTTGAAGGCCACCAAAAATCCCGTCCAACTAGGCGGCGGCATCCGCACATTGGCACATATTGAAAGTTGGCTGGACAAGGGCTTAGCCCGTGTCATCCTCGGCACAGTTGCCGTGCGCGACCCCGCCTTAGTCAAAGAGGCCTGCCGCCTGTTCCCCGGAAAAGTCGCTGTCGGTATCGATGCCAAGAGCGGTAAAGTAGCCGTTGAAGGCTGGGGTGAGGCTTCCGAACTTGGCGTCATAGAACTGGCGCAAAAGTTTGAAGGCGCTGGCGTTTCGGCAATTATCTACACCGATATCGACCGCGACGGCATCCTCGCCGGCATTAATTGGGCCTCCACACTGGAGCTGGCAAAAACTGTCTCCATCCCCGTCATTGCCTCCGGCGGCTTGGCCTCCATGGATGACATTTACAAACTTGCCGCTCCCGAATGCGCTATTTTAGAAGGCGCAATTTCCGGCCGCGCGCTCTATGATGGGCGCATTGATCCTGCTGAGGCGTTGGCTATTTTGAATAAAAACAGCTGATCGATAAAATAAACAGCTCGTAAATTCAATGTTGTAGTGTTTTTTGAATTGATAATGCCCACTCTCGACAGCGCGGTTAGGTACCTGCAGACATTGCAAACACCAATCAGTCAACCCTCTAACCCACGGAAATTACGACACTGTACGCGCTATGCGAAAATTGAGCATTTTGTACAAAGGTGATTGGCTGGGGAACCTGGATTCGAACCAAGACTAGCGGAGTCAGAGTCCGCTGTTCTACCATTAAACTATTCCCCAAGCTGCGCTGTGCGACTTGGCCGACTGTAATGCCGGCGAGGGCTGTATAATGCAAAGTGGCGGCGCTTGCAAACCCCCAAAGTGCAGTCCATTCCAGCAAAGCAATGCCTATGCAAAATGCCATTCACCTGTTATCTTAGCGGCAACGAACATAATTATGGAGCGCTGATGCGACCTTTTTCTTTGAGTTTCAAGAAAAGGTAAGCGCGCGCGGCAAGGACTTTAACGTGCAAGACCCTGATTCCGGCGCAGCCGGCAGTGGGGCGCAACGGCAACATAGGGGCGCAGGACGCCCTGAATCCCGCCAGAATAATCGGGGGGAGCCGTCCGAAAAGGGAGTTGCTTCAAGCAATCCTGGCGCGGAACGCCCGCAATCGAATGAAAGTGTCGGCGCATCAACAGGTGCAACGGAAGTCAAACGCTCGAAGCGTCGTCGTCGTCGCAAGGCCAAGAAGAGTGGCGCGCTTGTAAATACGCCGATCCTGGTCGCCGTGGAGCGGCCAAATCTGGTGGAGCCTGCAAAGGTGACGCCGCCGTTCATTCCACGCCGCCCCGATCTTTATGCAGCGCTTGATCTTGGCACGAACAATTGCCGCTTGCTGATTGCAACACCAACCAAGCCCGGACAATTCCGCGTGGTGGATGCGTTTTCGCGCATTGTGCGGCTTGGCGAGGGGCTAATCGCCAGCGGCCGTTTGAGTGATTTAGCGATGGATCGCGCTGTCGAGGCGTTGAAAGTATGTGCTGAAAAGCTACGCAGCCGTCAGGTTCGCAAAGCCCGCCTGATCGCCACCGAGGCTTGCCGCTCGGCTGCCAATGGCGAAGAATTTCTCGCCCGCGTCAAAGCCGAGACGGGCCTCGATTTGGAAATTGTGGACCGTGAAACCGAAGCGCGACTGGCTGTTTCCGGTTGTGGGCCACTGGTGAATTCGCAGACTGATGCTCTGGTGCTGTTTGATATTGGCGGCGGATCGTCTGAAATCGCGCTGATTGATCGCACCAGGCGTCGCACACCGCGCCTTAGTGATCAGATCATCTCATGGACCTCGCTGCCGGTCGGCGTTGTATCGCTGGCGGAACGTTTCGGCGGCAAGCATGTCAGCGCTGGTGTTTATACCGCGATGGTTGATGATGTGCTCTCGATGATAGCAAAATTCGATGGACGTCACGCGCTGGGAGACTTGGCGCAGGGCGAGCGGTTCCACCTGCTCGGCACGTCCGGCACGGTCACGACGCTTGCGGGCATCCATTTGGGCCTTGAGCGCTATGACCGCCGCCGCGTTGATGGCCTGTGGATGGAAGACGCAGATGTCACCGCCATGAGCGAAAGGCTGCAATCCTGGAGCTTTGAAGAGCGTGTCGCCAACGCCTGCATCGGCGCGGAACGTGCGGATTTGGTGCTGGCCGGCTGCGCGATTTTAGACGGTATCAGGCTGACATGGCCGAGTGAACGGCTGCGCGTGGCAGATCGCGGCTTGCGCGAAGGCTTGCTATCAGAAATGATGGCGGGAGATTTTGCATGGCGCAGAAGTTATCAGCCGCCGCGCCCCAACAATGGACCCCAATCATGACCAAAAAGCCCGGACCAAGCGGCGTTAAAACCACCGGTGCGCGGGGTCTGCATATCCGCATCAAGAAGAAGGCGGGCACGATTAAAGACAGTTCGCGCCGCTGGCTTGAGCGGCACATGAACGATCCCTATGTGCATCGTTCCAAGGCCGAAGGTATGCGTTCGCGCGCGGCCTATAAACTTACCGAGATCAACGATCGCTATGATATTTTGCGCAAAGGAAACCGCGTGATTGACCTTGGCGCGGCGCCCGGCGGTTGGTGCCAAGTGGCGGCAAAAATATGCGGCTCATCCGATAGCCAGCCCCGCATTGTCGGCATCGATTTCCTCGAAATTCCGCCAATGCCGGGCGTGACGCTGTTGCTGATGGATTTCCTCGATGATGCCGCGCCGCAAGCTGTGCTCGACGCGCTGGATGGTCTACCGGATTTGATATTGTCTGATATGGCCGCGCCGACAACTGGCCACCGCCGCACCGACCATATGCGCACCATGCATTTGTGCGAAATCGCCGCACAATTTGCCATCGACAACCTAAAGCCCGGCGGGCATTTCCTGTCGAAAACCTTTCAAGGCGGCACGGAAAACACGGTGCTGGATTTGCTGAAAAGAAACTTCCGCACTGTGCACCATGTAAAGCCACCGGCATCACGCCAAGAGTCTGTTGAGCTGTATATTCTGGCCAAAGGCTTTAAGGGCCGGGGTGAGGTTGAAGTTGGTGTGCAAGATGATGAGGGTGTGTCGCCGTTGGGGTGATGTGACACCGAAACGAATATTATCGTGAACGTTGAGCATTGACATAGCTGGCCAACACCGCAGACATGCGGGCAGTGTAGCCCTTTGGACTTTCCATCTTAAAATGAGCGATAACCTCTTCATCAATACGAAGGCTGATGTTCGGCTTGGTGCGTGGAGGATTGACAACTGCCTTTGACCAAAATTCTTCATCAAGAACCGGAATATCACTCCTATCAATTTCACTATCCGGCAACGCAGACAACTCCTCAAAAGTCATAGGCCTTTCGTATCTCTTTTTCATAATATTTCCTTTCCTGTTTGACGGCAGGTCGCGCAGAAATAATGCGGCAACTGCCATGTCTATCAGTGTGGATCACCGCAACTATTGTCATAGTCCCCATCATTCCTAAGCTAAAAATGCGGGTCTCGTCATATGCAAACCGATCCTCGGTGCGATCAACTGTGAACCGTCAAAAATCTCGATAGCTTGCTCAAAACTTAAGCCGTGCTTGTCGATATTCTGGCGGTTTTGGCTTCATCCCATTCGTACCGCATTGTTATCCCTAAGAGGCTGATCCGAAACTGGTTGAGTGAATTCAGCAGGTTGTGATTCTGTTCGGTAGCAACACTGAACGGAGATCACGATGGCCTGGACCGAACTCACCCGCC
>JAYVRA010000007.1:0-11905 GCA_043776635.1 Phyllobacteriaceae bacterium
GTGAACTCAATTCCTGTGCGCATAACCCTGAATCGCACATCCAGCAAAACAAGGGAATCCAAATCTGGACTCCTTCGTTGCGATCAATCCACTAGCGGCCAGAAATGCTTCGGGTAGCGCCCGCGCATATCCGAGCGCACATCACCCCATGAACCTTGCCAGAAACCAACCAAGTCGCGCGTGAGCTGTACGGGTTTGTGGCCGGGCGATAATAGTTCCAAAAGCAGCGGCACTTTTCCGGCGGCAATCGATGGATGGACCTTGAGGCCGAACAGCTCCTGCACACGGATCGCCAGCACCGGCTCCTCGCCCTCATAGCGTATCGGGTAGTTGTTTCCCGTAGGCGCTTTGAAGTGGGTGGGAGCAAGTGTTTCCAGCTTGCGGATAGAATCATGCGGCACGAGCGCCATCAGGCCGTTGCGAATAGCATCGTGCGGAATGTTGGCAATCTGCGCCTTTCCGTTGAGAAACGGCAGCAGCCAGTCATCCAGCGATGCCTTGAGCGCCTCGTCACCCATATCCGGCCACGGATCGCCAAGACTTTTGTGCAGCCATGAAAGTCGCTTGCGCAAAATCGCCGCGCCGTCGCTCCAGTCTAAAATATCAAGACCATGCAAGCGGACTGCATAAATCAGGCCAAGGTTCGCGGTGTCTCCCGCGGGCGCGGGCATTTGCGCATCGTCCAAAATAACCGAGCCAATGCGCCGAATACGGCGGCGGCGCAAGCTGAGCTTTTCCTTATCAAAGCTGATCTCGTCCAGCGCTACGATCTGCCCTGCCATGGCCTCGTTGAGGTCTTCAATCGTCACTTCGGCGGCGGCAAGTATCCGGCTCTTTTGCGCCGTGCCTTGGCTATCGGCGACTACAAGATAGTCCTTCGCCGCCAGCGCACTTAACGGGTCAATCTCCACCCCGCGACCGTTGGCCATAATAAAGCGGCCATCCTTGCCCCGCGCTTTCGCCAACCGGTCGGGGTAGGCCAGCAACAAAAGTGAGCCAAGGGAAACATCGCCTGCGTCTGATTTAACTTGCCCCGCGATACGCCCTGCCAAGCCCCGCGCATCCTGCGCCCTTGATCCCCGGTCACGGCGAAAGTGAATCAACCGCGCACCTAAATCAGGATCGTTACCGCCAAGCCCGCGCTCGGTGAGCAACACAGCAACTTCCGCCGCCGCGCGGGTGTTTCCGGCTTTCAGCACCATGTGCGAAAGCCGAACAGGCAGAGCCAGTCGCCGCATCGCCACACCGTCTTTTGTCAATCGCCCGTCCTTATCCAAAGCACCCAAGGAGATCAGAAGTGTGCGGGCCTCATTGAGCGCGGCACTGGGCGGCGGGTCCATGAATCTTAGTTTGGCAGGGTCTGAAACGCCGAATGCGGCCAAGTCGAGCATCAGCGATGTGAGGTCGGCTTGCAATATTTCCGGCGGCGTAAACGCTGGCAAAATCGCTGTCTGCTCAACCCGCCAAAGCCGGATAGCAATGCCCGGCGCGGTTCGGCCCGCACGGCCCGCGCGTTGGTCTATAGAGGCTTTCGATGCCCGCACAGTTTCCAACCGCGTCATGCCCGAGGATGATTCAAAAACTGGCAGGCGCTGATAGCCGCTGTCAATCACAATGCGCACGCCGTCAATGGTAATCGAGGTTTCGGCGATTGATGTTGCCAGCACGATTTTACGTGTGCCTTTCTCGGCAGGCTTTATCGCCAAATCCTGCGCCACGCCTTCCAGTGCGCCGAACAGCTGGAAAACGTTAGTGTTGGCAGGCAACCGTCCTTCCAAAGCGCGGGCGACGGCACCGATGTCGCCGGCACCCGGCAAGAACGCCAACATGCTGCCCTCCTCATAATGCAAAGCGTCGAGGATCGCGCGGATAACGGCTTCGTCAATGCGCTCATTGGTGCGGCGTTCCCGGTAGCGGATATCGACGGGAAACGCGCGGCCCAGACTCTCTATGATCTTGGCGTCACCCAGCAGCGAGGCCACCCGTGCACCATCCAGCGTCGCTGACATCACGAGCAATCGCAAATCCGGCCGCAGCCCTTCGCGGATATCCAGCGCCAGCGCGAGGCCTAAATCAGCATCCAGACTGCGCTCATGAAACTCATCAAAGATCACGGCGGCGATGCCGGAAAGCTCCGGATCATCCAACGCCATCCGCGCAAACACGCCCTCCGTCACCACAAGAATTTTGGTCTTAGCGGATATTTTCTGGTCGAGCCGCATACGGTAGCCGACAGTTTGGCCAACATCCTCACCCAGCATCTGCGCCATGCGCCGTGCAGCAGCTCGGGCGGCCAGACGGCGCGGCTCAAGGAGAATAATCGTGCCATTATTGCGCCAAGGCGCATTCAAAAGCCGCAACGGCACAAGCGTGGTTTTACCGGCCCCCGGTGGCGCGACAAGCACGACTTGGCCGATAGTCTCGAGCGCAGCCTCCAGCTCCGGCAGGGCCCCGCGCACCGGCAAATCGAGACAAAGGTTGGAAATATCAGTCTCTATAAGATCTTGCACGATTAAATCTCGATCAGCTGCCCGCCTGCGGCACTAGCATCTTCACAGTCGTGCGTCACCAGCACTACGGGCAGCATTTGCGCCTTGGCATGGCTGAACACCAGCTCGCGCATTTGTGTACGCAGCGCCGCATCCAGCCGCGAGAAGGGCTCGTCCAGCAGCAACGCTTTAGGCTGAGAAAGCAGCGTTCGCGCCAGCGCCACCCGCGCCTTTTGCCCGCCCGATAGCGTTGCCGGATCATGGTCGAAACAACCGCTCAGCCCCATATCCTCCAGCGCCGCCAGCGCCAGCGCCACCCTTGCGGGCCTGCCTTTCACTTCTGCCGGAATGGCAAACAGCAAATTACCGCCCACCGACATGTGCGGAAACAAGAGCGGGTCTTGGAACAAAATCCCCGCATGACGAAGGTTCGCGGGCATGTGCGTCACGTCAACGCCGTCGATGAAAACTTTGCCTCTTGCTGCAAATGCCGGATCAAGAAACCCGCCGATGAAAGCCAGCAGTGTGGATTTTCCGGACCCGCTTGGACCCATAACTGTAAGCACCTCGCCGGGGAGAATGGTGGCGGAAAGGGAGATGAGGAAGCGCTGCCCGAGATGAATTGAGACAGAATCCAGATTGATTCCAGTTTCTATACTTACTATTTCTGTCTGTGGTTGGGCTGCCGCATACAGATTAGCAAAATGGTGTGAAGTCAGTCTGTCCATACGGCTTTCTCATTTGGATTACGTCTATTATTTATCTGAAAGGATTTTTAAAGGATTGAAAGCGTTACCTTGGGTCTGGACGTGTTAATTTTGACGAAACGGCAGGCAACTGACGAAAATATGCAAGGAAAATCGTGCCGGACGGGCCGGGGCCCGTTCAAGTGATTTGACGCCGCAGAGTGAAGTCAGTTGCCTGTTGGTGCCCAAATCGGGCGCTTTCCGGCGATTGCGTTGTCGCAAAGGTTTAAAAATGCCCGCATTTCCTGCGCCTTCGCTCCTGTGCCTTGACACTTGGCACTCACCAAAAATCATCTCGACCATTTCGTCAAAATTAACAAGTCCAGACCCTAACTATATCATCAGCGGGCGGGCTGACAAATAGCGGGACCTTGCCACCTGAAACGGACTGCTCTGCCATCAAGGCTTGCGCGATGGAGCTGGCGCGTTCGCCACCAGCAGTGACGTGATATTTAGACCCTAAAAACGTATCAATAGAGTTGCCGTAGTGCATGATAAGGCCGGTTACAGCCAAGAATGTTAAAAACGGCACAACAATAAGTCCGGCATAGAAATGCCAGCGCCAGACGGCGCCATAAAGTTTGATGCCAAGTGCGGACGGTGTGTCCATGGCGATTGTGGTAATGGTAGTCATCGGGAATTCCCTTGAAAATAATATAGAACTACCGCCTCAAAAAATGAGGATGGATTTGGGTTCGCAGTTAGTTTCAGAAGAAAGCAGGTGGTGCGCGCGCGGGATTGTTGGTCTGTCCCGTTTGCGAGACGAGGCGGGGTACCCTTGAATGGAACAATTCGCCACCGCCGGTTTGCGGCGCCAAAAGCGCCAGCAAGACAGGCTCTGCCACAGCGCCAAACGCAACAAGAATACTGCCCGGCACGCAGTTCCGGCACGGCCAATCTGTAAGCTGTTTTCCGCTATGATCGTCCACGGGATTGTATGACTGGAACAGATAGAACTGCCAGTAAGTTCAGCGATAGCGTTAGCCTAGGCAATCGAAGGGCGCGGTAACAGCCCGAAAAGCAGCGGTAACAAAAGCAGCACCGTTGCCAGTGTGGCAAAGGCGCGACGTATGACACGTAGCTCTATCAAAAATCCGCGATTCATTTTGATCCTCGACATGTCGTCAGTTAAAACCAAATAGACCGGAAAGAAAGAGACAAGTCTAATTTCAAATTCTATAAGACCAAAAAGTGAGAAATCATGACCAACACCTTCATATTTGGCGCGGGGTTTTCAGGCCTTGAAATTGGCAGGCAGCTTTGTGCCGCTGGCCACATAGTTGCGGGCACAACGCGGACTGCTGACAAGTTCGACAGACTTGCCGCGCAGGGCATTGAGCCGCTGGTGTTTGACGGGGTAAATCTGAACCCGGAAGTTATGTTCCGACTGCAAACAGTTACCCATCTTGTTATGTCAATCGGTCCTGATGATGGTGGTGATCCGCTGTTGCCTGTGCTTGCCGGTAAATTGCGGAGCGTGTTGACGAATTTGCAGTGGATCGGCTACCTCTCAACCGTTGGCGTTTATGGTGACCATGATGGCGGCTGGGTGGATGAGACCACCGTTTGCAAGCCTGTCTCGCGGCGTTCAGTGCAGCGTTTGGAGGCGGAACAGGCGTGGCAGGAGTTTGCGACTCATGCCGAAGTGCCGCTGGCGATTTTGCGGCTTTCCGGCATTTACGGGCCGGGGCGCAACACATTTGTGAACCTCGCCAAAGGCACGGCCAAGCGCATTATCAAACCGAACCAAGTGTTTAACCGCATTCATGTGAACGACATTGCGCGAGCGGTTTTGCACTTAAGTTCTAAAAATACCGGAGGGTTTTTCAATGTCACGGATAATGAGCCAGCCCCTCCGCAGGATGTTGTATCTTATGTAGCAAATCTGATGGGTGTAAAGCCGCCCGAAGAAATCGCTTATAATGACGCAAAAATGTCGCCGATGGCACGGTCGTTTTATGGCGAGGTAAAAAAAGTATCCAACGCCAAGTTGCGTGGCTCGGGATTTGAGTTCAATTTTCCAGATTACCGTATTTCTATGGATGCCATGTGGAAAGAAGGAAGTTGGGACGGGCAAAAAACTTCCCTCACTGCTTGTCTCTCATAAATAGCGCTTTCACTTTAAAAGAGCTATTCATGAGAATGCAAGACGCAGTTTAGATCTAACTAAAAAGCCGGACGTCTCCGCCCGGATTTCAATATCATCCCAAACCCTCCGCTTACAGCGAGCGCTTGATGCTTTCCACGCGGAAGCACTCGATGGTGTCTCCAGCGCGGATATCTTCGTAGTTTTCAAACGCCATACCGCACTCCTGGCTGACTTGAACCTCGGCCACTTCGTCCTTGAAGCGCTTGAGGGTTTTGAGCTTGCCTTCGTGGATAACCACGCCATCGCGCAACAGGCGCACGCCTGCGCCGCGCTCGACATGACCGTCGGTGACCTTACAGCCCGCAACCTTGCCTGTCTTGGTGATGTTAAACACTTCGATGATTTCCGCGTTGCCGAGGAAGGTTTCGCGGCGCTCCGGTGACAACATGCCGGACATGGCTGCTTTCACATCATCCACGAGATCGTAGATGATTGAGTAGTAGCGGATTTCGATGCCATCGCGGGCAGCGGCTGCGCGGGCTTGCACATTGGCGCGCACGTTAAACCCGATGATCGCAGCGCCGGACGTATTGGCCAGCGCAATGTCAGACTCGGTAATTGCGCCTGCACCCGAATGGATGATGCGGGCCCGCACTTCGTCCGTCGAAATTTTATCCAACGCACCGGCAATGGCTTCGATTGAACCCTGCACGTCACCTTTGATAACCAGCGGGAAGTTTTGCAAACCGGATGTCTGCATCTGCGTCATCATCTGCTCAAGTGAGCCGCGCATACCGGCCTGCTTGGCGGCCAGCCTATCGCGGGCCTTGTTTTGACGATAGCTGGAGATTTCACGCGCCTTGGCTTCATTATCAACCACGGCAAAGCGATCACCGGCAGATGGTGTGCCCTGAAGGCCGAGAATTTCAACCGGCATGGACGGCGTTGCGATTTTAATCTGCGTGCCAAGATCATTAACCAGCGCACGAACGCGGCCCCATTCGGAACCGGCCACAACAATATCGCCCGGCTTCAACGTGCCTGCCTGAACCAGAACCGTAGCCACAGGACCACGACCCTTATCGAGCTTGGCTTCGATGACAACACCTTCGGCAGTACGGTCTGAATTCGCCTTCAGTTCAAGAACTTCGGCCTGAAGCAGGATGGCTTCGAGAAGCTTATCGAGGCCATGACCAGTTTTGGCCGAGACCTCAACATCCATCGTCTCGCCGCCCATGGTTTCCACAAACACTTCATGTTGCAGAAGGCCGTTACGAACCTTTTGAGCGTCTGAACCCGGCTTGTCGATCTTGTTGATGGCAACGATGATCGGCACACCGGCAGCCTTGGCATGGCTGATGGACTCAATTGTTTGCGGCATCACGCTATCGTCCGCCGCAACCACGAGGATGGCAATGTCAGTAGCCTGCGCACCACGGGCACGCATCGCGGTAAACGCGGCATGGCCCGGCGTATCGATGAATGTCAGCTTATGGCCATTATAGTCGATCTGATAAGCACCAATATGCTGCGTGATTCCGCCTGCTTCGCCAGAAACAACATTGGTCTTGCGAATGGCATCGAGAAGCGATGTCTTACCATGGTCAACGTGGCCCATGATGGTGATGACCGGCGGGCGTGACTGCTGATCGGCAAGCGTATCGGCAAGACCGAAGAAGCCGTCTTCCACATCGCTATCGGCAACGCGCTTGACCGTGTGACCAAAGTCCGCGGCGATAAGCTCGGCCATATCGGCATCAATGATGTCGGCAGATTTGAACATCTGGCCTTGCTTCATAAGATATTTGATAACATCCACCGCACGCTCGGCCATACGCTGAGCAAGATCCTGAATAGAAATAGTTTCAGGTAAAACCACTTCGCGGGTGATTTTCTCGCGCACTTCCTGCATCTGGCTGCGCTTGAACTTCTCTTGGCGGCGACGCATAGACGCAATTGAACGGCCACGGGCGCTATCGCCATCATCGCTACTGGTAACGCTGGTAACTGTCAGCTTGTGACGGTTGTCAACTTCCGCAACCTTGGCTTTGGTCGGACGGGCAGGCTCTACCTTGGCAACGGTCTTGTTGCCGGAAGGGAAGGCTGCACGGCGCACGGGTGTGCCACGACGGTCTTCTTCTTGACCACCGGCCGCCTCACCGGGGCGACGGGCACCCGGCCGCGAAACTACAGTGCCTGGACGCGCATCGGCACTAGCAGCAACTGGCGCACGGCGTTTGGCTTCATCTTCAGAGCGACGGCGGGATTCTGCCTCATTCTTCAAGCGGACTTCTTCATCCAGCTGACGGCGGGCGGATTCTGCGTTTTCGCGGGCGCGGCGCACTTCGTCTTCGGCGCGGCGGCGGGACTCTTCGACGGCCTTAATGCGGTCTGCGGCGTCGCGAACCTGTGCGCCTTCCAGCGCACGGCGGCGGGCTGCCATTTCATCATTAGACAATACGTTCAGAACCATACCCGCGTTGCCGCGTGAGGGCTGCTGGCGTGCTTCAGGGCGGCGCTGCTGGTATTGATTGTTTGATGGTGCTTGTGGACGAGAAGGCGCCGCGCCTTGCGGGCGTGCAGTCGTCGATGGTGCAACGGAAGCCGGTGCGCGTGGCGCAACCGGAGCGGCGGCAACCGGCGCAGGCGTTGGCACAACGGCAACAGGAGCAATAGCAACGGGGTCAACAGCAACTGATACTTCAACCTTTGGTGCTTCCACAACAGGTACAGGTACAGTCACAAGTGCAGGCACGGCAACCACCAGGGCCTGGGCTGCAACAACGGCCGCTGGTGCGGGCGGCGCAACTGGCGCGGCTGGCGGAATATTGAACAGGGCTTTCGCCTTATCATCCGGGCGTGAGAATTTGGACTTCTTAGTCTCAACAACGACCTGCTTGGTGCGGCCATGGCTGAAATTTTGGCGCACAGAACTTTGTTCAACGCCCGGCCGCTTCAGGGTCAGGGTCATTTTTGGTGCTGTATTGACACTCAGTGTCTTGTCGTCGCCAGATTTAGTATCGCTCATTCGGTTTCCTTCGCGGCGCGGTCAATCTTGAGCGCCTCTCTGTCGTCTTCCAGTCCGCGGTAACGGGCAAGGGCAAGTGCCCTTTTGGCAAGGCCTGAGCCCGCTGGTCCCTTTAAGACGGCTGCATGTATTACATTTCCGCCGCCCAATGCCAAATCCATTTCGACGCTGGTTAGCAGTTTGAAGGCGGGGATAACAGGTCCGCCGGTCATTGCAACAGCTTTTCGCGCTTGGTCCATCTTGCGGACACCGTCGTCGGCTGCTTCAAACGCGTGGAGCACGAGGATAGCCTCGGCGCCGCGCAATGCACTTTCAACTTTTGCAGCCCCTGTGAGAAGCTGTCCCGCCTTGCGGGCAAGGCCTAATGTACCTAAAAAATGCCTGACCATCAACTGGTCAACGTCGGCACCGAGGGTGGGCGAGACAGTCACATCTTCTTTGAGATTCCGCCCGAACAGCTTGCGCTTCACGGCCTCGTCAATCGACTTGCGATCCGCCGTTACCCAGCAACCCCGCCCAGGCAATTTTTGCCGCAGGTCCGCTACCACCGCGCCATCCGGCGCGGCGACAAAACGGATCAACTCATCGGCAGTGCCGGCGTTCCGTGTGACAATACAAGTGCGGTCGATTTCTTTCCGCATGGTGGCTCCGCCTGATGCCCATCATGGCGTCAGGCATCGACCCCGGCGTTTTCAGCCAGCTCTGCCTGCTGGGCGGCAATATCCGCCTCAGTAATCCAGCCTGCCTTCAAACGTGCTGCAATAATCATCTGTTCCGCATCAGTGCGGGAGATGTCAAAGCCGGTGAGAATGCCATCAAATATTTTTGTTTCTCCATCCTTGCGTTCTTTCCAGCCGACGAGATCGTCTGCGGAATAGCCGGCAAAATCTTCAATTGTCTTCACGCCGTCCTTGCCGAACGCCACCATCATCTTAGTGGTGATGCCGTCGATTTCGCGCAATTCATCGGCAACACCAAGCGCGTTACGTTCAGAATCCAATTCGCTCTCAATGCGGTTTAGATAGTCGTTGGCGCGCGTTTGAATTTCTGTTGCTGTGTCTTCGTCAAAGCCGTCAATGTTGGCGATGTCTTTCGCATCAACAAATGCGACTTCTTCGACAGATGAGAAGCCTTCGGACGCCAGAACCTGACCGACCATTTCATCCACGTTCAAGGCTTCCATGAACAGTGCTGAACGTTCGGCAAATTCTTTTTGGCGGCGCTCAGATTCTTCGGCCTCGGTGAGAATATCAATATCCCAACCGGTAAGCTGCGAAGCCAAACGCACGTTTTGACCGCGACGGCCAATTGCCAGCGACAATTGATCGTCCGGAACCACGACTTCGATGCGTTCGGCATCCTCATCCAGAACCACCTTGGTCACTTCGGCAGGCTGAAGCGCGTTAACAAGGAACGTCGCGGCATCCGGCGACCATGGAATGATATCAACTTTTTCGCCCTGCAATTCGGCCACAACGGCCTGAACGCGACTCCCTCGCATGCCAACGCAGGCACCAACGGGATCAATGGATGAATCGCGCGAGGTCACGGCGATCTTGGCACGGGAACCCGGGTCACGGGCAACCGATTTGATTTCGATGATACCGTCGTAAATTTCCGGCACTTCCATTGTGAAGAGTTTCGCCATGAACATTGGATGGGTACGCGACAGGAAAATCTGCGGACCGCGCTGCTCGCGGCGCACGTCGTAAACATAGGCACGAACGCGGTCACCATAGCGGAAATTCTCGCGCGGGATCACTTCGTCGCGGCGTATGATACCTTCGCCCTTGCCGATATCGACAATGACATTGCCATATTCAACACGCTTGACAGTGCCGTTGATGATTTCGCCGACACGATCTTTGTAATCGTCAAACATCCGATCACGTTCCGCCTCGCGCACTTTCTGCACGATGACCTGCTTGGCGGATTGAGCGGCGATGCGGCCGAAATCCATTGGCGGCAGTTGCTCTGCGATGAAATCGCCCGGCTGCGCATCAGGATTGCGCTCGCGGGCGCGGGCCATATCAATTTGAATGCCGTTGTCTTCGACCTTATCGACGACTTCGAGCAAGCGTTGCAACTTGATCTCACCGGTGCGGGAGTTGATGTCGGCGCGGATATTGGTTTCTTGACCGTAGCGCGAGCGGGCGGCCTTTTGAATGGCATCGGCCATCGCGGCCAGCACGATTTCTTTGTCGATGGACTTTTCACGCGCAACCGCATCAGCGATTTGCAAAAGTTCAAGCCGGTTTGCACTGACTGCCATGTTTATCTCCCAATCAGCAGAACTATGCGTCCGTTCTGCGTTTTAAATCTTAAGCGTCGCCGCCTGTTTCGTCTTCAACTGTATCGTCGTCCAAAACGGTTTCGCCTTGCGCTTCGCGCAGCGCTTTATCACGCTTGAGCGCCTCGCGGACCAGCTCGTCCGTCAAAATCAACCGCGCATCTGCAATTGTATCGTAGGAAACCCGGAATGACGGGTCTTCGCCGTAAGCCGCTGTGTCATTAACAAAGGTAAAACCTTTATCATCGGATTCAGCCAGCTTGCCCTTGAAACGGCGCTTGCCGGCGATCATCACATTGGTTTCCAGCTTCATCGAATAGCCCTGCCAGCGTATAAAATCCGACTTGCGCACCAGCTGGCGATCAATGCCGGGGGATGACACTTCCAAATGATAGGCGCGAGTGATCGGATCATCGGCATCCAACACAGGCGAAATTGCCTTGGACAGGATTTCGCAATCTTCGACCGACATAGTACCATCGGCACGTTCCGCCATGATCTGCATGGTGTAGCCATTGGCACCGGACAAATGCACACGCACCAGCTTGAAACCAAGTGATTCCATAGTCGTCAAAATAATGGCGGCGACCTGGCCTTCAGTGCCTGATTCGCGGATCAAACGGTCATCGCCCACTTTGGTTTGTGCGCCTTGGGCCGGCGCTCTGTTATGTGTAATTTCTTCGCTCACGCGATTTGTAACTCCAGTTATAAAGTGACCGCCAATAAAAAAGAGCGGGTCCGGTAGGGCCCACCCTTCATCTGTCGATCAAGAATTTGCATGTTCCTTAGCCTAAATTGGATCAAGGCGCAAGGGGTGGAAGCAAAAGTTAAGCATTGATGGTCAGTGCGACTTGTGTATCCAACCATTGGCTTGGGCTAGTTTTCATCACTCATTGGAACTCTCGATTAAAATTAGATTTGGTATTGAAGCCGCTTTCCAACATCGCGGTTGTAATGGGTTCAAGACATAAAATAGGTTCTCAGGCGTGTCTGATTCGATGTCGATTGATATAACGCGAGACATTTTCCCCTGTGATGCGGTTAATCGCGGCAGATAGATTTTTTGCCGGAATTTTCAGTTTGCGCGAAAGACGCGAAAGTGTCAGTTCCGGATCAAGATAAGGCTTCTGCCGGCTCATAAACTCATCAAGGTTCTCGACGATGGCGGTGCCCTGCCCATCACCGCCCGCCGCTCAGTCACCTTCGATCGTGGCAGTGAGTTTATCGATTGGCCGCACCTGCAAGCCCATGTTGGGATGCAGA
>JAYVRA010000008.1:0-11651 GCA_043776635.1 Phyllobacteriaceae bacterium
AGCGCCGAAGCATGGCTGCTCATCGCCCACATCCGCCGCGTCATCCGCATGCTCGTAAGGATATGACAACATTCGAAGAGTTTCGAATCAGACTCTTAGACATTGACCAGCCGGACAGCGGCGTATCGCGGGTGAACCCGGCGCCATAACGCTCGCCAATGATCCGCCCGTTTTGCGCCACAACGATTGCCCGCATCCCCGGCCCTTGCAGACTTGCATCATCCAGCACGGCGGCAATCGCAGGTTCTTGGCTTACATCGGTGCGGTTGCCCTGCGGCCAAAGCGCCGCCGCATCGAACTTGGGACCATCGCCGGGAATTTTGGGAAGTCCGTCCCGCGTGGCCATTTCCACATGACCATCAGGAATTACCGTGCAGCCATAACCTGGCCGGTAAACCGCGACTTGGCGCCCGAATATTCCAGCAAGCCCCGCGCTCACGGTGCCCGCAGATTTATCCACTGACACTTTCATAAGCTTTAAAATCGGATGCCCTGGCGCCTGCACATCATCAGCCAAAACCTGTGTGGCATCACGCCCCGCCAAAAATACATTGGAGCAAATAATCTTGGCAGTGTAGCCCGCGCCGACGCGAATAAGATCAGGCGGCAGAAAATACAGCCACGCCGCTGCTCCGGCGATCAACATCACAAATCCACGGAAAATCCACCTGAATAATCGCCGCATTCCAACCGCTCCCAATTGTATCATAAGCATCGTTCGAAAAAGTGTGTGCGGTTTTTCGATACAACGATGCGCCAGCAAAAATTAGTGTCACTGGAAGCCCTGCTAAAATCAACTTGTTTTCGCTTTAGTCATTTATTAACCATATGATAGCGAATGAGATTGTAATAACAACATTTCAAGCGGTGAACTCATATCATGGCCCTGTCAAAATCACTGAATTTGGCCACCATCTCGCTGTTCAGCCTTCTCCTTTCGGCCTGCAATAGCGTGAATTATGATGATTTTGCATCGGCCAGCGTACGGCCTGCCAACTTTTCTGAATCCAAACCGGTAGATTTCCCCGGTCGCGGCCCCGCAGCTTATCCAGTACACGGCACAGATGTTTCCAAATATCAGGGCGACGTGGACTGGGAAACCGCGAAGGCCAATGGCGTGTCATTTGCATTCATTAAGGCCACCGAGGGCGGTGACCGCATCGACGAAAAATTCGCACGCAATTTCAACGGCACGAAGGCCGCGCGTATCCCTCGCGCCGCCTATCATTTTTATTATTTCTGCACACCAGCCGCCCAGCAGGCCGCGTGGTTCATCCGCAATGTGCCGGCAGACGCGTCCGCCCTCCCGCCGCTGATTGACCTTGAATGGAATCCGGATTCGCCTACTTGCACCAAACGTCCGTCACCGGAAACCGTGCGCAGCGAAGTGATGATTTTCTCCAACGCCTTGGAGCGCCATTACGGCAAGCGCCCCTTGTTTTATGTCACACCGGATTTCTATCGCGATAATCTCGACGGCCATTTCCCCTCGCATCAGTTCTTCTTGCGTGCCGTTGCAGACCACCCGTCCGGCGTTTACCCCGGCCGTGCCTGGTCCTTCTGGCAATATTCCGGCACAGGCAGCATCCCCGGCATCAAGGGCGGCGCAGACATGAACGTGTTCAACGGCAATGTGCGCACGTGGCAAAAATGGCTGGCGGATAACCGCTAATTCAGGTCTACAGTTTGACGATTTTCATGGAACGATCAACCAAAGACTTTCTCAATTTTTCAAACACATGATGCGACAATCCGGATTTCTTCGCCAGTTCAATTTGCAATCCCAGTGTATCAGGCATTGCCATAGCCATTACTTTGACGAGAGAAATGATCCGGTCCTGTTCAAATCCTACATCAGCAGCAAGCGCCCGCCACTGCGAAAAACCTATATCGCGCAGACAATATTCAGAGCCGATTTTCATCGCGAGCTTGGCCGATTGGGGATTGATCTGCGGATAGCATAAAATGCTCGCGATATCATAAAGTGGGGCAAGGCGGACCAAGCCGTTCCCGCCTATCATCACGGAATAGTTTTTGCCGTGCGCATCAGTGCCGCCAATCAACCAGTTGAAAATTAGCGCTTTAATGAATGTTTCAATGTCTTCGGCTCTAGCGCTGGTATTGGTTTCATAGACACCGCGTCCTTTTTGCGCGCCTCCCTCTGAGGAATAGTTACCGAGCAATTCAACAATTTGCTTTGGCCCCGGCCCGCCTTCATTCTGGTATTTTAGTCGTGGATCAATCCGCAACGCCTGACACATGTCTTCTTGATGCACGCGGTATATAAGTGTGGTTTTGGAAAACTTTTCCATCACGCGGGCATGAACCACAGCATTGGTCACAGCAGCAGCTAAATCAACAATTGCGCTTGGATTCGCGTTCGGATTTGTTGTTATTTGCGCCACCAAGTTTGCCGCCCTTGCGGCAGCTTCTGCTGCCAGTCCAGCGGTACGCACGCGGTCATATCGGGCTACGACGATCGCAGTGATTTCCTCAAACATCCAAACCTGTGAATTTGCAACCGGCAATCCCAGCGCGCGTGCCAGTGCCAAACACAAATGTTCATTTTCTGCATGGCCATCGAACTCTGCACTCGCGGGCTTCAAAATATGCGTTGTCGGCATCCGCCCCGTTGGCACGCCCCAGCGCAGGCCTTCCAAAAGCAATGCAGTTTTTGGCTGCGCTCCGGCAAGGCTGAACTGGCCGGTGTCTTGAGCCATCCTCCCGGCCCCGGCATCACTCTTTAATGCGCGAAGTCGCGCCGCCACATCGTCATCTCTCAGCCATTGCACATCATTTGAAACGCCAGCCCTAAGCGCCTCTAAACGTTCCGGCAATACAAACTGAACCGCGCCCGCACAGTCTTCTCCCACATTCGCAATGAGTGAAAACGGATTACGCGGGGAGACCTGAAACCGCTGCGCCCATTGGCGCAATACAGTTTCATTGTCTGGCAACAGCCCCCAAATGAATGAGGCAATGGCCGCGTGTGGATGCGTTTGCGATGCCAACGGCATAGATAGCGATAGCGGATAAGCGCCGGCAGCGCTGAACCATGACCGGGAATAGGTAAAAGTCAGACGGCCTGATTTCTGGTTGACAATGCCAACCTCACGTCCGTCAAGAAGAACTATCAGCTCATTCATTGTTCGAATTCGCACGTAAATCTGCAATGATTTTATTTATATCTGGCGTGAAAACTGCCGGATATGTCTCACCTTCAGCGACCTCACCACCAGCGCTCGCCCCTGATAGCTCAACGCGCAATTCGGCAAGTGTTTGCAGCACCAAACCAAGACTTGCCCCCGCCTTGCCCCGCTCCACTTGGCTTATCCACAACCGGCTAACACCAACCCGCGCCGCAAGCTCCGCTTGGCCGAGGTTGAGAGACTTTCGGCTGGCACGAATATAGGCTCCGATGTCTGACGGTGTGCGTAGCGAAACGTTGATTTTGTATTCAATCGCTTTCTTCATAATAAGCATACGATAGCATACAAATACAAATGTATGCAATAGCGATCAAATTAGCTCAAAATGAACGACCGCCGCCATCCACAATATATTAGCGCACATGGCTTCACTTATTCTTTTTCGTGGCTAAACTACCCATTGGACAAGATAAAATCCAAAGGGGACAAAAAATGTCAGAAGAAGCAGGCCTCGCCAAAGGGGCTCTCGGCACCATGGAATCCATGGTGATGGGTATTGCAGGCACTGCGCCTGCGTTCAGCGTTGCTGTTACCACCGCCACGATCGTTGCCGCCGTCGGCGTTTTGTCTGTCGGCAGTATCCTTTATTGCGGTCTCATTATGTTTGGCCTCATGCTGGCATTTACTAATTTGAACAAAATGTCACCCAATGCAGGCGCGACCTTTGCATGGGTCGGCACTGTGTTCGGCCCGAAGTGGGGCTTCTTCGCAGGCTGGGGTTTATTGGTCGCGTCAGTCGTGTTCATGGTTTCCGCCACCATTCCGGCCGCCACTTCCACGTTGAAAATCCTCTCGATCATGGGCTGGATAGCGCCCGAAATTGTTGACAGCACCGGCTGGGTAACGTTCACCTCTGCTGTCTGGTTGACCCTTGTCACCGCCGTTGTCACCAAGGGCATCAAGCACGCGTCATACGCGCAGCTCACATTAACGGTGATCGAAACCGTAATTATCTTCGCGCTCATCATCGCCGCGTTCTATCAATATTGGGGGCAACCGGCCCACATGCCATCGTGGGAGTGGATATCGCCCTTCTCGTTCACGCCGCAAACTTTCGCCACGGGCGCGCTCACAGCCATCTTCTTCTATTGGGGCTGGGACGTTACCATGAACCTTGGCGAGGAAACCAAAGAAGGCAACCCTATGCCCGCCGGCAAAGGCGCATTCTGGGCCATGGTAAACCTCATTCTGTTCTTCATCATCATGATGATCGTCGTGCTGATTGTCCTCACCGACGATGAAATCGCTACCGCCAACACTAATGTTCTCTACGCGATTGCCGAAAAACTCTTCCCCGCACCGTGGAGCTATCTGGCCGTTCTCTCCACCATCCTCTCCACCATCGGCACCATTGAAACGCAGATTTTGCAGTTCAGCCGCTCGATGTTTTCCATGGCGCGGGCCAATATGCTGCACCCGCTCTATGCCAGAATCCACCCGGAATGGCAGACGCCATTTATCGCCACGCTGGTAATCTGGGGCCTCGGCTTAATCCTGCTGTTCGCCTCGTCCTACATGCCCTCCGTCAGCGCAATCTTGAATGCCTCCATCCTCGCAATCGGCATCCAGATTTGCTTCTACATGTCACTCGCCGGTTTCGCCTGCGCTTGGCACTATCGCAAAATGCTGAGCAATGATTGGAAGGGTTCCATCAGCCATGTCATCTGGCCATTTATTGGCGCTGGCTTTATGACCTTCATCGGACTCTATTCTATCCCGACTTTTGACAAAATCACGCTGGCAATCGGCATTGGTGGTCTTGCCATCGGGGTTCTACCGCTGGGCATGAGCATGTTCAGAGGTTTGATGGACAGGGTGCACACGCTTGAAAAGAGGCTCCACGAGCGGGACGCTCCAATCTAATAATACCATCAGGCCGCGAAAACCTCAATTGGTTTTCGCGGCCTGTTTCACTCAAATTTCGTCGTCATTGACGTGGTGCATCCAGTCACTTGACGCATGGCGGAATGCAACAATTTCCAACTTATTTGCGACAACAAAACGGTAAATCAAGAAATATGAAGTTTTAGGGATATACAGCCGGTAAGTATCCGGTATGGGCCCTTCTTGCCCGAACTGAAAGTCTGTCAGCACTTCAACTGATTTGATAATCCGCCCTCTAACAAGCGCCGCGTTGGCAGGACTTTGTTCAGCGATAAAAACGAGCAGGCTTTCAAAGTCATCCAGTGCTAGCGGAGACCAAGTGATCCGCTTCATGACACTTGTTTAGTCAGCGCCCTGTCAATAATCGCTTGAGTACGACACTTCACATCCTCATGAGAAATTCCCAGCCCGTCGTCCAATTGCTCAATGCCATCATTGACAGCTTGCGACAGTTTCTCGTCTTCAGATAGCATTCGCTTCACCGCCACGCCGACAAGAAAATTAACCGACCTGTCGCGCCGCTTCGCCATCGCAGCAAGTCCCTGCACCATATCCTCAGTAAGGCGAATGCTGGAAATACGATTGCTCATGTTCATGGTTCCGCGTTTGCGTCAGTTGTAGTCTTTTACACTACTTTTGATATTTTGAATAGTGAGAACAAAATTTAACAGAGTTGCATCAAGCAGCCAGCTGCAATTTTTCTGATTTTCAAACAAGCGCTCACCAGTACCCATTCCACACTGTGTAGGCACTCATTCCGCATCATCTCCGCACGTTCCCCGCCCACTTCCCGACCTCCCCGGAAATCGGGTGGAAAATTTACCCGCCACAGCTGATAACAAGTCAAGGACGGGAATCATGACCACAACAAATTCACCACCATCTGCCTCCGCCAAAACATGGGGCATGCTCATTTTGCTTGGCGCTCTCTGGGGCGGATCGTTCTTTTTTGCGCGTATTGCCGTGAAAGAAATCCCGCCGCTTTGGCTGGTGTTCTTCCGTGTATCAATCGCGGCTGTTGCGCTGCACATATATTTGTTGACAAGCGGCAAGTGGGCGCAGTTCAGAGCGCAACCGTTCCTGCCATTCTTCGGCCTCGGTCTATTAAACAACGCCATCCCGTTCTCGCTGCTGTTTTTCGGCCAAACAGTCCTCGGTGCTGGCCTTGCCTCCATCCTCAATGCCACTACCCCCTTCCTCACAGTTATTGCCGCGAACCTTTTGACCAAAGATGAAAAATCCAACAGTGCCAATGTGTTAGGCATTCTCATCGGCATGGCCGGCGCGACCGCAATCGTCGGCTCGTCAGCTTTAACCGGCCTTGGCGCACCACTTTGGGCGCAAATATCCGTGGTAGGCGCGGCTCTGTCCTATGCGCTCGCCTCCATCTATGCCAAGCGCTTCAAGGGCGTGTCACCACTCATCACCGCCACCGGCCAGCTCTCAACGTCCACCATCATCATGCTGCCCATCGCGCTTTCTGTCAGTGGCGTTCCCGCGCTCACATCATGGCACTTGCCCGTTTGGGGCGCGGTGCTGGCGCTGGCACTTGTGTCCACCGCCTTCGCTTACACGCTGTTCTTCCGCATCGTGGCGGAGGCCGGGGCTACCTTCGTTTCACTGGTCACGCTCGTCGTTCCGGTTAGCGCCGTACTCCTCGGAACGCTGTTTTTGGGCGAAACGCTCACCGCTCAAGAGATTTTCGGTATGGCGCTCATCGCCGTCGGCCTCTTCGTCACCAACGGACTCTCCTATTTGAAATCTTGGCCAAAGCAGTAAAATTTAATGTGTTTGCGGCCAATCAAATTAGCAATTTAAAATTCATTTTAACTATCTTTAACAAATAATGAATAAGCCATAACCCCTATATTTTTCAACAAGTTACCTATGCCCACGAGATGAATTTTCCACAATTTTGCCGCAATGCAGCATGGAAATCTCTTGCACATAGCGCTGAATGGATTACATCTGTTGTCATAGAAACATGGAGGTTTAGCAATGGATTTAACAAAGTCGCTCAACGTTCTTATGTTTTGTGCCGCGTTTGCGTTTGTCAGCGCAATGGTACTGGGGCTGATTTCTTAAAGAGGTCAGAGCCGAACTTCAAAAGCGAAGTCGGCAGAAGCATAAATTAGAAAAGCCGGTTGCGGAAGCGACCGGCTTTTTGTTTTCTTTCTGTCATGCTGCGCTCCGGTATCCGGCCCAAAACTGGCTGCGGTGAGTCAAATGGTGCGAATTTCGAGAACCGGAGCACGCGTGCTCATATGCACGTGAGCACCGGAATCGCATAAAATCGCGGCATTTGGCAGTCACAGTAGAGTTTTCGGCTGGATACTCAAGCTGCCTTTGCCGTCTGCATTTGCGGCCGTATACCGATCAAATGACAAATGGCAAACACCAAATCCGCACGGTTCATCGTGTAGAAATGGAAATCCTGCACGCCGCGCTCAACAAGATCCAGCACCTGCTCAGCGGCGACTGCGGAAGCCACCAGCGCATGGGTTTGCGCGTCATCATCAAGCCCCTCAAACCGCTCTGCCAGCCATGACGGCACATGCGTACCGGAGCGCGAGCAGAAATTGGTGACCTGCTTGAAATTATGCACCGGCAAAATCCCGGGCAAAATCGGAATATAAATCCCCGCCGCCCGAACTTTTTCCACATAGCGCTCGTAAACATCATTATCGAAGAAAAACTGCGTGATCGCCCGTGTCGCGCCCGCGTCAACCTTGCGCTTTAAGATATCAATATCAGTGGCATAGTCGCGGCTTTCAGGATGCTTCTCAGGGTAGGCAGACACCGAAAATTCAAATTCCTCATCAATCGCCTTGAGGCCTGCAATCAAATCCGCCACGGTCTTATAGCCATCAGGGTGCGGCATGTATTGTGTGCCAATTCCAGATGCAGGGTCGCCGCGCAGCGCCACAAAATGCTTCACACCAAAGTCGCGATATTCCCGCACCACCGCGTCTACGTCCGCCCTGCTCGCGTTCACGCAGGTCAAATGCGCGGCAGCGTTGAGGCCCGTCTCTTCAAGCAGCCGCTTCACAGTCTGCCCCGTTGGTGCGCGGGTGGAACCGCCTGCACCGTAGGTTACAGACACGAAATCCGGGTTCAAAGTCTGCAAACGGCCAATCGTCTGCCACAGGCGCTCCTCCATTTCCGGATTTTTCGGCGGGAAAAATTCAAATGAAACGCGAATATCCTTGCCAAGTTCAGGGCGGCGCGAAAGGCGAAAAGCGTTCATTATACTGACTCCAATATCGAATTTTTTGCCGGCACCTCACCGGCGATTAAAAGGCGCGGATCGCGGGCGATCCAAATTTTAACAGTGAGTTGGCCCGAACCGGAACCCGCCACTTCGTGCGCAGCGTCCGGCTTCAAGCCGCAGTCATTCAGCCAACCATTCATTTGCTCATCAGAAAAACCAAGCCGCACGTGGGCGTGTTTTTCACGTAAGTTTTCAATGTCATGGCTCGCAAAATCGACGATTATTAATCGTCCATTAGCCCGCAGCGCCCGCGACGCTTCACGGATTGCCGCCAACGGATCGTCCAGAAAATGCAGCACTTGGTGGATCATCACCAAATCAAACGCATCGCGTTCGACCGGCGGGTTGAGAATGTCGCCTTGCCTAACTTGCGCGTTAGCAATGCCCGCCTGTTCGAGATTTGACCGCGCCACGGCCAGCATATCGCGGCTCATATCAATGCCGACTGCACGGCGGTAAAGCGGTGCAAATAGTTCAAGGAACCGCCCCGTGCCCGTGCCTAAATCCAGCATGGATTGGAAATGCCGCTCACCAACCAGCTTCAGCAGCAACGCTTCCACTGCGGCGTCCGGCGCATGAAGCGAGCGGATTTGGTCCCATTCCAGTGCATTATTTTTGAAATAATCCGAAGCCCGCGCTTGGCGCTGCTGCTTCACTTGAGTGAGCCGCTCCAAATCACGTGCCAGTACTACATCACGCCCGTCCAGCCGCGCCACCAGCGCTTCGCCAAGCAGACCTGCAACATTGGCGTCATCCATACAAAAGTAAGCCCACGAGCCTTCCTGATAACGCGAAATCAGCCCGGCCTCATACAAGAGCTTCAAATGCCGGGAGACACGCGGCTGCGATTGGCCAAGAACGGTGGTAATGTCCGTCACCGTCAAATCGCCCTGTTTGAGCAAATGCAGAATCCGCAAACGGCTGGATTCCGCCACCGCTTTCAGGGTATCCACCAAATTATCTAAAGTGAGCAGCGACATTTTTCAGTATCCAAAAACACATAAAGATATGTTTATGTCATTTTCAGAAAACATGCAAGTCGCAGGGAGGCAAAAGTATGTCGTTTTCAACTAAGTTGCAGCGCGAAATTGCTCATGCCCTGACTTTTCTCGCGCCCGGAATTCCTTTTTTAGACGCTGAAATTGTGCGCAAACACGCCGCCGCCAAGCATTTGCGCGAGTTTTCACCCAAAGTTAGCGTCTGGCTGGCGCTAATCGCCTATATCCGCCATGCCCACACCGATTATGATGAGCTGATGGACGAAGGCTACGGCAAAGAATCATCCCGCCACTTCGCTTTGGAGCAAACCAACGATAAACTAACCGAATGGCGCGCCACGCGCTTTCTCGATCAGGAAGGGAATGGCGAGGATTAGAGGCTCAGTTCAATCCGCCGCCGCAAAATGCGCCATTTGGTCAGCATAGGCTTTTAGAAATGCGGGGCGGGCCTTGGCGCGTTCGACATAGGCGCGGCAGACAGGATAGCCGGTCAGACCATCAAACCGATCAACAAGACGCAACACATCCGCCATCAAAATATCCGCGATTGAGAATGCTCCTGCAAGCCATTCGCGCGTGACTAAAACCGTCTCCATGCTCTTCAATCTGGCCTCAAGAAAGCCATCAAAAAATTTGCGCATAGAGGTCTCGCCACTATCACCGGCGAACTTAAAAAACGACCAAGGTTGACTTGCAGCCTCTACCGAAGCCAGCGCCGCAAAAAGCCACTCTGTCACCTCATTGCGCGCCCGTGCATCGGCAGGCATAAGCGTTTCACTGAGCCCGCCCAAATGCAGCAAAATTGCGCCGCTTTCAAAAATCGTCATGTCGCCATCGGTCAACCAAGGAACCTGAGAAAATGGTTGGCGTTCTGAGTGCGCGGGTTGTCTGTCACGAAAGGGCGTACTTTCAACCCTGTAAGGCAATCCCGCCTCCTCCAAGGCCCAGCGCACGCGAATATCGCGAACAAAGCCGCGCGGCATATCAGGAACCCAGTCGTAAGTCGTCAGTATTAATTCCGCCATTGCATCACCCTGTAATAAACTGAACCACTTCAACAACCGGTCACGCCGTCAGAAGTCCGTTACCGCTTTTCATGTTCGTCGCATCTCTCTAACGGCATGTCCATATTCGAGGCGAGATGGACATCATTTGAAAACACTTCGATCGGCAAGCGGCTCCTAAAAGTTCGGCCATTGCCCCCGTCGCGGCAAGCCGTTAGACGAGGACCACACATCATTGCAGGTTACACAATGCCCGATACTCCGGAAACCACCCTCAAAACTGTTCGCGACTTCTTGCGCTATGCCGTCTCGCGTTTCAACGCTGCCAATTTGGTATACGGCCACGGGACGACGAACGCCTATGACGAAGCCGCCTATCTGGTGCTCGAAGGCTTGGCCTTGCCGATTGACCAGCTGGAGCCTTTTCTGGACGCCACATTGCTCATGTCCGAACGCGAGCGCTTAGCCGCGCTCATTGAGGCCCGCGTCACCATACGCAAACCACTGCCCTATCTTCTCAACAAAGCCTACATGCACGGCGTGCCGTTTTATGTGGATGAACGCGTCATCATTCCGCGCTCTTATCTGGGTGAGTTGATGGGCATGGAAAATTTCGCCGGTGTTGAAAATGCATTGTTGCCGGAACCGGAAAACATTGAAACTATCTTAGACCTTTGCACCGGCTCCGGCTGCCTTGCCATCCTCGCCGCCATGCGATTTGAAAATGCTGAGGTTGACGCCACAGACCTGTCGCAAGACGCACTGGATGTCGCCGCTATCAACATTTCCGCGCACCATTTGGGCAATCAAATTTCGCTGTTCCAAGGCAATCTGTTTAGTGCGCTCCAAGGCCGTCGCTACGATTTGATAATCGCGAACCCGCCCTACGTTGCAGAACAGGAAGTTGACGGCTTCGAGGCCGAACACCAAGCCGAGCCACGCATGGCGCATATTTCCGGCGATGATGGTTTTGACCTCGTGCGTCGCATTTTGACGGAAGCGCCAAACCACCTAACCGAGACCGGCCTCCTGCTTTGCGAATTCGGAACCGGACGCGAAATTCTCGAAGACGAATTCCCGCATTTGCCGTTCCAGTTTTTGGATACCGAAGCATGCCAAGGTGAAGTGTTCGCGATTTCGGCAAGTGATTTGGGGTGATAGTGGCGTAATTTGTCCATGAAATTTGCCACGCTAGTGGATTGATCGCAACGAAGGAGTCCAGATTTGGATTCCCTTGTTTTGCTGGATGTGCGATTCAGGGTTATGCGCACAGGAATTGAGTTCA
>JAYVRA010000009.1:0-11450 GCA_043776635.1 Phyllobacteriaceae bacterium
CACAGCGAAGCCAAACCCTTCACATGGCGCGCAAACCCAGACGAAATCATCGCTGCCAGAAATCGGGGGTTCCAAATGTTGGAATCAATCCACTAGGCCGCACAATTCCAGAGGAGCAAGCCAGCGCTGCTCAGGGGCTGACCGTATTCATTCATGGCATAGTCATGGCAGTCGTGATGTTTGCATCCGGTCCGCTATTTTCCTCATTTGAAGGCTTGGGGTTTTTGGTTATGACATTTGTGAGTGCAGGCGGCATTGCGTTCGCCTATTGGTTCGCACATGCTTATCAGAAGTCTGATGTACTGGCTCAGCCCCAAAGCGAGGCGCTGGGCGGAAATACAATTGAGCCTTGATAGATTAGGCCCGGCTCGCGGTCTTTGGCCAGCAAAAGCGGTCCATCAAGGTCTACAAAGTCTGCCTCTTGGGCCAATATGAGAGCTGGAGCCATGGCAAGCGACGTGCCCACCATGCAGCCGATCATGATTTTGAGGCCGGACTGGCGGGCAATTTTGTGCATTTTCAAAGCCTCGGTAAGACCGCCGGATTTATCCAGCTTTATATTCACCGCGTCATAACGGTCTGCCAGCCCCGCCAAATCCTTTGCATGATGAACACTTTCATCCGCGCAAATGGCGACCGGATGGGCGATGGCAGCAAGGATTTGATCCTGTCCGGCAGGAAGCGGCTGCTCGATTAAAACCACGCCGAGTGAGGCTGCAAGCGCCATGTTTTCAACAATGTTGTCCGCTGTCCACCCTTCATTGGCATCCACAATGATGCGTGAATTTGGTGCGGATGAGGCCACTGCCCGCAGCCTTTTCATATCGCCAACGCCGCCCACTTTGATTTTGAGAAGCGGGCGGTTGGACGCCACCTTTGCAGCAGCCGCCATCTCGTCCGGCGTACCCATTGAAAGTGTATAGGCTGTTGTGACACAAGCAGGATTGGCAAAGCCCGCAGACGTGAACGCGGGCACACCGCTGACTTTCGCTTCAATATCCCAAAGTGCGCAATCAACAGCGTTGCGAGCCGCTCCGCCGGGCATGGATGATTGCAAATCAGGCCTCGTGACGCCAGCGGCAAATGCTGCCCGTATACTCTCGATCTGCGCAACGACACTGGCCACGCTTTCGCCATAACGGGCATAGGGAACGCATTCGCCATGGCCGGTGAAGTCGCCGTGTTTTAAAATCACACGCACCACAATGGCTTCCGTTTTCGAGCCTCGCGAGATAACAAATTTTCCTGCAATCGGAAAAGATTCGATAATCACGTCCGTATGTAATTTCATGTAAAATCCAGCGATTCGAAATGACAGTTGAGCGATGAAACTATAAGCGTATGGCATGGTAACAAAAGCGAATAAGCAAAATGGTGGCGCGGAAAACCTTTCCGCAACTTTCGATTTTGCATATCCAACGGTCGATTCTGCCGTTCTCACTCTGTTTGGATATTGGAGCACACATCGCCTAGGTGATGTTGATAACAAGATGCGTAAGCTGGAAAGTCTGGCGCTTAGTTCAATTCACGTTGATTTGTCCGCGCTTCGTGGTCTGGATACCGCAGGCGCGTGGATTATTCACCGCACCACGAAAGCCTTGGAACGTACGGGCGCTACAGTTACGTTTACCGGCATTGATAGCGAGCGGCAGATATTGATGGATGCCGTTGCCAAAACACCGGATGTGGAGACGGCAAAAGCCAGCGATCTGAATTCCAGTATCGTTTCATCGCTGTTTGAAGCTTTGGGTCGAAGTGTCGCTGAATTTGGTTCGGACTTCTTGATGTCAATGCATATGCTTGGTTCCACTGTGCGCGGCGCGCAAATGAAGTTGGGACGCGGGCACGGCATTCGCCCGGCGGCAATTGTCCACCAGATTGAGCGCATGGGGCTGGGCGCCTTTCCGGTCGTCATTTTAATGTCGTCAATTATTGGCGCTATCATCGCGCAACAGGGCGCATTCCAGCTCCGCTTGTTTGGCGCGGAAATATTTGTCGTCGATCTGGTCAGCGTTTTAGTGTTGCGTGAAATTGGAGTGCTGCTCACGGCCATAATGGTGGCGGGCCGTTCAGGCAGTGCCATCACCGCTGAAATTGGCTCAATGAAAATGCGCGAGGAAATTGACGCGCTCACAGTAATCGGGCTTAACCCCGTCGGTGTGTTGGTATTCCCGAGATTGGTAGCACTGGTAATCGCGCTGCCTTTACTCACAATTGTCTCAGATCTAACCGCCTTACTCGGCGCTTCATTGGTAACATGGGGCTATTCCGGCATTCCGCCGGCCTCTTTCATCGCAAGGCTGAAAGAAGCCGTGGATTTGAGCACCTATTTTGCGGGTCTCATAAAAGCACCATTTATGGCGCTGATCATTGGCATTATCGCCTCTGTTGAGGGGATGAAAGTCGGCGGCAGCGCTGAATCACTCGGCACACACGTTACCGCTGCGGTCGTGAAATCTATCTTTGTGGTGATCGTGGTGGATGGATTGTTCGCTATGTTTTATGCCGCAATTAACTTTTAAAGAGCGTTCGAAATCAGGGTTTGGAAATTAGTGGTAACGGCTGACAAGGGCAATGACATAGTGATCCGCGTACGCGATGTGTGCGTGGCCTTTGGCTCGTCCAAAGTTCTGGATCATCTATCGTTGGATGTGCGCAAAGGCGAGATTCTTGGATTTGTCGGCGCATCGGGTGCGGGTAAATCTGTTCTTTTGCGTAGCATTTTGGGTTTGAATCGCAAGCAAAGCGGCACAATCGAACTTTTCGGTCAAAATCTTGATGAAGTATCAGATGCGCAAAAAATCCTGCTCGACATGCGCATGGGCGTTTTGTTTCAGCACGGTGCTTTGTTTTCATCACTCACAGTGGCCGAAAATATCATGGTTCCGATGCGCGAATACCTTGATTTGTCGCCCGAACTCATGCGCGAGTTGGCGAGGGTAAAAATATCGTTGGTAGGCCTGCCGCAAGATTCAGCTGATAAATTTCCTTCAGAACTTTCTGGCGGCATGATTAAACGCGCTGCATTAGCCCGCGCTCTGGCGCTTGATCCGGACATCGTGTTTCTCGATGAACCGACATCCGGGCTTGATCCGATAGGCGCAGCCGCTTTCGACGATCTTATTGCAAATATGCGCGACACATTGGGACTAACTGTCTATATGGTGACCCATGATCTGGACAGCCTGTTTTCGGTGTGCGACCGGATTGCAATTTTGGGCGATAAAAAAGTTATTCTTGAAGGGCCGATAGACCAGATGCTGAAATCAGAACTGCCATGGGTAAAGCAGTATTTTCGGGGAACGCGCGCACGCGCAATCTCCGGCGCACGACCTATGGCGGAAACCAATTAAGCGATGGAGACCCGCGCAAACTATGTGGTGGTGGGGATTGTCACGTTAGCGGTGTTGCTGGCGTCCTTCGGATTCGTATTTTGGATTGCCCGCTACGGCAACACAGGCGACCGGGCCAAACTTGAAATCCGTATTCCAGGCTCTGTAACAGGACTTTCAGTTGGCAGCCAAGTGCTGTTCAACGGTATCAAAGTTGGTGTTGTTAAAAAGCTGTTCATAGATACGCAAAATCCGAAAGGCGTGATTGCTGAAACCGAAGTGAATAGCGATACGCCGATTACCTTTAAAACCGAGGCCACACTAGGCTTTCAAGGCCTTACGGGCCAAGCCTACATTGAGTTAAAGGGCGGCGACCCTCATGCGATTAATCTGCTTAGGGCCGCAGAAATCACCGGCGATACACCGCACATTGATGCAGATCCCGGTGCGTTTAACAATTTGCTCAATCAGGCGCAGGACATCGCCACCAAAGCCGACCAAGTTCTCAGCGGTCTGGATAGCTTTGTTAAAAACAACAACACGCAGCTGACCGAAACATTCGCCAATGCCAATAAATTTTCTGGTGTGCTGGCAAAAAATGCAGATGGTATTGATGAGTTTTTGGCAAGCGTTTCGGCAATGTCAAAGACACTGACATCAGTGTCCACCCGTCTTGACTCAACCTTGACAGCCGCCGGGGACTTACTGAAAAGCGTTGATAAAACCAAGGTGGATCACATTTTGGCCAATGCGGAGAAGGTTTCCAATGATTTAGCTGCTTCAAGTGGCGACGTCAAAAAAATAACAGAATCTATGAATGCAACGGTCCTGTCTGTGACGGCACTTTCAGATAAAGCAGCCAAAAGTCTTGATGGCTTGGATAAAATATTGGCCGCCTCTGATGCACAAAAAGTCACCGATACGCTGGCTAATATCGAGGAAGCCAGCAAATCTGCGAAGCTTGCGATGGCCGACATAACCAAGGTGACAGCAAAAATTGGCGCGCGGGCTGATGATATCGATACAATCGTTGCCAACACTAAAGACTTTACAGGTCAACTCACTGCGACCACACTCAAAGTGGATGGTGTGATTGAAAAAGTATCAGCATTCTTAGGGTCAACAGACGGGCAAGGTCCAGGCCTTGTGGCGGAAGCGCGTTCAACACTTGTGGCTTTCCGGCAGGTCGCCGATACGCTCAATTCAAAATTGGGAACAATTACGGATGGCCTGGCAAAATTCTCAGGGCGCGGGTTGGAAAATGTCGATGCGTTGGTGCAAAATACCCAGCGCTCAGTATCGCGCATTGAGGAGGCTGTGACCGAGTTACAAAAAAATCCGCAGCGCTTGATATTCGGCGGGCAGGGGTCAGTTCCCGTATATAACGCCCGCACGCGCCGTTGACTTCAATGCGATCGTCTTGCAAGACGATTAATCTTATTAACTATTGGAATGTGCCGCTCGCAACGACCGGCAGGAGACAGACCGTGAAGAAGGCAATCGGCTTTCATAAAATTTTGGGTCTCGCTGCGCTTCTTGCGCTAAGCGGTTGCTCCGGTCTGGGCGGTGGAACCAAGGCCCTGGACACCTATGACCTTGCTGTTCCAAAAGTATCTGAAAGAGGCGCTCGCAAGACCAAAGTCCAAATTTTGATCGCCGAACCGCAAGCGCTGAAAGCGCTGGATAGTGAAAACATCGTCATTCGCGGCGATGGATCATCGATACAATATTTGGGCGGGGCACAATGGGGCGATAGGCTTCCTAAAATTGTGCAGGCTCGTTTGGTGCAGGCCTTTGAAAACTCAGGACGGTTTGGCGGTGTTGGTCGCCCGGGTGACGGTCTGGCAATTGATTATCAGGTGATTTCCGATATTCGCGCCTTTGAAATCCAAACCACGGGCAATGACGTGGCCATGGTTCAAATATCAGTCAAACTTCTAAATGATCGTTCAGGCGTGGTGGTTGGCACCAAACTATTTACTGCAAACGTGCCGGCGGGCGCTGGCTCGGATAGCTTTGTCCGCAATTTGGATGCGGCCTTTAATCGTGTCGCAATCGACCTTGTCAGTTGGGCAGCCGCCAGTATTTAGGGCTCCACGCACGTTGACACGGGCGCACTTTAGCAGGGGATAAATACGAAACCCCATTGAAAAATATGGTAGTTAATCCCTCCCAAATGTTAACCTTATATTTAAAGTTTTACACATTGGCGGAGTTTTGGGTTTCCAATACCCCCTAAAAATACTATCATCAAATGAGTTAGACGTGGGTTGCGGGATATTGTGTTCGCAGTCTTATAACAATGCATTGGCAGAAGTAACCGATATGGCACGCAAATCCATAAGCGAAACGCTCAGTAACGATGTTGAAGCGGAGTTGGAAAAGGCTCTTAGCCTTGATTTTTCTGACAGTGATGATTTTGATGATTTCTCGTTGGATATGCCACTTGATGATCTCGATCCGGCAGACGTTGTTCCTTCAACGCCGATAAAGTCCAATGCTGTGCTTGCCGCGAAATCCGTGATAAATACACCGGCTTTAGAAGCTGTTGACAGCAATACGTTGCCAGTTTCCAAAACCGTTAAACCTATTCTTGAACGCGAAGTGGCGAGGCCCGCAAGCGCACCCGGGCAGACTGCGGATACGCAAAAGTCTACGGCCCGGCCTTTCGAGGCAGTCCGTCAATTAAACAATCTACCCGCTGCCGCCAACGATGACAGCCAGCGCAACTACGCTTCAGCATTGCGTAACCTTAATCGTCGTCTACCCAACACATTGTTTTGGATGACTGGACTTGTAAGTGTGCTCTGGATAGGGGCAAGTCTCTATTATGGTTACATATATTATGGTGCCAGCGCGTTTAACACTGATAATATTCAGCGCTTCCTATTAACCCCGCAAGGCTTGGCATTGGTCATTGCAACAGCGCTGCCGGTCGTTTTGTTTTGGGCCTTTGCAATCATGGTACGTCGCGCGCAAGAGCTGCGCATCGCCGCACAATCCATGACCGAAGTCGCCTATCGTTTAGCCGAGCCGGAGACAGTGGCGCAGGACCGCGTGTCGTCTGTAGGTCAAGCAGTGCGCCGCGAAGTGGCTGCCATGAGCGAGGGTATTGAGCGCACGCTGGCACGGGCCAGCGAACTCGAAACGCTTGTCAACAGTGAGGTTCACGAGCTTGAGCGGGCATATTCAGACAATGAAGTGCGCATCCGTTCGCTTGTTGATGATTTAAGCCAAGAGCGTGAATCCATTGTCAGCCACGCCGAGCGTGTTCGCGCTTCCATCTCCGGCTCGCATGAGCAATTGAAAGATGAGCTGAGCCAAGCCAGCGACATCATCCGCGAGAACGTGTTGAATGCGTCCACCCAATTAACGATGACAATCAGCCAATCCGGTGAATCACTGGTGAACCGTATCAACGATAGTGGCGGGCAGATTTATCAGGCGATTGACAGCCGCTCCGATGAAATTGAAAGCCGTATTACTACTTCTGGCGCGGCCTTTGCCAGCCTGCTTGATACCCGTGTATTGGCACTTGGCGAGCAGGCTGAGCAGTTGTCGTCAACACTGGCCCAAACATTGGATGGCCGCACCGAAGCTATGGTTTCTCTGCTGACCAATGCGACTGGCAATCTATCCGAGACGATGGATGATCGTACCCGGTCAATGATCGTGCGTCTTAATGAAGCATCTAACAATATTGGAAGCCATCTTGGTAATCGTACAGACGGTATGTTGTCTGTCATTGGCTCAGCCACGCAAACTCTTACCAGTGAGTTTGATGTGCGTTTGGCTAATCTTGAAAATACTATGAATACCCGCAGTAAATCTTTGATAACAGAGTTTGAAACCCGCGCTGAGGCGCTGGATACCGGCTCGGAACGGCTGAATGTAGCGCTGGATCAGCGTGCCCGTATGCTCAACGAGACGTTAGTTGAGCGCACTCGCGACATCTCCAAGACGTTTGCGGAAGGTCATGAGGCAATAACGACCCGTGCGCGTGAAGTAGAGCAGGCTTTTGCTGAAGGTAATGCTCTGCATAATTCAGTATTAAATCAAGCACGCGAAGCTGTTTCAACCGGTATGGCGGCGCAGACTGAGCATATGCGCCTGATGATGGATGAGCGCATTAAAGCGGCATCGGAACATATTGTCGGCCATCGCGATGCGCTTCTGAGCGCGTTGGAAGAAAAAACCGGAACTCTGGCAAACGAAATTGCGCTGCGAACTCAAGAGCTTACCAATAGTTTTGATGAGCGCACCGCTAATGTTGCCGGCACACTTGCCAGCCATGCGGACAAAATGCGCAGCGTGCTGGATTCCAATACAAGCGCAGTTGCGGGCCATCTTGCCCGCACGACGCAAGAGCTTCGTACCGTACTTGATGAAAAAGGCATGGGTGCAGCTGATAATATTGCGAAGAAAACTGAAGAGTTGCGCAATTTGTTCGATGATAAGATGCACAGCATTGGCGATAATATCGCGGCGCGTTCCAATGAGCTGCATTCTATACTTGATGAAAAAGGCATGGGTGTAGCTCACAACATTGCGCAGAGAACTGAAGAATTACGCAATTTGTTTGATGATAAGATGCAAAGCATTGGTGATAACATCGCAGCGCGTTCCAATGAACTGCATTCTGTACTTGACGACAAGGCAATGGGTGTTGCTGAAAACATCGCACTTAGAACCGAAGAATTGCGCACTCTTTTTGATGACCGCGCAACTGTCATTGGCGATCACATTGCGGCACGTACTAATGAGTTGACCACAGGTCTTGATGAGCGTGCGCTTACTATTGCCAACCATATTGCCAAGCGTACACAAGAATTGCATGCCGGCTTGGATGCCCGTGCCAATACAGTTGCCGATGCCATTGCCATCCGTACAGATGAATTAAACAATGTATTGTATAACAAGGCGAATGAAGTCGCCGATAATATTGCCGCGCAGACTGAGAAGATGCGGGATGTATTGGATGACCGTCTGGTTGCACTTAGCCAAACCTTTATCCAGTCACGTGATGAAATCTCCGCTAACATAGCCAATGATTTGGAACGCCTTGTCACAACACGCACGGAAATCGAAGCGGCTATAAATGCGGAAATCGGCCGCGTTGAATTGGCGCTCACCAGTCAGACCGGCGCAATTGAGGAACGTACGGACACTATGCGGCGCGCGCTCGAAATCGGCGTGGAAGCGGTGCGCAACTCGCTCGAAACCAGCGCGTCCGTCATGGCGGGCACTTTGCGGGACCGCGTTCGCGAGGCAGCATCAGCAATCGCTGAAGAATCACTGCGTGCCAATGCAACGCTTGACAGTCATTCTTCAAATTACGCCGCCCGCCTTGAGCGGCACAGCGCGGACTTTGCGGAACGCCTGGCTGCCGGCATTGCAGATGCCGAGCGGCGCCTCGAAGCACGGGTTGTTGCTAATGCCAAAACCTTTACCGGTCAGACTGACGAAATTATCGCCGCCCTCGATGGCGCCGATCAGCGCATCATGGCGCGCGTCCATCAAGTGTCGGCAGAACTTGATGCCCGTGCCAATGCTTCAGCTTCTTCCATCGCCGCGCTTAACAAGGCAATTGGCAGCGAGGCGGATCGCACATCGCTGGTGATTGACGGCAAGACCAATGAGCTGACAGCGATGCTGGCAGACCGCTCCGCCGAAATCGTCCGCATTCTGGACGAGACCGCCAAACCACTGGTCGCCAGCCTTTCCGAAACCGGCAGGACAGTAACGTCTCAGCTTGAAGCCGCGACCAAGGCAGCAACCGGACGCTTGCGCGACGAAAACGCTGTTATGGTGCAAATGCTGGCCAGCCGCACCGCCGAGACAGTCAACGCCATGACCGCCGCCCGTTCGGATTTGGCAGGCGGTGTCACCGACCTAATAGACCGGCTGTCGGCGTCCAACGCCAAGCTCGGCCAGCTCATTGATATGGCCCATGTCAATCTTGGCGCAGTCGGCGAGCAATTGTCTGACAACACCGGGTACTTCTCAACGCTCAGCGATAGCTTTGTGGCGCAGAGCGAAAAGGCGGCCAGCCAGATTTCCACATCGACCCGGATGCTTGAAGGCAACGTCAGTCGCCTCACCGAGCTTTCATCGGGCACATTGAAAGAAGTGGCGGCCATTGCCAGCCGCTTTGATGAACATGGCCGCGTGTTAGCCTCCGCTTCGGATCTGCTGTCTGCTGCGCAAGGCTCGCTCAGTCATACGTTGGAAGACCGGCAGGAAGCGCTGGAAGCGCTGGCCGTTGGCCTCGTCAAGCGCTCGGAAGAAATAGAAAACACGTTGCGCTCGTTTGAAACACTCGTGTCCTCCGCCTTTGACCGCGCCGAAAGCCGCACACAGTCTTCGACGCAGGGCATGAAGGCCTCGCTTGCCGAAGTGGTCGAGCAGGCGACCTCGCGCTTCGCAGATGCCACGGAAGAAATGCGCAACACTGCAAAAGAAATCCGCATTGAAATTGAGGCCGCCAAGACCGAAATCCGCAATGGTGTGGCCGATATGCCTGCCGGCGCACGTCAAGCGACTGCGGAAATCCGCGCTGAAATCGAAGCTGCCAAGGCTGAAATCAAGGCCAGCGTCAAAGATATGCCAAACGATGCCCGCCGCGCTGCGGCGGAAATCAAGGCTGAATTGGAAGAAACCCGTGCGGAATTGCGCAAGGGCGTGCTGGAATTACCGGAAGAAACCAGGCTTTCCTCGCAAACCATGCGCCGCGCCGTGGCCGAGCAGATTGGGGCGTTGAAAGAATTGTCCGAGATCGTCGGCAAATCCGGTCGTGCGTTTGATATGGCGTCAGCCTCCACAGCCCGCGCCGCACCGGTTCGTCAGGAAGCACGTCAAGAGCCCCGTGTCGAGCCTGCCTATGTGGAGCCGGCTCCACATCGTGCGCCGTCGGCACCGGAGCTGCAATTGCGCGGATCTTTGCCAGCCGACGCCCCGCAGATGCCAAAGGCGGCAGCGCCAGCCGGTAATGGCTGGGTGTCAGATCTGTTGCAACGCGCCACGCGCGACGAAGCCCCTGCGGCCCTTCGCGCCGCAGCACCTGCCGCCCGCTCGCCGCTCCATGTGGTCGAATCGCTGAATTCGCTGTCGGTGGATATCGCCCGCGCCATCGACCATGAAGCCTCAGTGGAACTCTGGGACCGCTACCGTCGCGGCGAACGCAACGTCTTCACACGCCGCCTGTACACGCTCAAAGGCCAGCAAACATTCGATGAAATCCGCCGCAAATACCAGACAGACGCGGACTTCCGCTCGGCCGTGGACCGCTACGTGGAAGATTTCGAGCGTCTGCTGCAAGACGTAGCCCGCAATGACCGCGACCAAATCATGACGCAAACCTATCTTACGTCAGATACTGGCAAGGTTTACACGATGCTCGGCCATGCCAGCGGGAAGTTGCGGTAGGGGCCGTCTTCCCCGGGCTTGTCCCGGGAATCCAGCCTCAAGGTCAACCTTATTACCTTACATGAAAAACTGGATCCTCGGGACAAGCCCGGGGAAGATGATCGCGCAGAAAATCGAAATAATTAAACTAGGAAAATAGTCCTTGACAGCGCGGCGGTCATCGAGCATACATATGTCATAGTCACTAATCCACGCCTTCAGCGAGTCGCAGTACTTGGAGAACTTCGGTTATGTTCCAACAATTGTTCGCTTTGGTAGTTTTTATTGGGTTTCACACTTTCGCCCACGCAAGTGGAGCGCCTGCGACGTTGTTTACGGACGGTCGCTGGAGCGGCGGAACGGGAACGGCTCCGGATAGCGCAGGTGTTCAAGAGTGCTGGGCCGATACCACGTTCAGCGATGGCACTACGCTTACACTTGCAAAACAAAGTGACGGTAACTGGCATCTGCGGTTGTCAAACCCCGATTGGCAATTGCCGGCAGCTCACCGCTTTGACATGGTCGCGCTGGTCGATTTCTATCCCCGGGTTCGTTTCGACGCCGAAACCAAGAACCAGACGAGCCTTGAGATTGCGAGCCTTGAGCAGAAATCCTTACTAGTGGATTGATTCCAACATTTGGAACCCCCGATTTCTGGCAGCGATGATTTCGTCTGGGTTTGCGCGCCATGTGAAGGGTTTGGCTTCGCTGTGA
>JAYVRA010000010.1:0-38096 GCA_043776635.1 Phyllobacteriaceae bacterium
CAGTTGAAGCGCCAAAGTCCTCAGCGTCGCCGCAGCTTGATATTTTGGTGGCTGAAGACAATGCGGTAAATCAAATCGTCTTCACGCAGATATTAGAGAGCACGCCTTTCTCATTCGAAATTGTGGACAATGGCCGCAAGGCGCTGGAAGCGATGAAGATTAGGCGCCCGACCATTATCGTCATGGATGTATCCATGCCGGAAATGAACGGCTTGGAGGCGACCCATGAAATCCGCGACTTCGAGGCCGAAAACAATTTGCCGCGCACGCCAATCATCGGCGTTACCGCTCATGCTCTAAAAGGTGACAAAGATCGCTGCCTGGCGGCTGGCATGGATGATTATCTGTCCAAGCCAATCAGCCCCGATATGTTGGCGGCCAAAGTGGAGGCGCATATCACCACGCAGCGTAACACAAAACGCGCCTGAATCGATTAAGGTGCAAAAAGCCGGATTGTTCTTCAAGGAGTGAGGCATTAAATGTGCCTCACCCTTTTTGCATTTATGTCGGAGTCGCCCCATGGCCTCAATCAATGATCTTTTTCAGCTCGGCGAGGATGAAACCGAATATCGAAAGCTGACTGCGGACTATGTGAAGATAGAGCAATTCCGTGGCAAGGATGTGCTGGTGGTCGAGCCCGAAGCCCTGCGCCTGCTTTCAGAAACCGCCTTTGGCGACATCAACCATCTGTTGCGCCCCGGTCACTTGAAGCAATTGGCGCTGATTTTAGAAGACCCCGAAGCTACCGAAAATGACCGCTTCGTGGCGTGGGATTTGTTAAAAAACGCTAATATCGCCGCTGGCGGCATTCTGCCCATGTGTCAGGATACCGGCACCGCGATTATCATGGGCAAAAAGGGCCGCCGTGTCTGGACAGAGGGCGAAGATCAAGACCCGCTCGGCCAAGGTGTGCTGGACAGCTATAACCGCCGCAATCTGCGCTACTCGCAGCTCGCGCCGCTTTCCATGTTTGAAGAAAAAAACACCAAAAACAATCTGCCAGCCCAAATCGAAATTTATGAGGAAGGCGAGGACGCTTACAAGTTCTTGTTTATCGCCAAGGGTGGCGGCTCGGCTAATAAAACGTTCCTTTATCAAGGCACACCGTCGCTGCTTTCCCACGACCGCATGATTGCCTTCCTCAAGGAAAAAATCCTAACCCTCGGCACGTCCGCTTGCCCGCCCTATCACTTGGTAATCGTCATCGGCGGTACGTCGGCAGAGCAAAACTTGAAGACGGTCAAGCTCGCCTCCACCCGCTATCTGGATAGTATCCCGACCCTGGGCGACGAGTTCGGCCATGCGTTCCGAGATTTGGCGATGGAAGAGGAAATCCACAAACTCACACAATCGCTCGGCGTCGGGGCGCAGTTTGGAGGCAAATATTTCTGCCATGATGTGCGCGTCATCCGCCTGCCCCGCCATGGCGCCTCGCTGCCGATTGGCATTGGCGTTTCCTGTTCAGCAGACCGTCAGGCGCTTGGTAAGATCAACAAAGACGGGGTGTTTATCGAGCAGTTGGAGCATAATCCGGCCCGCTTCATGCCGGATGTGGACGAAGCCAAAATGTCCGGCCATGTCGTTGAGATCAATCTTAACCGGCCATTGAAAGACGTGCTGGCGGAGCTTTCCAAGTATCCGGTGAAAACCCGATTGTCGCTCACTGGTACGATCATCGTTGCCCGCGATTCCGCCCATTTGAAAATCCGTGAGCGCCTCGAAGCCGGTGGCACTATGCCGCAATATTTGAAGGACCACCCGGTCTATTATGCAGGACCCGCCAAGACGCCCAAAGGCTATGCGTCCGGCTCTTTCGGACCCACCACGGCAGGGCGCATGGATAGTTACGTTGACCAGTTCCAGTCCTTCGGCGGCTCAATGATAATGCTCGCCAAAGGCAACCGCTCGGCTGCCGTGCGCGAAGCCTGCAAAGCCCATGGCGGTTTCTATTTAGGCTCCATAGGCGGCCCCGCCGCCCGCCTCGCCCAAGACTGCATCCGGCACGTCGAAGTGCTTGAATATCCGGAGCTCGGCATGGAAGCAGTGTGGAAAATCGAAGTGGAGAATTTCCCCGCGTTCATTGTGATTGATGACAAGGGCAATGACTTTTTCAAGGAATTGAACCTGGGGTAAGGCGATTTTGAACGCCCTACAGCCGCTAAAATGCAATCCAGTTTCTTCAGCCCGTCTTAGCTCCTCAATGTTACTGATAAGCAATGAGGGTTCTGCTGTCTATTTGGAAAATTTTGTACGTCCTTACTTTCCGGCAGGTTGCGTTCCTGACCGGACTGACAACCGTTTTCACAACACTCGTGCCAACAGCCGTCATTCACCTCGCCCTTGGGCCGGTTCGACATCAAGTTCCTGAGCTCTATCGCATCATAATGCTGATTACATTTTTTATCCCCTTTCTTATCACGGGGCCAATCGCTTTCTTCCTGTTAAACATGATCCGCGTGATAAATCTATCGATCCAAAAAATCGACGACCATGTCAAATTTGATCCGCTCACAGGCGCACTGACACGGGCTTATTTTCTCAATTCAATTGAGCGTTCATCGTCCAAACATGGCGCTTTCCTGATGATCGACGCGGATCATTTTAAGGCGGTAAATGATACACACGGCCATGCGGCAGGCGACGAGGTGCTGAAAGAGATCAGTGCCTCAATAAAATCAACAACAGGCACACGCGGCGTATTAGGCCGTCTCGGCGGCGAGGAATTTGGCGTGCATCTTCCAAACATGCCACAAGACGAGGCGCTGTTTCTTGCATGGGAGATTTGCGAAAACATGCGTAACCGCTCCATCAACGCGGGCGGCAAATCTTTGCGCATTACGCTGAGCATTGGCATGGCAATTCAAAACAAAAGTTCCAGCTTTGAGAGCATCATGCGTGAAGCAGACACGCTGCTGTACGAGGCTAAGCGCGAGGGGCGCGACCGCGTCGTGTCAAAAACGCAGCGACCCCAACCGTTGGCGCTGGCAAGCTGACTGTAGTGCCGACCCGAAGTCACATATATTTTTGTTGACGCCTCGTCCCGAGTCACTCCACGTTAGGGTTTTTGAAAATCCAAGAGGCCATCCCGTGAAAGTACGTCTCGCCGCATTTTCCCTCGCATTTCTCACCGCCCTGCCCGCTAACGCTGAAACCGCATTGCAAAAGTTTTTCCTCGCAGGAAAACCACGCGTTCAGCAGGGCCATTACCGCTCGAATAAATCTCCCATCGCGAAGCAAACTGTTTCATTTGATCCGTCAATCCCTGCTGGCACAATCGTCATCGAAACATCTGAACGCCGCCTTTACTATACGCTGGGCGGCGGAAAAGCGATCAAATACGCTGTTGGCGTTGGCCGCGAGGGCTTTGAATGGGCAGGCACAGACCGCATTTCCCGCAAAGCCGAATGGCCGGGCTGGACCCCGCCAGCTGTCATGCGCGCCCGCGTAAAGGCAGAAACCGGACGTATACTTCCCGCCTATCAACCTGGCGGACCCGACAACCCGCTCGGCGCACGCGCCATGTATATTGGCGGGCGCATATTCCGCATTCATGGGACCAATCAGCCGTGGACTATTGGCCAGGCCATGTCATCTGGCTGTATCCGTATGGCCAATGATGATGTGACTGATCTATACAATCAGGCCAGCGTCGGCACGAAAGTCATCGTGCGGCGGTAGCTCACCAAAGGTAGGCCAGCCATGACAAACGCCTTTAACCAACCAACCTCCGGTCTTGTCACCCCGCGCTTTGGCGGGCTGGCGACATTCATGCGCCTTCCGCATGTGCCGCTGGATGAGGCGACAAATCTCGACATCGGCATCATCGGCATTCCATGGGATGGCGGCACGACCAACCGTCCCGGCCCGCGCCACGCCCCGCGCCAAATGCGCGATATGTCCGCCATGGTGCGCCGGATGCACCAGACATCGCATGTCGTGCCCTATGATTTGGCCAACATCGCGGATCTTGGCGATTGCCCCGTCAACCCCGCAGACGTGAACGACGCACTGGAGCGCATTGGCGGATTTCTGAAATCCGTCGTCGGCAAAGGCATCCGCCCGCTATCGGCTGGTGGCGACCATCTTTCCTCACTTCCTGCGCTTCGTGCTGTGGGCGAGAAAAAACCTGTCGGCATGATCCATTTTGATGCCCACACAGACCTTTACGACAGCTATTTCGGCGGCTTCAAATATACCCATGGCACACCCTTCCGCAGAGCGATCGAAGAGGGCGTACTGGACCCGAAACGCACCGTACAAATCGGCTTACGCGGCTCGATGTATGACCTCGATGATTTCGACTACGGCGCTAAAATGGGCGTGCGGCAAATCCGCATCGAGGAAGCCATCGAAATGGGTCCGAAAGCAGTAATGAACGAAGCCCGCTCGATCGCAGGCGATGCTGAGATCTATGTCAGTTTCGATATTGACATGCTGGACCCGGTTTATGCCCCCGGCACCGGAACCCCCGAAATCGGCGGCTTCACCACGCTACAGGCCCAAGCTATGCTGCGCGAACTACGCGGCTTGAACATCGTCGGCGCGGACGTGGTAGAAGTCTCCCCGCCCTTCGACCCCTCCGGCATGACCGCTTATGCCGGCGTGGTGATGATGTTTGAAATCATGTGCTCAATGGCCGAAGATGTGGCACGAAGAAGGTAGCTTATTGAAATGAGCGCTACCTTATGTTGTATAAATATGTAACTTTTAAAAGTAGCCCCATGTCAACAGTTAAACTCCGCAAAGTCGGCGGTTCGACCATGCTAACCATTGCGCCCGCCATCTTGGCGGCACTGCCATTTTCATCGAACAGTTCGCTGAAACTGACAGTGAGCAATGGTGAGCTTACTGTTCGCGACGCGCGTCCACGCTATAAGTTGGATGATTTGCTTGAAGGGTTTGTTCCGGATTTAGAAGCTGACAAAGAGTGGCTGGATATGCCATCCATTGACGCTGAGTTGTAAATCTTGGAGCGCGGCGAAATTTGGCATACTGAGCTTGATCCGGTTGCGGGACTCGAGCAAAGGGGAAAGCGCTTTGTGTTTATTGTCTCGCCCCGGAAATTTAACCAGGTAACTCAAGTTCCTATCGTTGTTCCAATAACAGCAGGCGGAGATTTTGAACGCAACAATGGCTTCGCAGTCTCACTTTCAGGTGCAGGTACAACGACTATCGGCGTCATTCGTTGCGATCAACCACGGGCAATCGACATCAAATCACGCAACGGAAAAAAGGTTGAAATCGCGCCGGATTATATTACCCAAGAAGTTCTGGCGCGTTTAGAGACGATATTTGAATAGCCTCAAGCCGCCTTCGCCAGTCCTTGCGACTTTGCAAATGTCTTTAGCGCGGTGAATACTTTTTCGTCTGCAATAATCCGGCGATGCCCCAATCCATCGAACGCAATGTGTTTTACATGGTTGCCGGATTGCGCCATTTCCAGCGCGCCTGAGTATGACACTTCACGGTCATCCGGCGCGTGCAACACCAGCACTTCGCCATCAAATTGCTTAATCTGTCCGGACATAACAAACGTGGCAAGCGGACGCCCAGCGACATCTTTGATGCGTTCTTCCATCGCAGTCTGCGCGGCATTTCGCAGCCCGAAATGACGCCCCACACCGGCAAACAGTTCCGGCATTGAGTTGGGCGAGGCAATCACCGCAACACGGCCAAACGGCACTGGCGCAAAGCCCTTGATGCCGCCCACGGCTGCATTCACCGCCACCGCCCCGCCGAATGAATGGCCGATAACCAGATCAAACGGTCCGAGCCATTGCGAGACCTGCGTAAGCGCCTCGACGCCTGATTTGATATTCAGTTTGCGACCCGTTGATTGTCCATGACCGGGCAAATCCAGCCCCACAACGTCAAACCCCTCGGTAACCAAGCTGGTAATCATGGAGGCCATAAAATCCGTGCGGGAGCGCCAGCCATGGATGACCAGAACCTTGCCACGGGACGCACCGCTTGCCTTGAACTGATGCGCCGTGACACAGCTTGACGATAGCTTCAAACGGTGCTTGCGCGCCTGCGCCATCAGCGGCGCGGCGCGGTCAATTGCCGCTTTTTCCTTGGCATTTGGCTTGGCGGGATCATCCGTACGGCAAAATAATTCAAACGCAAGACGCCCGGCAGTCTTGGGAAACACACGCCCGCCTTGACCCAGCACAAACCGTATGACTTGTTGTTTCACATCGACCATTATCAAATTCCAGATTGGTTCAATTATGAACATGATTGTTCAATCATGAACAAAAAGCAAGAGCAAAGTGTGGCATCAAGCATTACACCTTGGGACAATCCCCGTTTTCGCAATTGGGTGGCCGTTGGCCGCGCGGCGCAAGCCGTTGGCCGCGCCATAGGCGAGGCGCTGAAACCGCTTGATCTAAAAACCGGCCAACTCGACATTATGATGAACATTCATCGCCATCCGGGTGAAAGTCAGCAGGAATTGGCCGAAAGGCTCATCGTCGGACGCTCCAATATCACCATGCTGATGCCGGAATTGATGAAGCGCGGTCTGGTCATCCGCGAGGGCGACAAGAAGGATAAGCGCATCCAGAGGCTCTCACTTACGCCAAACGGTACGGAACTATTGATGCAAGCGCTGGCGATCTATTCAGCGCTGATCGACAAAGCGATGGGGGCTGCGACGCTGGACCAATGCAATGCAGTCGAGGCGCATATGACGAAAATGGTGGAGATCCTTAAAGCTGAGCGGGATTAGTGCAACATGTTCCCGCGCACCATCCCTTGCGCCTTTAACTCGCCCAAATAGCCCTGCCAGCGGGCTTCGTGGCTCTCGCCAAGGTCCGCCAGATAGACCCATGTGAACAGGCCGCTATCATGCCCGTCATCAAATACGATACGCACAGCATAATTTCCCACCGGCAAAAGCTGGGCAATCGCAACATTGGCCTTGTTCGGCACAGTCACGCGCTGCTCCGGCGAGTGGCCCTGCACTTCGGCGGATGGCGACATCACGCGCAAAAATTCGGCGCTGAATGTATGTACTGCTCCAGTATCAAACGTCACAGTGAAGTGGCGCTTGTCTTTTGAAACGCGCAATTCTGTCGGCCACGTTTTTGTGCCTAACGGGGATTCTATCGCCATGCTTCACCTGCAAATCTCAATTTATCTTGTGCTTAAGTGCTATCGATGCATCGTTCAAGCACTGTTGACTTGACGAAGGCACTTTGAAGTCCGACATAAGGTACCAGGAGACTTTGATGAGCCACCCGCCGCAGATAATTGACCCGTTTGGTCGCGCTATTTCTTATTTGCGCGTGTCAGTAACGGACCGCTGCGACTTCCGCTGCAGTTATTGCATGGCTGAAGACATGGTTTTCCTGCCCAAGAAAGACCTGCTTACACTGGAAGAGCTTGACCGGCTTTGCTCCGCCTTCATCGAAAAAGGCGTTGAAAAACTACGCCTCACCGGCGGCGAGCCACTGGTGCGCAAAAACATCATGAGCCTGGTGAATTCACTATCGCGCCACTTAAAATCCGGTGCGCTCAAAGAGCTGACGCTGACCACAAACGGCTCGCAATTAGCCAAGTACGCGCGGGAGTTAGCCGATGCCGGCGTGAAGCGCATCAATGTTTCAATTGATACTTTAGACCCCGTAAAGTTCAAAGAAATCACACGTTGGGGCGATTTGCCCAAGGTGCTCGAAGGCGTGGATGCCGCGCAAAAGGCGGGCCTCAAAGTCAAGATCAACGCCGTGGCCTTGAAGAGTTTCAACGATCTCGAAATCCCAAGTCTGATGCGATGGGCGCATTCCCGTGACATGGATTTGACGCTGATTGAAACCATGCCGCTGGGCGAAATTGATGTGGACCGCACCGATCAATATCTCCCGCTTTCGCTGGTTCGTGCGAAACTTGCCCGCGAATTCACGCTGGAAGAAAGCACCCACAAAACAGGCGGTCCCGCCCGCTATTTGACTGTGAAAGAAACCGGCGGCAGGCTCGGCCTTATAACACCGCTGACGCATAATTTCTGCGAAAGCTGTAATCGCGTGCGCCTCACCTGCACGGGGACGCTGTATATGTGTCTCGGCCAGGAAGATGCCGCCGATTTGCGCTCGCCGCTTCGCGCCTCCGAAGGCAATGAACTATTGTCCAACGCTATAGATGAAGCTATCAGCCGCAAGCCAAAGGGCCATGATTTCATCATCGACCGGACTCATAACAAGCCATCGGTATCGCGCCACATGAGCATGACAGGCGGATAAAAAAGGCTGGAACAAAATTCGGTTCCAGCCACAATATCATCAATGCGGAAAGATGTTAATTACTTGCCGTGCAAATGATCCATTGCCATTGCGGCGTGCATACGGCAGCCTGCGATGTCACGTTTGCCCTTGGCGGCCATCGCCATCTCCAGTTCCTTGACAGTCATTTCCATGGCATCGCCCTTCATCTTGCCTGCTTCTTCATGGATCATCATGAGATTGTGCTTGCTGCATTTTACGATTTCGGCATTTGCCGCACCAATGAACGAGAATGCGAATACTCCCGAAATAAGAAGTGATTTGATCATGTTATGCTCCCATAAAGTTTACGGACATCATTGCCCTAACTCAAGATAGAAGAGTTCGCCTTTCACATGCAAAACACGAAACCGCGAAACACCGTTTCGTGATACTGCAACAGATTTTCGTCAGCGCAGTGTGATACTTCCCGTGAGGGCTTTTGCCGTGATAAAGGCAGACTAACAGGAGCTGTTTATGTCTAAATTTACGATGTCGCGCAGTGTGGATGAGATCACCGGATCAAAGCGTTTACGCCGGATGCGCAAAGCTGACTGGTCGCGGCGGCTGGTGCGCGAAACCCATCTGAGCGTTGATGATTTAATCTGGCCGATTTTCCTGATTGAGGGCGTGAATATCCGCGAGCCGATTTCTGCTATGCCGGGCGTGTTCCGGTTGTCCGTTGATGAGGCGGTGCGGGAGGCGGAACGTGCGGCCCAACTTGGCATTCCAGCGCTGGCGACATTTCCGAATGTTGCTTTTGGAATTAAGGACGATACGGGTTCTGAAATTCTCAATCCGGACAATCTCATCAACCGTGCCACACGGGCGATTAAACAGGCTGTGCCGGAGATTGGTATTATTACAGACGTCGCGTTGGACCCTTTCACCAGCCACGGCCATGACGGCATTTTACGCGACGGTATTATCGTCAATGATGAGACTGTGGCCCGGCTTGCCAGCGCTGCCGTGCTGCAAGCGGACGCCGGTGCGGATATTATCGCGCCATCGGATATGATGGACGGGCGCATCGGCGCTATCCGTGATGCGCTGGATGCGGCGGGACATCAGGGTGTGGCGATAATGTCTTATGCCGCGAAGTTCGCCTCCGCCTTCTATGGCCCCTACCGTGAGGCAGTTGGGACCAGCGGACTGCTTAAAGGTGACAAGAAGAGTTACTATCTCGACCCCGCCAACAGCGCGGATGCTTTGCGCGAGGCCGGACAGGATTTGGCGGAAGGCGCGGACATGCTGATGATCAAGCCCGGCCTGCCCTATTTAGACATTATCGCACGGGTTAAAGATGCGTTCGATGTACCGACATTTGCCTATCAAGTGTCAGGCGAATACTCGATGATTATGGCCGCTGCCGCCAACGGTTGGATTGATGGAGACAAGGCGATGATGGAATCGCTGCTGGCGTTCAAACGCGCAGGCTGTGACGGGATTTTGACCTATTTCGCGCCACGGGTGGCAGCAATGTTGAGGGCGGGAGCATGATGGGAAACCAACGTTTATTTGTTGCCACCGGTGGCCTCCTCGGTGCGGCGGGTGTGGCGCTTTCGGCGGCGGCGGCGCATCGTGCGGGTGAGCCTAATTTGGGCGTTGCTGCTAATTTTATGATGTTACATGCGCCGGTGTTTTTGAGCGTTGGTTTGATTGGCGGTGGCAAGTTCCTGCGGCTGGCGGCGCTGGTGTTGCTGCTCGGTGTGGCACTTTTTGCCGGGGATTTGTTATTCCGGGTTTTCTTAGGCGACAGGTTATTTCCGTTTGCTGCGCCTACCGGCGGGGTATTGATGATTGCCGGCTGGCTTTTGGTTGCTGGATCGGCCTTTGTCAAAGCCGCGCCGGACAGGCTTTGACAGTTTGAGTTTTCGCGTTACTGATTGCTAAATTCGACGGGGGATTAAATGGTCAATAACAATGAGCCTTCGGGCGCGTCCGAAAAAGTGCACATGGCGGCGGGGCTTTCGTTGCTCGGCGGGCTTGGACTGATTGTGCTGGCCCCCCTGCTCATCGCGCTTGGCATTGTTGTGATGCAATGCTGGTGGTATTTCAACAATGACGCGTGGATGCCGCTTTCGATGATGGACGGGTTGGCAAAAATTATCGACACCAACTGGTTTATGATGCCAAATAACTGGCCCTCAGTAACCGCAACTGCCAAAGTCGCACTGGATACCGTGCCACTCAGTTTGTTTTTTATGGCAATTGGATTATTGTTAGTGAAGGTGGTGGACCGATGAGGTTCAGCCCTGCTCCCACTGATTGAACAGCGCGACGCCCGTTTCTTCGAAATCCCGCGCATTTCTTGTTACCAAAATAAAATTATGGACCACGGCCGTGGAGGCGATTAGCGCACCGGCATCACCACGGGAACCAAGCGCGGAGATTCTTCCCCATTCAATAGCTATCGCGTCATCAATGGCCAAGATTCTATTTTCATGCGCAATTTTAAGCTTGAAAAACCAAACTCTCGACGCCGAAGCTGCTACCGTATCTTTCCGCTTCAGCTGCGCAATTCCCCGGGTTGGTTGGCCAAGGGTTATCACACTTAAATAAGCCAACTAAGGGTCTATCGACCGCATCCAATTGACAACTTGCGGTATTTTTCGCCTGGCGTCGGAGACAATGTTTGTATCAAGAAGATACAACAAAAGCATCCTGACGGCCCGGCGTCTTTGAACGCTGATTGACCATTTCAGCAAATTCATCGCTGAAAACCGGCCTGTCTAACAGGCTGTCGATTAAAGTTGGCATTTTTCACCATCAGCTTGTCGTAGTCATCAGCCGACAAAATTACCACCGCCCGCTGCACCAAATCTTTAGCGGAAATATCCTGTTTCACGCGATAAGAGCGGCCCAGGAAGCCTCGCTCGCGCCAACCGGATAGATTAAGAACCGTCTCGCGCAGGGTCTTGAGGGAGCGGCCCCGACAACTTTAATCCCGCCGCCATTATTTCCTATAATATTCATTTTCTTTCATCCCATTGCAAACACTCGTTTGCATATCCACGTAAAGCTGCATTGAATTGGAATTGAATTATGACAACTATCGATCATGAAATACTCACCCGGACTGCCCTCGATGACTATCGCAGTTTTGAAGGTGTCCGTTCACGACGCATGATGGCGGCGGTGATTGATCTGGGCATCATTGCGCTGCTGTGTATTCCTGTGGCGTTAATGATTTTTGTGCTTGGCGTGGCGACGTTGGGTCTTGGCTTTTTACTGTATGGAATCATGATTCCGGCTCTGGCGCTGACCTATTCCGGCTTAACGATGGGCAGCCGCGCGCAGGCGACATTGGGTATGCGGATTATGGATATTCACGTTGACCAAGTTGATGGAAAGCCGCTGGAATTTGTCACCGCTGCTGCTCACTCGTTTTTATTTTGGGCATGCAATGTTTTGCTGACGCCCTTTGTGCTGCTGGTAACTTTGTTCACAGACCGCAAACGCACGGTGCACGACATCCTGACCGGGACTATAGTACGCCGTGGTTCACTGTAGATATTAGATTGTAATCTGCGTCCCTATCTCGACCACGCGGCCAGTCGGTATGTGGAAATAGTCAGTTGCGTCGCTGGCATTGCGGGCCAGCATGATGAACAGGCGGTCTTGCCACATCGGCATATCACTCTTGGCAGACGGGCGCAGCGAGCGGCGCGAAACGAAGAACGAAGTTGACATAATATCAAACTTCCAGCCGCGCTGGCGGCAAAGGCCGAGCGCACGCGGAACATTAGGTTCTTCCATATAGCCGAACATCATCGTCACTTTCATAAATCCGTCAGAAAGGCGCTCCATGGTGATGCGCTCGCAGTCGTTGACGCGCGGGGCGTCTGAAGTTTTCACCGTCAAGATCACGTTGGAATCATGCAGCACCTTATAATGCTTGAGCGAATGCATAAGCGAGACAGGCGCTGTTTCCGGATCTGACGTTAAGAATACCGCCGTTCCCGGCACGCGCACGGGCGGCTTTTTTTCCAGAATTTCGATCATCTGCAACAAGGGTATATCCGTGCGGCGGGACTTTGCTGACAAGAGCGTTGTGCCGCGCACCCATGTATACATCACTAGCATTACGACGGCGGCGAACATGAGTGGCACATAACCGCCAGAGAGAATTTTCATCATATTGGCTCCCAAAAAAACCATATCAATAACAAGGAACGGAAACATCAGCGTAGCGGCGGCCCACAGTGGCCAGCGCCAATATTTCCAGACAACGATGAAGGCGAGCACGCCTGTGACGACCATCGTGCCGGTGACAGAGATGCCGTATGCGGTGGCAAGGCTTGACGACGAGCCGAATAGCATGACTAAAATCAGCACACCAAACAGCAGCATGGCGTTGATCTGCGGCATATAGATTTGACCTTTTTGATCCACCGAGGTGTGGCGGATTTCCATGCGTGGCAGAATGCGCAATTGAATGGCTTGTTGGGTTAAAGAGAATGCGCCGGAGATAACCGCCTGGCTGGCGATAATGGTTGCGATGGTGGCGAGAATAACCATCGGCAGCAAGGCCCAATCCGGGTAGAGCAAAAAGAACGGGTTTTCGAGCGCAGCCGGATTGGCAATTACCAGTGCGCCTTGGCCGAGATAATTGATTGCAAGAGATGGGAAAACGATGAACATCCACGCAAATTGGATAGGCTTGCGGCCAAAGTGGCCAAGGTCGGCATAGAGCGCTTCCGCGCCAGTAACGGTCAAAAACACGGCGCCAAGGGCGACCAAGCCGATGACGCCGTGGCTTGAAAGGAAGACCACAGCATGGACCGGATTGAAGGCCATCAGTACGCCGGGGTGGTCAAATATATGTACAGCACCGCCGATGGCCATCACCACGAACCATACAAACGTAAGCGGCCCGAACAGTTTGGATACGACACCGGTGCCTTGGCTTTGCACAAAGAACAGGCCGAAGATAATTGCAATTGTCAGTGGTAATATATAGGGATCAAACGCAGTTGTGACGAGCTTCAGGCCTTCAACGGCCGACAAAACAGAGAGCGCAGGCGTAATGAGTGCATCGCCATAAAACAGGGCAGCGCCTGCCGCGCCACATAGAAATAAGAGTGGAATAGAGCGGCCTACAGCGCGGGAGGCCAGCGCATAAAGCGAGAGGATGCCGCCCTCGCCTTCATTATCAGCGCGTAGCAGAATGAACACATATTTAAGCGTGACGATTACGATGAGTGACCAGAGCATCAAGGACAGGATGCCAATGACACTGTCCGGGTTTACAACGCCGCCGCCGCTGGCTGCCAGCACACCTTCGCGAAGGGCATACAAAGGGCTTGTGCCGATGTCGCCATAAACGACGCCGACGGAGCCGATCATGAGTGTCCAAAACCCTGCGGAGTGGCTCTGAATGGCAGTTTTCGGGGGTGCTTCTTTCAGTTCAACTACGGCCATATAACTATTTGTCCTTAAGGTGAAAATAATTTGTGCAGTACAGTAAGGCGCCCGGATGCATAAGGAAGCGAGGTCGAATTTCAACTTACACATAAGGATTACATAAGGATTGGCGCTTATTGATTAGTTTTTGCCGCGCAGTGCTTGCAAGCCATGCGGTTTGCGCGGCTATTGTCAGCGATGGACGTGTTTGAAAACCCGACTGATGAATTTGAACCGACAGTACCAAACTGGGTGCTGGCGGTACTTGTTGTGCCAATTGCAATCCTCATTTCGGCATTGCTCGAACGCTGGATTGGTATACGCGGCGTGGCGCTGGTGTTTATGGCTGCGGTTGTCGGGAGTGCTTCGTTTTCGGGCTTACGGGCCGGAATACTAAGCGCAGTGTGCGCGTTTTTATCATTGAATTATTTTTTCATTGAGCCGCGCTATACTTTCGCCATAGCCGAGCAGCAAGAGTTTTTCTCGCTTGGTGTTTTTCTGGTGGTTGCCGGCATTTCGGGAACCATGGCAGGACAATTGCGCGAGCAGCTAAGCCGCGCCAGACGCCGTGCGTTTATGCTTTCCACTTTGTCAGAATTTTCACAGCTTTTGTCTGCGGCTAAAACTGAACCGGATGTTCTTGCGGCACTGGTCAACCAGGCATCAAAGGCGGTGCAAGGCCCGGCGGCGTTGGTGCGCAACATTTCCGCTATGCCAACAATGGAATATGCCGCGCAGCCATCGCTTGAGCCGGACGAAGTAGAACTAAACTTGGCTGAAAAAGCATTTCGTACCAACCAAGATATGACCGCCAGTGTTCCAGGTTGGCCAAGCGCCCGCTTTGAATATCGCTTTATTGACAAAAACGTTCTACCGGATTGCTTGCTTGCCTTAGCTCCATTTGGCGGCAATCGTGCCGCATCATATGATGCCGAGGGCACACTCCATACATTGATGGAACAGGCAGCGCTGACAGTGGAGCGCATCCGGCTTTCTGGCGCTAAAGACACTGCGGATGCGAGCGCCAAGGAAGAGCGTTTGCGCTCAACTTTACTGTCCTCAGTCAGCCATGATTTGCGCACACCGCTTGCGTCCATATTAGGTTCCGTGACCAGCCTGCGAGAGTTCGGCTCCAGGATGCCGAAGGCGGCGCAGCGCGAATTGCTTGCCGGCATTGAAAATGAAACACGGCGGCTCTCGCAGCTTGTGGCCAATCTTTTGAACATGACCAAGCTGCAATCCGGCTTGCAAATCCGGGCTGACGCGGTTGAGCCAATTGCTGCTGTAAAGGAAAGTATTGCGGCCATTCAGCTTGGTTTTCCAAAACGGAAATATGATCTGAAACCTGATGGTGCGGTTGATTCATTTTCCGGGGACCGGGTGCTGTTCTCACAAGCCATCTTCAATTTGCTTGAAAATGCCACCAAGTTTTCACCCGCTAAAAGTGTGGTTACGATCAAAATCAACATGGTTGCGAGAGATATTGAAGTGCGGATTATTGACCATGGCGTTGGCATATCTTCTGCCGATCGCGCCCTACTGTTCGACAAATTCTACAGCGGCACGCCAAGTCTTTCGGGGCAGAGCGGTGCAGGGCTCGGGTTGGCAATCGTCAAGGGCGCGATTGAATCGATGGGTGGCAGCATTAAGATTGCAGAGCAAACAGTGAGCAACACTGGAACCACAATGGTTCTTCGCCTGCCTGCAATCGGCGCAGTGGCGTCGGCTGGCGGGGTATCAAAATGAGCCGCCTTAAGTGCATTCTCATCATTGATGACGAGCCCCAAATCCGCACTTTTTTGAAGCACGGACTGGAGGCTGCGGGTTATGAGACGTTAAGCGCCGCTGACGGGACTGACGGCCTGCGTCAGGCTTCAGCACTCATACCTGATCTTATTATTCTCGACCTTGGTCTGCCGGATATGGATGGCAAGGCGGTAATATCAAAGCTGCGACACTGGAGCCGTGTGCCTCTAATCATTCTCTCCGCGCGTGATGACGAGCGCGAAAAAATTGAGGTGTTGGACCTTGGTGCTAACGATTATGTGGGAAAGCCGTTTGGCATCGGCGAGCTTTTGGCGCGTATTCGCGTGGCCCTCAGGCAGGACCAAAAAAGTGAGGGTCCAGTCTCGTCGCAAACTGTCTTTGTCGCCGGTCCAATCTCATTGGATATTGCAAAACATCGCGTGACGCGCCTTGATGATCTCATCAGATTAACACCTAAGGAGTTCGAACTCTTGACGTTACTGCTGCAAAATAAGGGCAAAGTCATGACCCTGCGGCAATTACTGACTACCGTTTGGGGGCCTGCTCATGCGCAAGATGCGCAGTATTTGAGGGTCTTCGTCGGCCAGCTACGGCGGAAATTGGAGATTAATACGTCTGATCCTCAAATCATCATCAGCGAGCCAGGGGTGGGATATTTCATTCGAGACGAAGTTTAGGTCGTCAATTTGCACTATTCATCGCCCATTTTGAATATTGACTTGAATTTTGGCGCATTCGCGTAAACAGTTGATAATCGAAATTTTGGCGAGCCATGAACCACCACCCGACCTCCACACCGCAATTTTATCTAACTGCGCCGCAACCCTGCCCTTATTTGAAAGGGCGGGTTGAGCGCAAGGTTTTTACGCATCTTATTGGCAATCGCGCTGCCGATCTCAACGACCTTTTGACTCAAGGCGGATTTCGTCGTTCGCAAAATATCGCCTACCGCCCTGCCTGCGAGACATGTCGCTCCTGTGTCTCCATCCGTGTGTTGGCGCAAGAGTTTCATCGCACCGACAGCATGGAGCGCATCTGGCGGCGAAATACTGATCTTATCGCTAAGGAGTACAAGGCCGAGCCGTCGAGCGAGCAATTTTCGCTATTCCGCAAATACCTCGATGCCCGCCATGGCGATGGCGGCATGGCAGATATGTCAGTGATGGATTACGCGATGATGGTGGAAGACACCCATGCACGAACCAGAATTGTCGAATATCGCAAGCGCGGACCCGATAGTTTTATGACTGGAACGGGCGTCGGCGATCTCATGGCGGTATCACTTACGGATACGATGGGTGACGGGCTTTCGATGGTCTATGCGTTTTACGATCCGGAAATCGAGAAGCGCTCACTCGGTACTTATATGATATTGGATCATATTGAGCGGGCACGGCTTTCCGGCCAGCCGCATCTTTATCTTGGCTATTGGGTGGCGGGCTCTGCTAAGATGGACTACAAAACGCGCTTCTTTCCGCAAGAGCATTTGGGACCTGCGGGCTGGCAATGCCACAGCCCCAACGCCAAGCGCCCTGCGCTATAAACCGGAGTTTTTAATTTGCAAATTGGCGCTGCTGAACGCAGAAAAGGCCTGTCCTTGGGTATGCTCGGCGGTTTGGCAGTAAGCTTTGATATTCCGCTTGTGCGGCTTGCTGATGGCGACATCTGGAGCGTTCAGTTATTGCGCTCGCTTTGCGTGCTCCTCGTTACCACTTTAGTATGGCTCGCAGCCTATGCCTTAACCCGAAAAAAATTGGTTATGATTCCCGGGTGGGACGGGCTGGTGGTTACAACTCTTTATGGCGTGTCATCCGTGTTTTTCTTCGCTGCTGTTTATGCTACGCCGACGGCAAATCTCGTTTTCATTCTCGCTTTTAACCCGATGTTCAGCGCTCTTTTGGGCTGGGCGTTTTTTGGAGAAAAGCCAAAGCTTGCAACTTTTTTTGCTATGATCATCATGACCATCGGCGTGTTCATTATCGTGCAGGAGGGCCTGTCCGGAGGTCATATTTGGGGCGATATTGCTGCAATATTGGCGACCGTCACGATTTCGCTTTCAATTACCATTTCCCGTGCGAGCGGCAAGGATATGGGTTTCACTGGCCTGATTAGCGCGGCTGTGCCAGCCATGGTCGCGCTGTGGTTTGTTGTCGGCCAAGGCGGTATTCATGCCAACGCGCCCGTATGGATTTTATTAAATGGCACGTTTGTGACCACAACGGCATTCTTCTGCCTGTCGCTGGCACCCAAATTTGTGTCCGGTCCGCAAGTGGCAATGTTTTACTTGCTGGAGACTATTCTTGCGCCGATCTGGGTGTGGATGATTTTCAAGGAAGTGCCGACAAACCAAGCGCTAGCAGGCGGGAGTATATTGCTCACGGCGCTGGTAGCGCACACGGCTTGGGAATTAAATGAAGACAGGAAACAGAGCAGTTGAGCCTTGAACTCACGCCGGTGAATTGCAATAGTCGCTCTATCTGGTGTCTCATGCAAATGGGGAGAATCGGGAATCCGGTGTTAATCCGGAACGTGCCCAACGCTGTGAAGGGGACGGTTATTTTTGGGGTTTAGCCCCGGCCACTGAAGTAATTCGGGAAGGCTGAATAACCGGATGAACCGAAGTCAGAAGACCGGCCAGATGTGACCTGCTTTTCGCGCATGGACAGCGCGACGGGCGTCGCTTTTGTTCGGGAAAAACCATGTTCAGTCCACACCTTATTGCCGCCGCACCATTCAACGCCGTTGACCGCGCTGCCGTCTATCGTGCCATCGAAACACGCCGTGATGTGCGCGACCAGTTTGCCGACCGACCCATCGAAGACGATGTTTTGCAACGGCTGTTGCAGGCAGCGCACCACGCACCATCTGTCGGCTTTATGCAGCCGTGGGATTTTATAATCATCCGCGAGCAGGAACGGCGCAACCAAGTTTGGCAGGTGTTTTCTAAGGCCAATGACGAGGCGGCAGGTATGTTTTCAGGTGAGAGGCAGACAACTTACAAGTCGTTGAAACTTGAGGGTATCCGCAAAGCACCAGTCAATATTTGCGTGACGTGCGATCGTAGCCGTGGCGGCGCGGTGATTTTGGGCAAGACACATAACCCGATGATGGATCTATATTCAGCCGTTTGCGCTGTGCAAAATCTGTGGCTCGCGGCGCGGGCGGAAGGCATTGGTGTTGGCTGGGTCAGCATCTTTCACGATGCCGAAATGCGGGCGCTTTTGAACCTGCCGGACAGGCTCGAAATCATCGCCTATTTGTGCATTGGTTATGTGGACGAACTTTATGCCGGGCCGGAACTTCAGGTGAAATCTTGGCGGCAAAAACTGCCGCTGGCATCGCTCATTCATCAGGAAATGTGGGAGGACCGGGATGTTTAAAGGACTGCACTTCGGGACACAGTTAACACTATTAATGTCGCGACCCCAAAATTTGATTTATGACTTGGACATCAATCAAACAGTCTACAGCGGCTTAAACTGCTATGTGTTTGTGAATAAACAATTTTATAATCTTCAATTTGCAATTGACTTTTTTCCTAAAGAAATCGACAATCTATAGGGGCGCATCGAAAATTCTCAACACTATTAATGAGGTTCTCAGATGGCAAATTCTAATCATGGCTTTGTACGCGGCGCACAACTATCACGCCAATCCCGTTTGTTTGAAGGCAGATTTGGACGCATGTTCAGATCGACGCCTGAATTTGATTTGGATATAAATGATCCAGATATACTGAAACAATTGGAAAAACTCTCTGAGGACGTTACAGCCAAACCTGAGGCTGATGGCCCAACTCATGAAACCAAAATTGATGGTGAAGAGAACAATAATATCGAGGCCGGATATACATATCTCGGACAATTTATAGATCATGATCTGACATTCGATCCGGCAAGCTCGCTACAAAGACTGAATGATCCAGAGGCGCTAACTGACTTTAGAACACCACGCTTTGATCTCGATAGCATTTACGGACGCGGACCAGATGATCAACCCTATATGTACGATATGGGACAGGGCAAAGGCCGGAAATTTCGATTGGGCGGCAATATTGGTGTGCCCGAAGGTTCCAGTCACCTTGATACCGGGGCGGTTGATCATCTTCGTGTCGAAAATGACTCCGGCCCATCACGGGCAATTATCGGCGATAAACGAAATGATGAAAATGTTATCGTTGCTCAAATTCATACGATATTCTTACGATTCCACAATCGGATGGCTGACAATCACCCGGGGTGGTCATTTGAGGAGGTGCAACAGGCTGTTCGTTGGCATTATCAATGGGTTGTGCTTCGTGATTATTTAGTCAAAATTGTTGGAAAGAAGCTGGTCTGGGAGATTTTACCTCATTTGGCGTCGGTAGATGGGAATATTCATGTCAATACGCCCAAATTACAATTCTACAAATGGGAACATGATCCCTATATTCCGACCGAATTTTCAGTGGCGGCGTTCAGGTTCGGACACTCAATGGTTCGCCCTGTCTATCGTCTCAATAGAGAGTTTGAAAATTTGGACGCGGACCCGATTAAGGAACAAGACCATCAAGGTAAGATATCAGCGGGAATAGGAAGGCGGATGCTTTTCGATATGTCCAAGCCGAAGGAGCATCTTGGCTTAAACGGATTTGACAAAATCCAAAAAGGTTGGGCTATTGAATGGGATTTGTTTTTTAAAATGAAGAGTTCCGGTCGCGATCTTACCAAAGGCCGTACACAACCGTCTTATAAGGTCGATACTTCATTAGTGAATCCCTTAGCCAATCTACCGGAAATGAAAGGCCGGACACCAAATAATAGACGTCTGGCATTCCTGAATATTATGCGTGGTTTTAGTATGAGACTTCCAAGTGGCGAGGACGTTGCTCGTACGATGTCTATTGAGCCCCTCGAAGAAAAATGGCTGAAAATAGGAAAAGCGGAATCGGACGAGAGCTGGAATAGCGCCATAAATTTAGGTAGTTATCACGTCAATGGCAAACCAATTTTCAAAATTGACCTTAAAACTAAAGACGCCAATGGTAAGCCGGTGCTGGGCGGCCGAACTCCATTATGGATTTACATTCTTGCCGAAGGTGCAAAAAACTCACTAGAGGGCGTTGCTCACGCCATGGGTCCGGTCGGAGGACGTATCATCGCGGAAACATTTATTGGAATGATATTAGGGGATACACATTCATATTTGAAACTCAATCCACTGTGGGTTCCAAACGTCGAAATGGGCGGCGAAGACTTCAATTTCGCTCGCTTTATTCAGTTTGCAATGGGTGACAAAGTTACCGGATAATCGCGCTCATGAAGCAAAGCAGAGCTGTATGACCGAGGCCTTTAGCCCCGGTCACGGTCACTATTCCGCTGCGATTTGACCCGTCGCAAAGCCTGCATCATTGCTTGCAGTCATGCCATGGCCCGCTGTTACGTGGCCGATTTGCACTTCGTCCGATTTGTTCGGATTGAGCAGTTTGCGGATGAGCCAGCTTGTGCCGCGTGCGATGTCATCCATGATTGTGTAGACCGCCGGCACGAACAGTAGCGATAGTACAGTCGATACGAGCAGGCCACCAATCACCGCAATCGCCATCGGTGCGCGGAATTCGCCTCCGTCGCCGAATGCCAAGGCAGCGGGCAACATGCCTGCCGACATGGCAATGGTTGTCATCACAATAGGCCGCGCCCGCTTGGCGCCAGAGTCAAGTATAGCCGCGTTGCGGGTCATACCGTACTTCACGCGCTCGACAGCGAAATCGACCAGCATGATGGCATTCTTTGTGACGATACCCATTAGCATCAAAATACCAATGACAACGGGCATCGAGATGGCTTGGCCGGTAATATACAGCGCAGCGACCACACCGCCGATTGCCAACGGCAATGACAGCAGAATTGTAAATGCGTGGAAAATCGAGCCGAACAGCAGGATCAACACCACGAACACCAGCGTGATACCCATGGACATGGCGGATGCAAAGCCGACAAACACTTCGCCCATCACTTCGGCGTCGCCAGTTTCTTGGATTCGCACCGTTGATGGCAGCGCCTTTGTGGCGGGAAGTTCGTGGATGATCTGAAGGCCTTCACCGATTTCGGCCTTGCCCGCCATATCCGCACCAATGACGACGCGGCGTTCGCGATTGAAGCGATCAATAACTGACGGCCCCTGCCCGAAGCGCAATGTTGCCAGTGATGACAGTGGCACAACAAAGCCTTTAGCTGTTGGCACCGGCAGAGCAGCCAACGTGTCGATATCAGCACGGGCATCCAGTGGAACGCGGACGCGGATAGGAATTTGGCGATCGCCAACTGTGTATTTCGCCAAGTTCTCATCAATGTCACCCATCGTGGCAACACGCAGAGTTTCAGAAATTGAGGCGGTTGTCAGGCCAAGCTCAGCAAGACGTGCTTCATTTGGTTCAACAATGATCTCCGGGCGATCCAGAGCGGCATTGGAAGTGATGGCCAGATATTTACCGGTTCCTGCCATCTCACTTTGAATTTTGCGGGCATTATCCGATAATGCCTGCGGGTCCGACCCCATCACGCCAAGTTCGAGTGCGCGGGCGCCGCGATCATTGAGGAAATAGGCTTTCATATCCGGAATTTTTGCCAGCTTATCCAAGATCATAGGCTCAAGCTCTTTTTGCTTGATATCGCGAAGGGATTTGTGAAACAGCTCGACAATCATCGTTGCGCGACGCGGTTCAGTTTCACCCTTTGGCGAAACGCCGCCGATGACATACACGCTCTTGACCTCTTTTAGCTCCTGCACAGCCCTTACTGCCTGATCAGTGATTGTGCGGGTTTCCTCCAGTTTGGAACCTGGCGGCAATTCGATGCTGGTGATAACGCGGGCCACATCGACCTTTGGAATGAAACCCGATGGCAACAGCCCGACAGCCTTGATTGAACCCGCAAAGAAAAGGACACCAACAATCAGCGTCACCCAGCGAAAGCGGACACAAAACTTCAACAGGCTCAAATAGGCGCGCATGATGAAGCCATCGTTTTCGGCGTGGTTTTTTGGAACGCGCAGCATATAAGCGGCCATCATCGGCGTTATCAATCGGGCGACAAGCAGGGAGAAGAACACTGCCACAGCAACTGTCACGCCGAACTGTTTGAAATATTGCCCTGCGACACCGCTCATGAACGACACGGGTGTGAAAATCGCGATAATCGTAATGGAAATGGCGATAACAGCCATGCCGATTTCATCAGCCGCTTCCATCGCCGCACGGTATGGCGTTTTGCCCATGTGGATATGACGCACGATGTTTTCGATTTCGACGATGGCATCATCGACCAAAACGCCGACAACCAGCGTGATGCCCAGCAATGAAACAAGATTCAGCGAGAAGCCAATCTGGTGAATGACCCAGAAAGTAGGGATGGCGGAAAGTGGCAAAGCTGTCGCCGAAATCAGCGTGGCGCGCCAATCACGCAGGAACAGGAACACCACGATAACGGACAGCAACGCGCCTTCGACGAGCGAGCTCATCGCGGCTTCAAAATTGCCCCGAGTGTAGCTCACATTATCATCGACATTAGTAAAGTTGATCTCAGGATGGGACTTTGCCATGTCTTTAATGGCAACTTCCACCTTGTCGGCGACGCTTACATCGCTCTCGCCCTTGGCTCGGAAAATAGAGAAGGCGACGACGGTCTGGCCATTGTTTGTTGCAAAACTTTTCGGATCGCCCCAGCTGTCTTGGACTGTCGCGATGTCTGAAAGCCGAACGGTGCGGCCGCCGCCAATTGGAATTTCCGTAGCGGCCAAATCATCAATCGTGCGCGAGCCGCCAAGTGTCCTGATGGCTTGCTCACGGTCGCCAATATCGCCGCGTCCGCCGGTCAAATCCGCGTTCATGCCGCGCAAGGATTGGTTAACTGTTGCGGCCGTAATGCCCAGCGCCATCATTCGTTGTGGATCAAGACTAACGCTGACTTCGCGCTTCACGCCACCGTTACGATCGACACGGCCAACGCCTTTTACGCCTTGCAGCTTGCGAATAACTGTATTGTCCACAAACCATGAAAGCTCTTCTATGGTCATTTGCGGCGCCGTTACGGCGTAGGTCTGGATTGACTGCCCCTCGATATCAATTGAGTTAATAATCGGCTGGCTGGCGGTGGCGGGCAAGGATGAGCGAATGCGCTCAATTGCGTCCTTCACATCGCTGACAGCTTTCTGCGTTTGCACCTCAAGGCGGAATTCGATGGCAGTAACAGACCGGCCTTCGTTAACCGTCGAGATAATGTTTTTGACGCCTGTTATGTTTGCCACCGCATCTTCAACTGTCTTGGTAACTTGCGTTTCAAGTTCAGTCGGCGCAACGCCGGGGTCGACTACGGTTACCGAGACGAGGGGAATATCGATGAGCGGAAAGCGCGTCACCGGCAGCTTCATGAAGCTGAATACGCCGAGCGCGACCAGCACCACAAAAAGCAGTACTGAGGGCATGGGATTGCGTATTGACCAAGCGGAAAAATTCATTTCAATGCTCCTGTCGGTTCGACGGCGGGAACGGCGGTGACATGATCGCCATTGGTAATGAAGGTCCCGGCGCGCTCAACAACATCCTCGCCAGCCACTGCGCCTTCAAGAATTTCCACGTATTTGCCGGCACGGATGCCCAATTTTACTTTACGGGTTTCGACAAGACCGTCTTTGACAATTTGCAGGAATGCGTCTTTGGAGACATAAACCAACCCTGATGCGGGAACGGAGAGCGCTTCGCGGTTGGCAATTTGAATATCAACATTTGCGAAAGCACCCGGGCGAATGCGCGGGTCAGCGTCCAGTTCGACGCGCACTTTGCCAAGGCGCGTGGCTGCGTCAATTTCCGGATCGACGCGCCGGACTTTGCCATTGATCGGTTCGGCCAGCCCTGAAAGGTTCAAAATTGCGGGCATATCGACTGCTATGCGCGGCAACGCATTTTCAGCAACGTCAGCCACCGCTTCATATTTACCATCACGAGCGATGCGGAACAATGGCCCTGCCCCGCCCGAAACTACCGCGCCGAGTTGGGCATTACGGGCCAAAATCAAGCCATCCGCAGGTGCTTTCACTTCGGCTTTGGAAATCCGCAGTTCGACTTCTTTTCGCTGCGCGACGACCAGCCCGCCTTGGGCCTTTGCCGCCTCAAGCCCTTGTTGTGCAGTGTTCAATTTTGCTTTGGCACTATCATAAGCATTCGTTGCCGTGTCACGCGATGCTGAGGTGGTAACGCCGGATTTAGCCAGCGAAACGGCCCGCTCATATTGGTCTTTGGCTTGTTTAACGCCCACTTGCGCATCCAAAATCTGTGCCTCAGCTTGCGCAACCGAAGCTGCATTTTGCGCCTGCTGTGCCACGTTCTGTACCAGTTGCGTTTCCAGGCCCGATGTATCCAACCGCGCCAGCACAGCGCCGGCTTTTACAACATCGCCCACGTCTGCAGATAATTCAGTCACTAACAATCCCGCAACATCTGTGCCAACAGATACTTCTTCTACCGGCTTGACGCTGCCGTTAACCACTAGACGCTCGTTCATCATGCGCTTGATGACGGCTGACACAGTTACCATCGGCGGCTTAATTTGCTCAACAACGCCATCTTCAGCGCTTGCGAAAGGCAGAGCGGAGAATGAGCCCAACGTGAGAGCAACGGACAGAAGCAATGATTTTTTTGCGGGGGACTTGAACTTGATGAACATGGGGCGGTGTCCGTTCTTTCGAGATGCTAGATTGAGTTGAGCAACGGGCTTGCGCCTTCGTGCAAATAGGTAGGGCGCAACAGGGCGTTAGTCATCGCGCGTAACATTGCTTCGATTTTCCCGGCGCCTAAATCTTCATCGAGGAGGCTGCCCATAATCACGCCTTCGCCGACTGCCATTATCATGGAAACAATAGCAGAGTTTTCGACAATAGGATCTATTTGCCCTGTTGATTTGGCATGGTCAAGAAAGCCCTTAAAGAACGAGGCAAACTCGCTCTTGTTCCTTTCGCAACAGTTTTTTACCGTTTCGTTACGCATGGATTCAGCGCGAATTTCTGTAAATAGCGGCGCGAATCCACGGGCATGAACGTGGGTAAAATGCGCCATTACGCCGCTAACAAATCCATCCACTAAATTTGGCCCACCATTAATTAGGGCGAGCGATGCCAAATCGCCCTGACGGTCGTTATCAGCGATCGCTTCGATGATGGCTTCCTTGGACGGGAAATAGCGATAAAGTGCACCTGGGCTCATATCCGCTTCGCGGCAAATATCATGCATAGAGGCGCCCCTGAACCCGGAGCGGACAAAACACGTGCGCGATGCATCAAGAATACGGGCAAGCTGCGCCTCGCGCTTTTCCGCACGAACGCCCCGCTCCGGCGCTGCGGCGACCGTTTCGATGGTTTGCTCAGAGTGATATGCTTCAAAGTTCATGGTCATAATCTACAAGTGAGAACGTTCATTCTCGCAAATATGCGAACGATCATTCGCATGTCAATAGACTTAGTGACGCAAGGGTAAATGGGAGGGATAATGTGACCGGTTAGACTTCGCTGCGCTTTACGATTTCGATCATACGGACAACTGTTTCGCGGAGTTGCAGGAAGAGCCCATCGACATGAATATTCCATAGGATCTCTAAGTTGGCACGGTGGTAGGCATGGCGTAAGTGGTTGCCAATGTCAGCGACATCGTTCCAGTTCATCAACGGTTCCGGGTCTTTCAACTCTTGAGGAATATAGCGGGACGCCTCGCTCAGGATTTCGACGAGACGTTCAAAGGCAGCCTGCGTTGGTCTATCGGTTGTGACATCCAAAAAATGTCTTGTTCAAAAGCAAAGAACCAATGTCGTCGATGGCATCAAGAATATCTTGGATCCGGAAGAGAGTTCTGCGCGCCATCAAAAAACATCAACCACGTCAGGCGCGATTTCGGCTTTGAATCCATCATCCAAGCCGCGACGCATGAAGGCATTTGCGATCAAACCGGTGGCACTTGAAACTACACGCTCTACGCCGAACAAGTCGAACAAGCTAAACCGCGATAAAGCCTCCACCTCCAGCAAAATATCCACATCGCTCTCAGGCCGGAAATCGCCACGGGCGCGGGAGCCGAAGAGGGCGATATGGGTCACGCCCTTTGCTTCCAGCGCAGGGCGGGTGGATTTCAGTTTTTCAATCAACAGGTCGCGGTTCATAAAGTGAACCTAGCTGAGTTTTTCAAAGCTATCCAGCACATGGCAATCCAGCAATTGCGTGCGGTCGCGCATTGCCCCCTATCCGCCGAACTTGCCTGTGCGCGGGAAGCCCTTGGGCACTATTCGCCCTGCTGATGCTCTCGTGGCGATGAACTCGGCGAGTTCATCCTTGGAGCGTGTGAACTGACGGTCGGCGGTGTCTTGCCATGTCAGGCCTTGCGCCATACTAAAAGTCTTCACATCCACCGCGCCGCCGTCCTTATATTTTTGGAAGCGCACACCTTTGCCGCGGCCCATCTCGGGCACTTCGTTTAGCGCAAATACCAGCAGCTTGCGGTTCTCGCCGACGATTGCGACGTGATCGCCTTTAAGCGGCAGACAGAACTTGGCCTCGTCCGGCGCTTTTATGTTCATGACCTGCTTGCCCTTGCGGGTATTTGCGGCGGTTTCGGCCTCGGGCACGACAAAGCCGTTGCCTTCGTGGCTTACAACCAACAGCTTGCGCGTGGGGTCATGGATGAAGGCTGTGACAATATCCTGATCGTTTTCAAGGTCGACAATGATGCGGATCGGCTCGCCGTGACCACGGCCCCCGGGGAGCTTATCCGCACCAATCATAAAGAACTTGCCACCCGTGGTGAAGATCATAATCTTATCGGTGGTATAGGCCGGGAAGGCCATTTTCAGTTTATCGCCTTCTTTGAAGGTCAGCGTGGCATAGTCCGCCATATGGCCCTTCATGGCGCGCAGCCAGCCTTTTTCGGAGACCACTACGGTAACCGGCTCGCGCTCAATCATCGACTGGGCGATGTCTTCCTCGTCATGGTCCGGCACGTCGGCAAAGGTGGTGCGGCGCTTGCCGAGCGGGGTTTCCGGCCCGAACTTATCGCGCACCTTGCCGATTTCCCATGTAATGGTTTTCCATTGCAGTGCATCAGAACCGAGTAGCTTTTCGATGCCCGCCTTTTCAGCGGTCAGCGCATCAAACTCTTTGCGAATTTCAAACTCTTCGAGCTTGCGCAGCGCACGCAGGCGCATATTCAAAATGGCTTCGGCCTGGACGTCGGTCAGGCTCCACTTTGCCATCATCACGGGCTTGGGTTCATCCTCTTCACGGATAATCCGGATAACTTCATCGATATTCAAAAATGCGATGAGATAGCCGCCCAGCAGCTCCAGCCGCGTATCAATTTGGCCAAGGCGGAATTTTGAGCGGCGCACCAGCACGTCTTTGCGATGCTCCAGCCATTCTTTCAAAACACCTTTGAGCGACAAGACGTTTGGCACTTTGCCGCGCGTGAGCACGTTCATGTTGAGCGAAATGCGGCTTTCCAGCTCGCTGAGCTTGAACAACGATTCCATCAGCAGGCCGGGATCGACAGTGCGGCTTTTCGGCTCCAGGACGACGCGGACATCTTCGGTGGATTCGTCGCGCACATCGTCGAGCAGCGGCAGTTTTTTAGCTATCAAAAGTTCAGCGATTTTTTCGATCAGCTTCGACTTTTGCACCTGATAGGGAATTTCGGTGACTATGATGACCCATGCGCCGCGAGCGGACTCTTCCTTTTCCCAACGGGCACGAACACGGAAACCGCCACGGCCGGTGCGGTAGGCTTCGGCGATTTCATTTGCGGGATCAATGATAATGCCGCCGGTCGGGAAATCCGGACCTTTGACGAATTGCAGCAAATCATTGTCGCCGGCATCGGGATTGGCAATCAAATGCAGCGCCGCATCACAAACCTCGGCTGCATTATGAGGCGGAATGTTTGTGGCCATGCCCACGGCAATGCCGCTGGAGCCATTGGCCAGAATGTTTGGAAAGCTACCCGGCAGCACCACCGGCTCCTCGTCTTCCTCATTATAGGTCGGGCGGAAATCTACGGCGTCTTCGGTTATGCCCTCAAGAATGAGCGAGGACACGTCCGTCATCCGCGCCTCGGTATAGCGCATGGCGGCTGCGTTATCGCCATCAATGTTGCCGAAATTGCCCTGCCCGTCCACCAGCGGATAACGCACGGCAAAACTCTGGGCGAGGCGCACAAGAGCATCATAAATGGACTGATCGCCATGCGGATGGAACTTACCCATCACTTCGCCGACAATACGCGCGCACTTGGCAAACCCTTGGTCAGGCTGGAGGCGCAGCAAGCGCATGCCGTGGAGAATGCGACGGTGCACTGGTTTCAGCCCGTCGCGCACATCCGGCAAGGCGCGATGCATGATAGTTGACAGTGCATAGGCAAGGTAGCGCTCTTCCAGCGCGTCTTTCAGATCAATCGGTTCAATGCCAGTGCGTTCCGAATCGCCGAGAAGTGTATCTTTTGCCATGGCACGCGGTTAGCAAGTGCAAATGAATGCGGCAAGTGACTGGAATGCTGCAAAATTGTTCAAATGCCTTGAATTGGCCGCAACACTTCGTTCAGGCTTATTGTGCCAATAAGCACCCGGCAGTTTACGCTTCGTAACATTTCTGGCACAGTCATCGCCGGGGCACTATTAATTAATTGTTCAAGAGAGGTCACATTCATGTCTACCCTTCGTTATCTTAAATTTCTATCAGTATCCGCACTTGTGCTGGGCTTGGCAGCACCCGCATATGCGGGAGTTGAAGCGCAAGCCGTCGTTGATGCGGTTGTCAAGCAATTTGCCGGTCAGGGTATGGTGGTCACGGTGGATGCAAGCGAACTTTCCGGCGAAAATGTTATTGCCAAGGGTGTGGCAATCACCATGCCTGGCGCGGCCGAGCCGTTCAAAATTGGCGACGTTGTGCTTGAAAGTGTTTCTGAGGAAGACAAAGGCTATTTGATCGGGAAAATTTCTGCTCCCGCCATTTCTAAAGAAGAAGATGGTGCCAAGGTCGATTTTGCCGGTGGCTCTATCAATAATATTCATATTGCAGACGACGGCGAAACCGATCCGGTCAAGCAAATGTTCTTGTATGAATCTCTTGAGGTTGGCGCTGTCAAGGTAGACTTTGCTGGAGCGGAAGTGTTCTCGATGGAAGGTGGCAAGGCTACCATGTCGCCATATACCGCTGGCGAGCCGATGAACTTTGATATGGCTTTCACTGGCATTCATGGCGACCTGACAAAGATACCTGATCCAAAAAGCCAAGAAGCATTCGCGGCGATGGGCTACACCGAAGTTAACGGCACAATCACAGCTAAAGGGTCTTGGAACCCTGCGGATGGCCACATGGCCTTCTCAGAAATGGCTTATGATTTCAAGGATGTCGGCCGTATCAACATGATGTTTGACATGTCTGGCTATACGCCTGCTTTCGCCAAATCCATTCAGGATATAAATAAGAACTCTGCCGGCAAAGATGAAGCCGCCAAGGGATTGGCTATGCTCGGCCTTATTCAACAGCTGACTTTCAACTCAATGAGCATTCGCTTTGACGACGCCTCGCTGACCAACCGCATTATCGACTATGCGGCAAAGCAGGCGGGCCAGCCACGCGATCAGATTATCAATCAATCAAAGGCGATTATTCCATTCGCCGTTGCCCAGCTGAATGATCCGGACTTTGCTTCCAAAGTGACGACAGCGGCATCCGCATTTATGGATGCACCAAAGAGCATAGAAATCACAGCCAAACCAGCCGCGCCAATTCCCTTCGCGCTGCTGGTTGCCACGGGTTCGGCGAACCCTGCTGATTTAATTAAGCAGATGAATGTTGATGTGACTGCCAATAAGTAATTAGAGTACCGTTTTGATAGTATCAAAACGGTACTCTAATCCTTTTTTTATCGCATTATTCTTAACCATCTCGTGTTCCTATTTATTAGAAAATGCTTTTAAGGATAGTCTCAATAAAAAACCCGGCAACTATGCCGGGTTTTTGTTATATTTGAATCGCTTATCAGAATATTTTGAAGTGATTACTTCGGCATATTCACGCGCAAATGCGCCTCGCGCAACTGCTGGGGGCTTGCTTCGCTTGGGGCGTTCATGAGCAGGTCTTGCGCTTGCTGGTTCATCGGGAACAGCGATATTTCGCGCAGGTTCTTTGCGCCAACGAGCAGCATCACGATGCGGTCCACGCCCGCGCCCATGCCGCCGTGCGGCGGTGCGCCATATTGGAAGGCGCGGTAAAGGCCGCCGAAACGCTCTTCGACGATCTCGCGTGACATGCCGGCAATTTCGAATGCTTTCACCATGGTTTCCGGCAAATGGTTGCGGATGCCGCCGGATGCGATTTCAAAGCCGTTGCAGACGAGGTCATACTGGAAGGCCTTGATCGTCAGCGGGTCTTGATCGTTCAAAGCATCAATGCCGCCCTGCGGCATAGAGAACGGGTTGTGGCCGAAATCGACTTTCTTCTCTTCCTCGTTCCATTCAAAGAACGGGAAATCCACAATCCAGCAAAGCTCAAAACGCTTACTGTCAACGAGGTTCAGCTCCTCGCCAGCGCGAGTACGGGCTGCACCTGCGAAGTTCACAAATTTCTTGGGATTGCCCGCGACGAAGAACGCGGCGTCGCCAGCTTCGAGGCCTAGTTGAATTCGAATGGCTTCCGTACGTTCCTCACCAATGTTTTTTGCAAGTGGACCGGCAGCTTCAATACCTCCAGAATCAGTCCCCATGGGCACCCCATCGCGTGAAATTGTCACTTCGACATTACGCCAGAAAATATAGCCCAAACCCGGCTGGCCTTCGCCTTGCGCCCAGTTGTTCATACGGTCACAAAATGCACGCGAGCCACCTGTTTTGGCAGGGATTGCCCAGACCTCGGCTGTCGGGTCACTCGCCAAAATATTGGCGAAAACTTTGAAGCCGGAACCGGCGAAGTGTCCGGATACGGCCTGCATTTCAATCGGGTTGCGCAGGTCCGGCTTGTCCGAACCGTAGGTGCGCATCGACACATCATAAGGGATGCGGCGGAAGGACTGGCTTACCGGCTTGCCCTCGGCAAAGGTCTCGAAAATGCCGCGCATCACCGGCTCCATGGTGCCGAGAATATCGTCCTGCTCGACGAAGCTCATTTCCAAGTCGAGCTGGTAGAATTCGCCCGGCAGACGGTCCGCACGCGGGTCTTCATCGCGGAAGCATGGCGCGATTTGGAAATAGCGATCGAAGCCGGAGATCATCAGCAATTGCTTATAAATTTGCGGCGCTTGCGGCAGGGCGTAGAATTTGCCCGGATGAATGCGGCTTGGCACCAAGAAGTCGCGCGCGCCTTCCGGCGAGGAGGCGGTGAGAATTGGTGTAGAGTATTCGGTGAAGCCCTCGCCCGACATGCGCTTGCGCATTTCAGCGATGATCTGCGTGCGTTTGACGATGTTCTTGTGCAGCGTTTCGCGGCGCAGATCGAGGAAGCGGTATTTCAAGCGGATGTCTTCGGGATAATCCGGCTCACCGAACACCGGCAGCGGCAGTTCCTTGGCAGCGGAGAGCACTTCCAGCTCGACAGCATGGACTTCAACATCGCCCGTACCGAGGTTGGCATTCCTGGTGCTGTCATCGCGCTCGACGACCTTGCCATCAACACGGATAACCCATTCGCCACGCACGGCCTCAGCCGCCTTGAAGCATGGCGAGGCCGGGTTCACGACGATTTGCGTGAGGCCATAATGGTCGCGCAAATCGATGAACATCAGCCCGCCGTGGTCGCGCACGCGGTGCACCCAGCCGGAAAGCCGGACGGTTTCGCCAGCGTTGTCCTTGCGAAGAGCGGCGCATGTGTGGCTGCGATAACGGTGCATGGTCATGTTTTAATCCTTAGTTTTCAGGGCCGAAGCATCACTTCGATTCCTTTGACCTGCGGCATTAACCGCACGACTTCAAATTTGGGCGGACAAGCGCATTTGAAGGCTAAAAAGTCAAGAGTTAGCGCTGGAAATTGGCTTCAGGCTAGGGTCTGGACCTATTAATTTTGACGAGCCCATAGCCCCGCGCAGAATATCAACCATGCGGGTGAACTGTGAAACCGCCACAGGCTGGTTCAAACTGTCAGAATTGCGCGAGGCCGCTTTCAGCAATCGCGACACCGGGGCCAGCGGCAAGAATGCCGGTTTCAAGCTGGCGGGAATGGTGGATTTCAAAGCTACGTATTTTGCCAGATGATCTTGGCTTAATGCGATCAATGCCTCGAACACGCGATTGCCCTTGGCTGTGTCGTCGCCATTAAAAAATGCCTCACTTGAGGTTCCAAGAGCTTGCAACAGGCTCTCGGGCACGAAGCCTTGGCGGCGGCGGTGCAGGGTTGAGAATCTGGCAATGATTTGCGCAAGCCCGAGCGCTACGCCTGCGTGGCCTGCGGCATCAGTTGCCAGCTTGGCGGCATCTCCATCTAGAATCATCGCTGCGAGTTGGATGATGCTTGAATGAGTTGCGCCAAGACTGGCTTCGAGTGCTGTTTGATCAGGCATCACATCTTGGTAGAACTCAAAAATACGCGCCTCGCAATAGGCATCGAACGCGGTGTGCGGGAGATCATAGTCTTTAATGGTTTTGAGGAGTGCCGACGCCACAGGATGGCCGCTGGCTTCGCCGTCACGCTGCCCGTTGGCCACATCGCGCCACCATTGCAGGCGGATTTCGCCGGGCAGCGGGTCGTGAACAAGATCGCAGATGCGCGAGATTTCGATGTCCAATGCGTAAAGCGCGAACAGCGCCTCGCGCTTATCTGCAGGCGCGAAAAGCGTGGCGATGTAACGGTCCCATGCATGGGTGCGCACGATGCTGGCGCGATCACCAGTCATGCTCAATCCACCACGATAAGCGCAGCGGCAACGCGGCGCTCTTCTGCCAGCAGCACGTTGTATGTGCGCACGGCGGCACCGGTGCTCATGGGGTCGGCGACAACGCCCTTGGCACGCAGGGATTCGCGCAGATCTTTGGGGATGGGACGGATTTCGAGGCCCATACCGATCAGCAGAACATCGAAATCACCGGTCTGAGCAATCAGTATGGCAAAATCATCGAACGTCAGCTTGGCCACATCTTTTGGCTGCCATTCATAGACGCCGGAGGGAAGGCACAAAATTGAGCCTCTATGCGACATATCAGCAAAGCGAAACCCGCCTGCCCCGTACGCATCTATCGGTGCCCGCCCAGGAAAATGGGCAGGCTTTAAGGTTATACCGTTAGACAATAGTTATGCCTTTGTGATGATTTCATCGCCGTTCAGCGCTGCTTTCGCCTTCTCGCCCGATGGACGCAAGCCAAACAGAATAAGTAGCGGACCGGCAACAAAAATCGATGAGTAGGTACCGATCACTACACCAAAAAGCATGGCCGCAGTAAACGAGCGAATGACTTCACCGCCAAAAACAAACAGCGCGCCAAGGGCAATGAGCGTCGTCAGTGCCGTCAAAGTCGTGCGTGAGAGCGTCTCGTTCATCGACAAATCGAGAAGTTGGTCGAGCGGCATTTTCTTGTAACGCCGCAGGTTTTCACGAACACGATCATAAACCACGACTGTATCATTCAGCGAATAGCCGACGATTGTCAGAATGGCCGCGATGCTGGAGAGGTTAAACTCGATGCCCGAGACGACGAAGAATCCGATGGTCATAAGCACGTCGTGACCGGTCGCGATGATGGCGCCGAGGCCATATTGCCATTCAAAGCGTATCCAGATGTAAATCAGGATGGCGACAAATGACACTAGAATGCCGATAATGCCTGCCGTTGCCAGCTCGCCCGAAACAGTTGCACCAATGGCTTCAACGCGGCGGAACTCATAGTCGGTGCCGAGCTCATCCCGGATTTTCGAAACGGCCGATTGGTCGGCTTTCTCGCCCAAATCCTGTGCTTCAACGCGGATGAGCACATCGTTCGGCTTGCCGAATTGCTGCACTTGTACTTCGCCTAGATTGAGCGCCGACAGTTTGTCACGAATACCGCTGACATCAGCAATTTCCGCTTTCGATTGCACTTCAATAATCGAGCCGCCCTTGAACTCAATGCCGTAATTCATGGAGTACATAAAGAACAGAGCCACCGATGCTATCGTCGCAATTGTCGTCGCCGCAAAGGTGTAATTGCGGATGCCCATAAACGGAATTTTTGTTCCAGATGGAATAAGGTTCAAAAAGCCCTTTGGCAGCTCTTTTGGTTTTGAGCGGCGCAACCATGCCGACACGACCCAGCGGGTGAACGTGAAAGCTGTGAATACCGTGGTCGCAATGCCCAGTGCGAAGGTCACGGCAAAGCCCTTGACCGGGCCGGAGCCAAGATAAAACAGCACGGCTGCGGCAATGAATGATGTTACGTTCGCATCCACGATCGTCGCCAGCGCTTTCGTAAAGCCTGTGTCAATAGACTGGATAAGTGTTCGCCCTGCGCGGCGCTCTTCCTTTATGCGCTCATAAATCAGCACGTTGGAATCCACCGCCATACCGATGGTGAGAACAATACCGGCGATGCCCGGAAGCGTCAGAGTTGCGCCGAGCAGCGACAAGCCTGCGATAATCATTGTTACGTGAACAGCCAAAGCAAGATTGGCAATTGTGCCAAGCCAGCCATAGGCCAGCCACATGAAGGCCACGACGAGCACGCCGGCGATAATCGCGGCATTTTTACCGGCCGTTATCGAGTCAGCGCCAAGACCGGGGCCAACGGTGCGCTCTTCAATAACCGTCAGCGTTGCAGGCAGCGCACCGGCGCGCAGAAGCACGGCCAAGTCGTTCGCGCCTTTGACGCTGAAGCTGCCGGAAATTTGACCCGATCCACCCAAAATGGGCTCACGAATAACCGGCGCGGAAAGCACCGCATTATCGAGAATAATCGCAAACGGCTTGCCGACATTTTGCTGCGTGGCTTGGCCGAAACGCTGCGAACCTTTGCTATCAAAACGGAAGGAAACTACAGGCTCATTGGTCTGCGAATTGAAAGACGCCTGCGCGTCCACAAGGCTTTCGCCGGAAATAATCACGCGGTTTTCAACCAAATAAGGCCGCTCGGTCTCGCCGTCCGCCGCTTTTGAATAAAGCACTTCCGAGCCTGCCGGCGGACGCCCCGTAAGCGCATCTTGCACGGACATGGTTGTATCGACCATTTGAAAGGTCAACTTCGCAGTTTGACCAAGAATATCTTTCAAGCGCTGCGGGTCTGCAAGGCCGGGAACCTGCACCAAAATGCGGTCTTTGCCCTGCTTTTGAATGACAGGCTCTGTTGTGCCCAGTTCGTTGACACGGCGCTCCACGACTTCGATGGATTGCGTCGCGGCGGACGAGACGCGATAATCAATACCGGCGTCTGTCAACTTCAAATCAAATTTACCGGGTTCTTCTTCCGCCAATTCAACTTCAACAACGTTGCCCGCGCCAAGCAGGCTGGCGTTAGCTGGCTTGAATAAATCGGCGAGCGCTGTCTTTGCAGCGTCAATTTTTGCAGGATCATTGATGGTAACGCGAACATCTTGTGCGCCGCCCGCAAGTCCGGTGTATTCAATCTTCGAATCGCGTAGGCGGCTGCGCACATCATCTTTGACCGTGTTAACGCGATCTTTGATGAGATCGGACCGCTCCACTTGCAGCAAAATGTGCGACCCGCCCTGCAAATCGAGGCCAAGCGGCATTTGCGCGTGTGACAGCCATTTCGGCAGCATGGCGAGCTGGTCTTTGCTGAATAAATTGGGAGCCGCTACCATGGCGCTTACAGCAACGGTGAGCCAAATCAGAACGGTTTTCCATCGTGAAAAATACAGCATAAGATCAGTCTTTCATCAGCTTATTTAAAAGAAAGGCCTGCACCATTATGCAGGCCTGCCATGAATTTCCATTACTTTTCGTTGGCGGCCACCGGCACGCCCTTGACGCGCACTTCAGCGATCAGTGAGCGAATGGCAGAGACTTTTACGCCGGTGGCGATTTCAACTTCCACATCGGCTGCGCCGTCAACCACTTTGGTGACTTTGCCGACGATGCCGCCGCCCAAAACAACAGTGTCGCCCTTACGAATTGCTGTAAGGGCGGCTTCGCGGCTCTTTAGTTGGGCGCGTTGCGGGCGGATGATAAGGAAATACATCACAATAAATATGAGAACGAACGGCAAAACGCTCATGATAATATCGGCACTACCAGTCGTCACGCCAGCGGCTTGGGCATAGGCCTTCGTTACAAACATATAAAATCTCCACAGAATCCGGCACAAATGCGCGTTACAAAGTTGGCGGGAATATAGTGATTGATGACAGCAATGCAATGAAACAAAAGGGTTTTGGAAACAAAAGGGTTTTGGCAACAATAGTAGCTTTGGAAATCTTATTTTCCCGTGTTAATCAGGCTTAAACAGGACAACACTATGACCGACACTGCGCTTCTCGCCTTAAACACAAAACTGGAGCGGCTAATTGCGGCGATTGAGCGGCTTGGCCCTGCCCCATTGCCCGCGCCGGATTTTGATGTTTCAGATTGTTTTGTCTGGGATGCGGATCACTCGCAGCTCACGCCAATAGCCCGTGTCAACCGCGTGGACTTGTCACTAATTCGCAGCGTCAACCATGTGCGGGACATCTTATTTGATAACACCAAGCGCTTTGCGGATGGCTTGCCGTCCAACAATGTGCTGCTGTGGGGCGCGCGCGGGATGGGTAAATCCTCGCTGGTTAAATCTGTGCACCATGCCATTGCAGTGGCGCAATCCAAGAGCCAGGCACCGCTTAAGCTCGTCGAAATTCACCGCGAGGATATCAACAGCCTGCCAAAATTGATGGCATTGGTGAAGGCGGCACCGTGCCGTTTCATTCTGTTTTGCGATGATTTGTCGTTTGATAATGGCGATACGAGTTACAAATCGCTGAAAGCTGCACTAGAGGGCGGGGTTGAAGGACGACCGGACAATGTGGTGTTTTACGCCACCTCCAACCGCCGTCACTTGCTGCCGCGCGATATGATCGAGAACGAGCGCTCGACGTCGATTAATCCGGGTGAAGCGGTAGAAGAAAAAGTGTCTTTGTCAGACCGTTTTGGCCTCTGGCTCGGCTTTCACAAATGCAGTCAGGACGATTATCTTGAGATGGTGACGGCTTATGCCACCCATTTCAAAATCGAGATTGATGAGGCCGGCTTGGCGCATCAAGCGCTGGAATGGTCCACCACACGGGGCAGCCGCTCGGGCCGCGTGGCCTTTCAGTTTATTCAAGATTTGGCAGGGCGATTGGGGATGTTGATATAGCCGCGTATAGCGGCTTGAAAACAACTCCATCCGGCATTATCACCACATGGCTCTCAGCCTTCCCTCTTGGCAGTGAAGGTGTCGACGTTAGTCGACGGACTGGGGGGTGAAGTTGCGGTGGTGCTGTTAAGCCGCTGATATAATTATTCTTTGTTTGTCACACGTTAAGAATAGTCCTGCTTCCTGGTCCACCCTCACGGCTCTGGATTCCGGATCTGCGCTGCGCTTGTCCGGAATGACGGCGAGGCGGGGTGGATATTGGTGCGCACTAGTGGATTGATCGCAACGAAGGAGTCCAGATTTGGATTCCCTTGTTTTGCTGGATGTGCGATTCAGGGTTATGCGCACAGGAATT
>JAYVRA010000011.1:0-11274 GCA_043776635.1 Phyllobacteriaceae bacterium
CGGTGAACTCAATTCCTGTGCGCATAACCCTGAATCGCACATCCAGCAAAACAAGGGAATCCAAATCTGGACTCCTTCGTTGCGATCAATCCACTAGTCGCCAGAACAAAAACTATCGTGGGCAGACAGTAAGCATCAGTGCCGGTATGTCAAAAATCTCACTGAAATACCGGTAGACTTGTCGTTTATGTTGAAAAAAGCATCCGTTGACTTCGATTTTCCTAAAAAGATAATAAATATAACGAAATAACCCTGGCGGGTGATTGCATCGCGGCAAAAAACGGCTCACGTAAGGTAACCAGGGGCTTGCATACGTTGAGAGGCAATTATGTCATTGCAAAATAGTCGAATTCCCCGTTTCATTATTTCAACAATCAAACCGGTTTTAATACTAATCGCGTTCATTTGCTTGCCGTGCAGTTCTGCTTTTGCAACTGAAGATGGTATTTTGCGTCTCGGTGATACGGTGATAACCGGATTCTCCGGCGTGCTGGAGCCATCCACCGAAGCGCCTGACCGGGTTCATAATACGACCATGGACGAGACAATCATCAATCCGGCTGGCGTTTCTGCACGCATCACCAGCCTTGCCGCGCCTGGCTATGTTTGGGACGCTCGCGTTTGGAATGCCGCGCCGGTGAAGGAATTTTATGCCAAGGATGTCGGCCAAGTGTTTGGCGTGACGTTGGACGATGCTGAATTTCCCAACATATATCTCAGCGCCACTTCCGCCTATGGCCTCCACATTGTGCTGAAAGATACGGATAAAGACGGTCGCCCCGAGCGTCTGACAGAGGGCGATGATCGCGCTGCTTGGATGAATGGCATGTGGGGTAAAGCCGATCCAAACGGCGGGCCGGGCAGCATTTGGAAAATAGATGGCAAGACAGGCAAGGTTTCGCTATTTGCCAATGTGAAGTTTAACAATGTTGATAATGCTGGCGGTGGCCTTGGCAATATTACCTATGCATCTGATTTGAAACAGCTATTTGTCTCTGATCTAACCACCGGCATGATCCATCGTTATGATATGGACGGTAACGAGCTGGAAATTTACGACCATGGCACAACCGGCCGCATCTCCGCTGACTTGCCTGCAATCGCCTATGATCCAAAAACAGTCCTTGATATTTCGTCCGGTGACTTTGACCCGGAAGCTTTGGATACCTGGGGTTACACAGACAAAGACCGGCGCGTTTGGGCGCTGGCCTATCATGAAGGACGACTGTTTTATTCGGTCGTCGGGGGTAATGAAATCTGGTCCGTCGGCTTTGATGAACAGACTGGAAAATTCCAGACCAAGGCACGCCTCGAACTCGAAGTGCCGAAAAAGCCCAAATCAATTCCGGTTTCTGATATTATTTTTTCCAACAAGGGCGCGATGATTTTAGCACAGCGCGGTGCACCAAAATCAACTTATGACTATAAAAACTTCGCGGACTTCGGCAAGTCCCGCACCTACCGTTACTGGCTTGAAAGTCCCGATGATCCGAAAACGCCAAGCCGCTGGAGTGCCGGTCCTGAAGAGTATGCCATCGGGTTTAAAGATGATGAACGCTCCAATGATGGCGGCGTTGATCTCAATTATGGTTATGACAAAGAGGGCTATATTGACACGGGCGCATGCGAGGCATCGCTTTGGACAACCGGCGATAATTTGCGCAACAACAAAGACTTGGAAGTGCCGCTGTTGAAGGGCGGACCACTGGTCATAGATGGATTGCAGGGCATGCCGGCCGGTCCCGTCAAAGACTATAAGTCAGACAATAACTCGCCGCCATGGGTCACCTACATGGTGGATTATGACCCGTCTAACACCGATCAGACTTACGAAATCGACAGTCCAATGAATTATAGCGATGTGGAAACGACGGGCTGGTTGGGCGATTTGATATCGTACAAAAAGGATTGTTCCGGCGTTGCAAAGGGTGGCTATTACGGCGGCCCGGGCTACAGTTGGCCAGCTGGTCCGGCTTACTACACTGACACCGTCTATGTTCCTCATGACCCGTATCCCCGTGATGAGGCCTGCACGCCGGGCGTTAACTGCCCGGCCAATCCAAAGCAATGCGTGAAGCAGACAGGCGAGTTCATCTGCGACAGTGATGCAGGAAAATGGACCTACAAAACACTGCTTAAGCTCAGCGATGTTGTTGATGCAAATGCTATCAAAATTGAAAAAGTGTCTGCTGGTGCCGTAATACTTGGCGGCAAAATTCTGCCATTTTCGTCGCCATCAAGCTACTTGGAAATCAAGGGCGGGTCTTCCGGCCAATTAATGTCAGCAGGCCTTTGTATTTTCAACAAGGATGATGAAAACAGCGGTCAGCCCTATGAGTGCTGCAAAACGACAATTGCCGTGCAAGCGCCGCTTGCCGCTTGCGTAAAAAAGTGAGGGCGGGATCATGAATAAATCACTCGCTGCTTGCGCCCGTTCCCTAATGATGACGCTTTTTCTAGTATTAGGCGCGTTGAGTATTTTCACATCGGCTCACGCTGGACCAACAAAAAACTGCCTCTCGTCAGACCCCGCCGTGAGCTGTGGCTATGCGCCCGGCACATTTTTGATCACCCTTCATTTGAAGGGCAATGGCGGCAATGTCCCCCGGTCCGTGGAGATTACTCCATTGACACCCGGCATCACAATCGCATCGGCCGCGTCCACCTATCCCGTTAATGGCGGTATCGTCCGGATCACGTTGAAGGGCGCGCATTCCGGCGATGTGGTAGATTTGCAGGTCAACGGTTCAACAACCACGCCAGACCCCGAAACGGGTTTAAGCCAGTGTTGCAATGGCAAAATCACAGTGAAAATTCCCGCCGGACTGGATTGTGGAACGCCGAAATTGGCAATCTCCAAAATCTGCGAACCGGCAAAATTGATAAAAGTCCCCGTCGGAAATTCCGCCAGCGGCCTCGCCTATGTTTCAAAGTGTAAAATAACTGTGGACTCCTACGGTCCCATCACCGGACTTCTGTCAGTCAGTGAATATTTATCGGCCAACGGCGGCAAAATCACCTCGCTTTCATCCAGTGACCCGTGGTCATGTCTGCCCGATGCGCCTGCTGCTGCTAATAGTTTGGTAAGCTGCAAAATGCTCGGTAGTGCGATGTCACAGCCAAGCGATAGCTCGGCAATCGATGTTGCCGTGCAATTTGCCACCCCTGATGAAGCCTATGGTGCTGAAAATTGCGCTGGCCTGAAAAATGAAGGCAAAAAAATCGATCAAATCTGCGAGCCGGTTGTTTTGGCTGCCGCTGCGATTATCATACCGCCAGTGGTTAGTCCGCCGAAGCAGCTGCCGGTAGTCACGCCGCCAAAGCCCAAACCAATAGCCCTGCCATCATGCGACCCTGCAACGGCAAGCCCCGCAGGCGAGCTATGCCGCTGCCGGTTTGACTATATGCAGAAGACATCAAAAACTTCGTGCCGCTGTAGCGATGGTTATAGTCTGCGCAAAGGCCAGGGTTGCTTTCCGGATGCACCAAAATGCGATGGCATAACTGCAAAAGCGAAAAACGGCGAATGCGCTTGTATTTACAAGAACATGAACCCTACTAGCGCATCATCCTGCGCTTGCACACGCGGCAATAAGTTCATCGCGGGCAGGGGCTGCGTTCCTATTGATCCTGTGTGCGACAACGGCACTAAATACAACAGAGAGCGCGGCCGCTGTGAGCCGGCCTGTGGCAGCGGCTACCAATATAACGTGAAGCGCAATAAGTGTTTTCCGTTAGAGCTGGTGTGTGATGACGGTACGCAATACAACAAGGTCCGTGATCGTTGCGAGCCAATCTGTGATGATGGCTACCAATATAGCGTGAAGCGCAACAGGTGTTTGGCGGTTCAGCCCGTCTGCAATGATGGCGAGGTTTATAACCCCAAACGCAACCGCTGCGACCAAGCGCAAACAAATTGTGACAACGGCTATGTGTACGACCGCCGTTCAAATAGCTGCGTCGAAATCCAATGCCCGGATGGTACTGAGCTGGTGCGCGGCCAATGCCGCCATGTTCAACAAACATGCGAGTTTCCGAAGATACCGCTAAAAGGCCAATGCATCGATCCTCAGGATATTATCAAACTTTTCCCCAAGCGGCTCCAGAATGACAATACAACAATTCAATAAAATAACGGAACTTTGAACGATCTGACACCGGGTTAATGTATCAAACCATGCCGGTCGGGCAAACACCGATCGGCATGGTGCTGCGATTTTCGCAGCGTCACCGGATTACTGCCAGCCCACGCCCTACAGCCCCAAGTCCGCCCGCAGCGTGTCTACTCCCGTAAACAGAACCGCCTGCCAACCATAGTTCTGCGCGGCTTTCACGTTGTCGCCATTGTCATCAATGAACAGCGTGGCCGCGGGTTCGATGCCGAAGGTCTTGGTGTGCAAATCATAGATAGCGCGGTCCGGCTTGATGAGCTTGACCAAACCTGAAACCGTGACCCCGCGTGGCTCCTTCAGAAATGGATACATCTCCTGCGCCTGAACAAATGTATCGGCGGCGAAGTTGGTTAGCATGGTCACATCCATGCCGGATGAAATCAGCCCGCGCATGAAGGCCACGCTGCCTTCGATTTCTGAATACACCATCTCGTGCCAAAATTTGCGAAACCCGCGAATGTTGATCTCGTGTTGCGGATGGTCCGCAATCAGCAGCGCTTCAGCCTCGCCCCACGTTCGGCCACGGTCCTGCTCAATGTTCCACTCATGTGTGCAAACATGCGCAAAGAAATGCGCCCGCTCGCTATCGCCCGGGATAAGGCGGCGGAACGGAATTTCCGGATCATAATTTATCAGCACTTTGCCAATGTCGAAAACCACGTGCTTGATATTCATTATCACTTATATTTCCTCGTCGCGTTCGGCAGCGCAAGTTCAATCGCCTTCTTCATCACGCTCGGCAAGGCCTCATTTGGCAAGTCGTGCAGGCTCGACCACCAATAATCGGGCCGCGCATTGCTGCCGTGCGCCGCCCGTGTGCTTTCCGTATCGCCGCCGTACGGTTGCTGTATCATATCCGGGCGCTTCCCGAAAATTTGCCGGTAGACATTCAAGCTCAATTCAAAATGCGTGAAAACATGTTTGATAGAGCCGCAATCCAGCCAGTCTCCGCCAAACGGCGCAGCGCTAAGGTCGCTCGCGCCGTCCTGCCGCGAATTCCAATTTGTGGTCGGCACGCCGGTCATTCCCGCCAGCAGGCCTTTGTCGTTTCGCTTGGTGAGTAGCACAGCGCCTTGGCTATTAACCGCGATGTAGGCTGCACCAAAACGCAATGGTTTCAATGGCTTGGCAAGCCTCACAGGAAAGCGCTGCGGGTTGCCGCCGGCAAAACCCCGGCAATTTTCGTGCAAAGGACAAATGCCACATTTCGGATTGCGCGGGGTGCAGACAGTCGCGCCAAGGTCCATGCAGCTTTGCGCAAAATCACCGGGGCGGGACTGGCTTAGTGTTTCGCTAACCAATTGATATATTTGTGCTTTCGCCTTTATCACTGGCGATTCAATGGCGAATAATCGCGTAAAAACCCGCTCAACATTGCCATCCACAACCGTCTCCGGTCGCCCGAAAGCAATCGCCGCAATGGCCGCCGATGTGTAACACCCGATGCCTGGCAGCGCTGCAAGCTGTTGAATAGATTGCGGAAATTGACCTGCATATTGGGATACCACCAAATTCGCACATTTCTTCAAATTCCGTGCGCGGCTGTAGTAGCCAAGTCCTGCCCACGCTTTGAGAATATCCTCCTCGTCCGCGCCCGCCAATGCTTCCAAAGAGGTCCAAGTCTTTGTAAAGAAAGAGAAATAAGTCTTCACCGTCTCCACAACAGTTTGCTGCAACATGATTTCGGACAACCAAACTCTATATGGATCCGGCTTTTCGCCCGCCAAAATCAGTGAGGGAGCCACCCGCCACGGCAAATCGCGATGGTTCACATCATACCATTCCAGCAGTTTTTGCGCGATTCTCTGAGCCATGGATTTCAAACTAACGCCTTAGGATTTGATTTCCAGTCTTGCATTGATGTGCTATGGACTTATCCAGTAATTTTATCGGAAACTATTGATTTATATGAAGAAATCCACAATTTTTAAGCCCATCGGCGGCGCGGTTACAGCGCTCTTGGACCCGCTTTTGGCCAAGCGCACCCATGTTGACGCCTCGCTTGCGCTTGCTTGGCCGCAGCTTGCGGGCGAAAAACTGGCCGGCCGCACCCAGCCCTTGAAAGTCGCGTGGCCCATGCGCACAACGCCGGATGATCCCTTTAAGCCCGGCACTTTATCAGTGGCTTGCGAAGGCGCGGTGGCGCTGGATTTGCAATATCGCACCACCGAACTCATTCAGCGCATCAATGGATTTTTCGGCTATGCCGCCATTTCCAAAATCCGCATCGAACAGCGGGCCATCGACCAATTTAGACCAAAAAAACGCAGCGAACGGCCTGCTTTAGTACAAAATGAGCGCAATTCGCTCGAAAAGCAGGTGGTCTCAATAGAAAATGATGGTTTGCGTGACGCGCTCTTCCGCCTCGGTGAGAGCATAAAGCTTGAGAGAAATTCCAAAAAATAACGCATCACGCATTTTTGTATTCAAACTGTTCACACAACATAAAAAAACATGGCATAACCCCGCTGTAATTGCCCGCCTATCTCGCTTTCAATCAGCTTTACGCTCAATCTTCGTTTCAAATCAGGTGATTCTTATGTCAAACCCACTTTCCCGCCGCGCTCTCTTGTCCACCGCCGCCACGGGCGCAGTCGCGCTTTTTCTTGCCGGCTGCAACGAGTCCAAGACCGAGGCCGCAACAACCGCGCCAAAGGCAGCCGACGCAACTCCGGCGGCAACACCTGCTGCGACGCCAGCGGCCACTCCCGCTGCCACGCCGGTGGCAGATCCTGCAAAGCCTGCGGATGCAGCCGCGGCGGCGCCCGCTGCCCCCGTAGAAGTGCCGAAAAGCGAAGGCTCAGTGGATGTGGCAAAGCTGCTAACTCCGGGTCTTCTAAAGGATATTTTCATCGGCAAGGATGATGCGAAAGTAACCATCGTTGAATATGCCTCAATGACATGCCCGCATTGCCGCCATTTCCATGAAACCACGCTGCCGGAGTTGACCAGGAAATACATCGACACCGGCAAAGTGCGCTTGGTGTTGCGCGAATTCCCGTTTGACCCGCGCGCTTCCGCCGCCTTTATGTTGGCGCGTTGTGCGGGCGATGACAAATATTATGCCATGGTCGGCGCCCTGTTCCAACAGCAGGATAACTGGGCGCGGGCGGACGATGCCAAGGCTGCGCTGCTACAATTATCGCGTTTGGCAGGTTTCTCACAGGATAGTTTTGACAAGTGCTTGACGAACCAAGAACTTCTGAACCAAGTGAATGCATCGCGCGAGCGTGCAAGCAAGGACTTTGGTGTGGAATCCACGCCAACATTCTTCATCAATGGGCAGAAATACCCGGGGGCTATGACTATTGAGCAGTTTTCAGGCATTATTGACCCGTTACTCGGCTAGTCTGATAGGGCCGAACTTCGCGGCGGGGCGCATATTGCGCCGCGTTGAGGTGGCCTGATGCGTTTTTCCAAGCTTCGCGTTCTCGGGTTCAAATCTTTTGTTGAGCCAACTGAATTTGTAATCGAAGCGGGCCTCACAGGAGTTGTGGGGCCAAATGGCTGCGGCAAATCCAATCTCGTCGAGTCCCTGCGTTGGGTGATGGGTGAAAACTCATACAAAAACATGCGCGCCTCCGGCATGGATGATGTGATTTTCTCCGGCTCCGGCACGCGCCCTTCGCGCAACACTGCCGAAGTCACGCTTTTTCTTGACAACTCGGACCGCACCGCGCCCGCCGCCTTCAACGATAGCGAAGAGCTTATCGTCACCCGCCGTATCGAGCGCGAGGCCGGGTCCGCGTACCGCATCAATGGCAAGGAAGCCCGCGCCAAAGATGTGCAGCTATTGTTTGCGGACCAATCCACCGGCGCCCGCTCGCCCTCCATGGTCGGACAGGGGCGCATTGGCGAACTCATCCAGGCCAAGCCGCAGGCCCGCCGTGCGCTGCTCGAAGAAGCTGCCGGCATTTCCGGCCTGCACACCCGCCGCCATGAAGCTGAACTGCGCCTCCGCGCCGCCGAAACCAACCTTGAGCGGCTGGATGATGTGACATCCGAACTCGATAGCCAGATCGAAAGCCTGAAACGCCAAGCCCGCCAAGCCTCGCGCTTTAAGACGTTATCAGCGGATATTCGCAGCACGGAAGCTATTTTGTTTCACCTGCGCTGGAGCCAAGTCAAAGCTCAAGAAGCTGAAAGCGATCAAGCACTTAACGTCGCTACCAACGTTGTGGCCGGGCGTGCCAACGACCAGATGAACGCTGCCAAAGAGCAGGGCATCGGCACATTGCATCTGCCGGATTTGCGCGAAACAGAAGCGAATGCCGCCGCAGCATTGCAGCGCCTCACGATAGCCCGCACGCAGATCGAGGAAGAAGCAAACCGCATTCGTGCCCGTAAAGCCGAACTCGAAAGGCGCCTTGCCCATCTCGTCAGCGATATCGTGCGCGAAGAAAATCTGGCGCGCGATAATGGCGAAGTGCTTGCAAAACTGTCTTTGGAAGAAACTGCGCTTAAGGCCGAAACCGCTGCTTCCGGCACCATTGAGCTAGACGTTACCGCCGCCTTCACAGCCGCCGGCATCGCACTCAACGACAGCGAATTATCCTTGTCCCGCATCACAGCCGAACGGGCCGAAGCCGCTGCGCTGCGCAGCCAGCTGGAGCGCTCGTTGCGCGAGGCAGCCGACCGTCGTGCCCGCCTCAATGGTCAATTGTCAGGCATCGTGCGCGAAGCCGATGAAATCACAGCAACAATCAGCCAGCTCGCCGATCCGGCCGGAAAGCGCCGCGAAGTGGAGGTGGCAGACGCCACTGTCACGACATGTGAGCGTCAAGTTTCCGAAGCGGAAAAATCCGTCGAACAAGCCCGCCGCGCCGAGAGCGAAGTGCGCAGGCCTGTCGAACTCGCCCGCTCCGCCTTGAACGGTATCGAGACCGAAGCGCGCACGCTCAACAAAATGCTCAATGCCGCCTCATCCGGCCTGTTTGCCGCTGTCGTCGACGACATCAAAGTTACCAAGGGTTTCGAAACCGCGCTCGGCGCTGCCTTGGGTGACGATATTGACGCTGCCTTGGACCGCGCTGCGCCCGCGCACTGGGGCGACTTGGCGTTTGAACATACGACGGCGCTATTGCCGGAAGGCGTCGAACCGCTTGGCAATCACGTCAAAGCACCGCGCCAATTGCAGCGCCGTCTGGGGCAAATCGGCATTGTTAAAACCGAAGATGCAGCTCGCCTTCAAGCCCTGCTCAAGCCCGGCCAGCGCCTTGTTTCCAAAGAGGGCGCACTGTGGCGTTGGGATGGTTTTGTTGCCAGTGCCGATGCGCCAACGCCTGCCGCCATGCGCTTAGCACAAAAAAACCGGCTTGCCGAACTTGATGCAGAAGCGCTGATTGCCACCGCCAATTTGCGTGCCGCCGGGCAAAATGAAGTGGCTGCCAAGCAGGCGCTGACCAGCGCTGTGGATTTCGAGCGCACTGCCCGTGAAGCGCTACGGACCGCGCAGCGCACCGTCGCGCAGGCCCGTGATGCCCATGCCGCTGCCGAGCGTGCAGCGGGGCAATTGTCCAGCCGCCGTGCGGTGTTGGAAGAAGCCCGCTCGCGCCTTGCTGCGGATTTGGACGAGACGAATTTGGCTCATCAGGAGGGCGGGTCTGCACTGCTGTCCGCGCCGGATCTGACGGAAGTGAACACGCGGCTCACCGCCATCTCCACCGAAGTCGCCATCGGCCGTGGCAAGTTGGCCGAAGCCCGTGCGCGGCACGAAGGCTTGAAGCGCGAGGCGGAAGCGCGGGTGCGCCGTCTGCAAACCATTGAATCTGATCGCAAAAATTGGATTTCGCGAGGCGAAAATGCCCATCGCCAAATCCTGTCGCTGAACGAACGGCGTGAAGAGGCAGCCCGCGAACTTGATGCCATTGAGGGCAGCCCTGACGAAATCGACAGCCGCCGCCGCGCTTTGATGACCGAATTGGCAATAGCCGAAACCGCCCGTAAACTCGCTGGAGACAAGCTGCAATCTGCAGAAAACCGTCAGCAAGAGCTGGACCGCGCCGCAACGCTTGCCATCCAAACCCTATCGGAATCCCGCGAGGCAAGGGGCCGCGCCGAGGAGCGTCTTGTTGCCGTCCGCGAACGCCGCACTGAGATTGAGGGCCGTATCCGCGAAGTCGCGCAGTGCGAGCCGCATGAAGTCTTCAAGCTCACCGGCCTTAACGCTGGCGATGCTATGCCGCCTCTTGAACAAACCGGGAAAAATCTCGACCGTCTCAAAATTGAGCGCGAGCGCCTCGGCGCGGTAAACCTGCGCGCCGAAGAAGAGCAGTTTGAACTGACAGGCCGTTTGGAGCTGATTATTTCCGAACGCGAAGATGTGGTGGAAGCCATCAAGACGCTGCGCCAAGCCATCCACGGTCTGAACCGCGAAGGCCGCGAGCGCTTATTGGCGGCATTTGATGTGGTCAATGTGCAGTTCCAGCGTCTGTTCATGCACCTGTTCGGTGGCGGCACGGCGGAATTGCAGCTCATCGAAAGCGATGATCCGCTGGAAGCAGGCCTCGAAATCCTGGCCCGCCCGCCCGGCAAAAAGCCACAAACCATGACGCTTCTCTCCGGCGGCGAACAGGCGCTCACCGCCATGGCGCTGATTTTCGCCGTCTTCCTCACCAATCCTGCGCCCATCTGCGTGCTCGACGAAGTGGACGCGCCGCTCGACGATCATAACGTCGAGCGCTTCTGTAATCTGATGGACGAAATGGCCCGCACGACGGATACGCGCTTCGTCATCATCACGCACAACCCCATCACCATGGCCCGCATGAACCGCCTGTTCGGCGTGACAATGGCCGAGCAGGGCGTCAGCCAACTGGTGTCGGTTGATTTGCAAATGGCCGGGCAGATGAGGGAAGCCAGCTGAGTTTTTAAGGTGAATTTGGCTCCCGGAATTTAGCATAAATCCGGCACTGAACGCGGCTCTTCTCTTCGCCCCCGCCTTTGGCAAGGGAGAAGAAAGAGCGCGGCAGTTTTTTCGTCAATTTTATCCACCCCCCAAATTCCTGCCGTATAGTCCCTCCCGTAATGTGAAACCGGAAGGCAAACATGGACTGGCCGCTCGTCATCAACAGGAACCGCGCAGCGCTGCTCACGATCATCG
>JAYVRA010000012.1:0-11248 GCA_043776635.1 Phyllobacteriaceae bacterium
CAAGAGTAGCGCAACCCACAGCAATACCCGCGCTTCCGGAGAAGCGCCCGCTTCCACTTTTTTTGAAGATCGCCAGAGGGGGGACTCCGTGGCGGGAGGTGTTCATTGAGTCTAACGCTTCGCAGCTTTGCGGATAGCACTTGATGACAGCGGCGAGCGCGGGCCGTGGATAAATGTCCATGCAGGCGCTGATTTGCGTGCCAAGTCTTGCGCATCGTCTTCGTCGATAAGCGCATCGCTAAATGTCTTGGCGAACTTTGAAGTGAGGAACGAAAGCGTGGCGCCGGGCCGGTCAATCACACCGATGGGGAAGGTAGCGGCGATTTCTTGCCAGCGTTGCCATTTGTGGAAGTTCTGCAAATTATCGGCGCCCATCAGCCAGATGAAATCCACATCCACATTGCGCTCACGCACTATGTCCAGCGTATCGGCAGTATAGCGCACATTAAACGCCGCCTCGAAGGCCGTGACTTTAATGCGCGGGTCTTGCGTTATGGTCTCACAAGAGGCGATGCGATCTTTCAGCGGCGCCAGCTCCGTGACATCTTTCAGCGGATTTCCCGGCGTGACAATCCACCACAGCTGATCCAAATTGAAGGTGCGCAGCGCGATTTCCGCTAGCAGCACATGGCCTGCATGAGGCGGGTTGAAAGAACCGCCGAACAGGCCGATCGCCATGCCGGCTTCCGTATGCGGCATTTTTAAGTAATCTGGATTGACGTCCGCAGCCGTCACGGACGTGTCTGGCCCGTGCCGTGGACGCGGTATTTGAACGAAGTGAGTTGCTCAACACCCACTGGCCCTCGTGCGTGCATCTTTCCCGTGGCAATGCCAATTTCCGCGCCCATGCCAAATTCGCCGCCATCGGCAAATTGCGTGGATGCATTGTGCAGCAGGATGGCCGAATCGATTTCGTTGAAGAAGCGCTCTGCCACGCTTGGCGTTTCAGTGATAACGGCTTCGGTATGGTGCGAGGAATAGCGGTTGATATGCTCAATAGCACCGGAAATTCCATCGACGAGTTTTACCGAAATTATGGCGTCAAGATATTCTGTCGACCAGTCTTGCTCCGACGCCGGAACCGCGCTTTTGAACAATGCGACAACCTCATCGCCACCACGAATTTCGCAGCCTTTGACCGCAAGGTCGCAGAGTATTGGCGTGAGATGCGACGAGGCGATCGCCTTGTCGATGAGCAGTGTTTCGGCAGAACCACAGACACCGGTGCGGCGCATTTTGGCGTTGACGACGATGTTCCGCGCCATTTCCAACTCAGCAGTCGCATCAACATAAATATGGCAAATGCCTTCAAGATGGGCGAACACCGGCACACGCGCATCGCGCTGCACACGCTCGACCAAGCTCTTGCCTCCGCGTGGCACGATGACATCCAAATTCCCGCCAAGACCCTTGAGCATTTCGCCCACAGCAGCGCGGTCCGTCACGGGTACGCGCTGGATGCAATCCTCCGGCAGTCCGGCAGATTTCAGGCCTTCAACAAGGCAGGCATGGATGGCTGACGATGAATTCACAGAGTCTGAACCGCCGCGCAAAATCACCGGGTTTCCGGCCTTCAAACACAATGCGCCAGCATCCGCCGTCACATTCGGGCGGCTTTCATAAATGACGCCAATGACGCCAAGCGGTGTGCGCACGCGCTCGATTTTAAGTCCGTTGGGCCGCTCCCATGCGGCGATGACTTCGCCGACCGGATCTTTGAGTTCGGCAATCGCACGGATGCCATCGGCCATCGAACGGACGCGTTTTTTATCCAAGTTCAGACGGTCTAAAATGGCTGGTGTCAGCCCCGCTTCTTCACCATTGGCCATATCTATAGCGTTGGCGGAAAGGATCAAATCCATGTTGCGGACGATGGCCTCAGCCATGCCTGTCAGCGCCGCAAATTTGCGCTCCGCACTTGCGAGCATAAGCGGTTGTGCAGCGGCGCGGGCGCGCCTGCCCATATCCAGCATCAAGGTTTCAAGATCAGCGTTAGCACTTTGGTTTGTAGTCAACATCTTAGTGGCCCGTGTGATTTGACACCACGAGGTCATCGCGGTGGATCATTGCAGAACGCGCTTCATAACCTAAAATCGCGGGAATGTCCGCGCTCTTCTTACCGGCAATTCTCGTGGCATCAGAAGCGTCATAGGCAATCAGCCCACGGGCGGATTCTTGGCCGTCGGGACCAATAACCGCCACAGTATCACCGCGCTCAAAATTGCCCTCGATCTTACGCACGCCGGCGGCCAAGAGCGACTTGCCGGAGAGGAGCGCGGTAAGCGCACCTGCGTCAATTGTAAGCCGTCCTGCCGGTTCCAGATTTCCGGCAATCCATGTTTTCCATGCGGTCACCGGCGAGGTGGACGCCTTAAACAGTGTGGCCCGCTCGCCGCGATCTATCGCTGACAGCGGGTTCATCCGGGCGCCTGTGGTGATTATCATCGCTGTACCCGCGGCAGTGGCGATCTTGCCGGCATCAAGCTTGGTCTTCATGCCGCCGCGCGAAATTTCGGATGCGGCAACACCCGCCATCGCCTCAATCGCGGGCGTGATTTTTTCGACAACCGGCAAAAATTTGGCGTCCGGATCAAGATGTGGCGGGGCGGTGTACAGGCCGTCAATATCCGACAGCAGCACCAGCAAATCCGCACCCATCATAGTAGCCACGCGGGCGGCGAGGCGGTCATTATCGCCATAACGGATTTCAGAAGTTGCCACGGTGTCGTTCTCGTTAATCACCGGAATGGCCTTGAGCCGCAGCAGCGTATCAATCGTGGCGCGGGCGTTAAGGTAGCGACGACGCTCTTCGGTGTCGCCAAGTGTAAGCAGAATTTGCCCGGCAGTGAGGCTGTGCGCGCCAAGCACATCGGCATAAGCCTTGGCCAATGCGATCTGCCCGACAGCAGCAGAGGCTTGACTTTCCTCCAGCTTAAGCGCGCCTTTCGGCAACTTCAAAATGGTGCGGCCAAGCGCAATCGCGCCGGAAGATACCACTAAAACTTCCGTGCCCTTGGCGGTCAATTCCGCTATGTCAGACCCAAGGCTTTCCAGCCATTCACGCTTCAAGCCTTTGGAGCGGTCCACCAAAAGCGCCGAGCCAATTTTCACGACGATGCGTTTGAAACTACCCAGCGATGAGAGGCTCACGGGAACTATTCCACCCACCGCGTGTCCGGCTCCACCGGTGCTTCTCCGGATTTGGAAATTGAGATTTCCAGCGCCAGTTTGCGCTGCGCAATATCCAAACCCTCGCGCGAAACGCCGGAAATCGAGACCGGCGTTTTGCGGCAAGCCTTCTTCAGCGCAGCGAGTTTCAGGTTGCGGGTTTCTTCGTCCACCGTGTCCACTTGGCTCAGCGCCACAATTTCCGGCTTGTCCAAAAGGCCGCCGCCATAGGCCTTCAATTCTTTGCGCACAGTCTTGTAAGCCTTCGCCACATCCTCTTCCTGCGCGGAAACCAAATGCAGCAAAACGCGGGTGCGCTCGACATGGCCAAGGAAACGGTCGCCAAGGCCAACTCCTTCATGCGCACCTTCAATGAGGCCGGGAATATCGGCAATGATAAACTCACGCCCGTCAATGTTTGCAACGCCCAAGTTTGGATAAAGCGTGGTGAAAGGGTAGCCCGCAATCTTCGGCCGCGCGGCAGTGACGCTGGCCAGAAATGTGGATTTTCCGGCATTCGGCAGGCCGACCAAACCTGCATCGGCGATGAGCTTCAAGCGAAGCCAAATGGTGCGCTCTTCGCCCTCTTGGCCAGGATTGGCACGTCGCGGGGCTTGGTTGCTGGACGTCTTAAAATGTGCGTTGCCGAAGCCGCCATTGCCGCCCTTGGCAAGGCGGAAACGGTCACCGATATTCTGCAAATCGCAGATCAGTGTTTCATTGTCTTCTTCGTAAATTTGCGTGCCGGCCGGCACCTTCAAATTCGCATTGTCGCCCTTGCCGCCCGCCTGATCGCGGCCCATGCCATGCACACCGGTTTTGCCCTTGAAATGCTGTTGGTAGCGATAGTCTATCAGCGTGTTAAGACCATCCACGACCTCGACCCAAACATCGCCACCCTTGCCGCCATCACCGCCATCGGGCCCGCCAAACTCAATGAATTTCTCGCGCCGAAACGACACGGAGCCTGCCCCGCCATCGCCGGATCTGATGTAAATTTTTGCTTGGTCCAGGAATTTCATTGGTAGTGCCTCGAATTGAAAAGAGGCATTACAACAAAAGCCGGATTTGGCAAACTTTTTGACGAGAATTTGTGGTGTGGACCAAGCTGCTTATGGTCCGCGCCACATTTATCCGTCAAATTTGTCCCAGCGCCTTTTGCCAGGCCTTTTGGCATGGGATGCTGACGCGGAGATTAGTAATGTGGCGGCCAGTAATGATTTTATGCGGGTCATGGTGGTTCCCCGGTTGTTAAGCCTGTGTTGCGGGTAGCAATCCGGCTGGCGTTTGTTCCAGTAAAACTGAATAGAGGTCAGGTCGACGATCACGGAAAACGCCCCAAGTGCGGCGGGCTTCGGCGATTTCCTTCATGTTCAATCTGATCTGTTATCGATCCATCCGGTCCATGATATTCGTGTGCCGATGGCCTCGCCGACGTTTGCGAACAATGAAAATTTTAGTCTCTTGGAGCTTTCAAAGCAAATATTAATACATGAAGAGAACTCACCGGATTGGGCAGATTTCTTTGAAGCCAATCAGCATAGTCTTAGCGTCAGTCCGGGCGCACTGACGTTGAGCGATGGCGACGCTGCGTGCGGCAGTTCATGGCCATGGCATAGTTTTGGGCAGTGGTTGGAGCAAGCGGCAGAAAGCAGCAAGCCGACTTAAAATGAGCGTTATTAAAGAGCGGGAATGCTGGCAACCGGGAAGAAGCCTGCGGATACTTTACCGCTGCGAACTGTGAGCGTAAGTGATGCCTCTTTACCTGCGCCAGATGCCACTGATGCGGCGGTCAATGTGTTGGAGATAATTTTCGCGGCCTCTGGAATGGCTTGCCCCAATGCCACACTGAGTTTGTCGGCTTGCGTGAAGGTCAATTTAATGTCGCCGTCCAGCAAGCCGTCAGCGGATAGTTTCAGCGGGCCGGAAACTTTCACTGCGCCGCCCTGTTTGAAAATCAGAGAAACCGTGCGCAGTTCGCCGGACTGGCCCCGCAATGCGGCTTTAATATCCTCGGGTTTTGTCAGCGCAATTGCCACGCCATTTTTTAAAACAATATCGTAGTTTGCGCTAAATTCTGGAATGACCCGGTTTGGCGTCATTGCCGGATCGATAATTGCGCCGTCAATTTCGCCGGCAAATGACAAATCAGTGCCCTCGGTGCGGGCGTGGGTGGCAGCGAAAGTGGCGCTCAATGCCCTGACGGTTTGCTTGCCCTCATTATTCACAGAAAGAACAAGGTTCTCAAAAACAATAGATACGCGCTCCGGCAATGTTAAATTATAACTAAGGCTGGAGCGAAGATCGGACCATTCGGCTTTGAGCGATGGCATGCCATAAACAGCAAGGTTCAATGGCGCTTGCACATTGGCATTGATAAGCCATGGATAGTAAACATAGGCCCATCCATACAGCGAGCCTGTATCAAGCGCCGCTCCTTTTTCTCCAGCGGCCGCGGCAATTTTGTTGCAATAAAAGCCGAAACGAAACGGAAAGCCGCGCACTTGGCGGTCCGCGCATTCAATCTTGTTGACGCCTTTGTTGACGGTGGCCAGTTGTTCATCAAACCGGCGCTCTACTTCATGAGCCAGCAAATACCAAAGCACCGCATAGGCCAGCACGACAATGCCAACGATGAAGCCGAGCCATTTAATGCGACGGGCATAGTTTGGGGCTGATACAGTTGTTGACGCCATGATGGTTCCTTAGCTAACAATTTGAAATCGCAGTTGGCGATTTGGATAGTTCATAATGGCCGATATGGTCGATTTTTGGGTGTTTGGCTACGGCTCACTAATGTGGCGGCCGGGGTTTGATCATGTCGAGACACAGCGGGCGCGGCTGTTCGGCTATAAGCGTGCGCTTTGCATCATTTCGAGGGTCTATCGCGGTACACCAGAGCGGCCGGGGTTGGTGTTAGGGCTGGATCGTGGTGGTTCATGCGTGGGTGTCGCGTTTCGTGTTGTGCCTGAAAAGCGCGATGCGACTATCGCTTATTTGCGTGAGCGCGAGCTTGTCAGCAATGCCTACAATGAGCGAATGGTTGATGTGATGTTAGGAAATGGGATAAAGGTCAGGGCTTTAACGTATCTCGTCAATCGTCGTCATGAGCAATATTCAGGCGCTCTTACCGTTGAAGAAGCTGCATCGCAGGTAAGCGGCGCGGTCGGGCAGGCCGGTCCTAATGAAGACTATGTGCATAATACTGTTGAGCATATTCGCGTCCTGGGTATTCACGACAAATGGCTTGAAGGTGTTGCAGGCGCTATCAAGAAAGCGTGACGCCAAGCTCTTTCAACCGCTTTACGGCACTTTCCGGCAGCGGCGGCGGATTAGGTCCGGTGGCTGCCTCAATAAGAAACTCATCGCAAGCCGCCTCAGTCACGACTTTCAGCTTTTCCAAGAATTCATCCTTGCTCAGGCCGGGCTCGATAGCTGGCAGAACACGGCATTTGATTGTTCCCGGATAACGCAGAAATTTGCGGCGTGGCCAGTAAAGTCCGGCGACATGGGCTATTGGCACGACGGGAATGCCAAGTTCATAATAAAGATGGGCAATACCATATTTATATGCGGGCTCCTCACCTGGTGCACGGCGGGTGCCTTCAGGATAAATCATAATCTGGCGGCCATCAGCAATGGCCGGCTGTGCGCCCTTAATGATTGATCGTAGCGCCACCGTGCGCGAGCCGCGATGAACGGGGATCATTTCCATTTTCGCCAGAAACCAACCAAATAGCGGTATCCACATTAACTCGCGCTTCAAAATATAAATAGCATCAGGGATAAAAGGCACAAACGCATAGGCATCCCAAAATGACTGGTGCTTTGGCGCGATGATCGAAGCGCTATTTTGAATATGCTCTAACCCTTCAATCGTGTAATCACAGCCAACAATGTGCTTCAACAACCAATGGTTCGACAACGCCCAGTTTTTAGGAATAAACCAAGCGTTTTTGCGGCTTACAGCAAAATAGACCGGCATGAAAATAATCATTCTCACGATTAAATTAATATAAAATAGAATGTTGAAAATCAGCGAACGAAGAAAAATCATAGAGGCACGCACATGTTGGATGTTCAGATTTGCTATTCATCATAGCCGTCCTTTGATGGACAGCGCAACAAGCGATCATATCCGCATAATCGAGGCGAGTGATGCCGGAACCGGCAGGACCCGGCGGGAGACAGCGCCAAGATATTTGATATATTCAGCAAGCAAGACCCGCATAGCCTGCGAACTTAACATCCATTTTCCATTGGACAGGTCCGAGTTTACAACAGGGTATGGCGTAATGCTAATTGAACGGTCGGCGCGGCGCAGTTCCAAAAGGCTGCGACCCATATGATAGTTATTGGTAACAAGAATCACCGATTTAAAATCATTCTTCTTGAGCCAAAGCACAGTTTCAGTGGCGTTTCCAACGGTGTCCTTTGCTTGATAGCCGATGTCAACCAGTGATGAAAACAACACAGGGTCAGCTCCGGTTGCGGCTTGAATTGCGCTACGGCTGGTGCCGATATTCACGCCGCTGATCAAAAGACGTTTGCCCTTGTGATTGTTTAGCAGTTTTAGCGCCGTTTCCACTCTCGCCTGCCCGCCGGTCAAAACCACGATAGCGTCGGCAGGAGCAAGCTGCGGGTCAATTTTCATCCTCGAAACACGCTCGGCAAAGCCGGCAAAGCTAATGAGAAATATCACCAGCGCAAGTAAGATCAAAGGGCCGGTCCAGCGGGCAATCCGCCGCCATAAGGGTCGCTTGGTGCGCGGGGCAATCCCTGCGTCACTGATTGTTCCCCGGCTGTTTACTGGTTTGACCAATCTCTATCCACGTTCTTATTAGACGCTATAATTACGAATCCTAACTGGTAAATTGGGCAACGAACAGGCCTAAATCGAGGCGAATATGAATTTTAGCTCTTTGAATTCCATACATATTTCAACAATTTATCAATTGTCACTATTGATGCGGCCAATGGAGCCCAAATAACTCAAGACGGTGAGCCGTGTGGTTTCAGCCGTTATTGTTGCTACCAGTGCAACAATTCCAAACACACCCAAATATCCGTTTCGACCAATGGAGAATGTGCCGAACAAGGCGTTGGCCTGGTCAGCTTGCGGCGTTGCCAAATTGGACGATGACCACCAGCCAATGAGAAGAAACAGCAAAATTGCCGCCAGTCCTCCTGCCAATGCGCCCTTGATACCGGTCAGAAAAAACCTGCGCCGAAACTCGCCCGCGATAAACTTTCCTTCAGCACCAACAAAATGCAGCACCTCAATGATGTGCCCATTACCCGCCATCGCGCCGCGCGTTGCGAAGATTACGGCCAGCGCGGTTGCAGTTAAAACCAGTGCGAGTACACCCAATCCGATCAGCACCGTCGTTCGCGCCATAGCGACCAATCTGTCCACCCAATTACGATGATCCTCAAGCGTTGCGCTGGCTACCGCCTTGGTAACAGCCAGCTTGATTGCAGGGAAATCCGGCGGTGACGTTGGATCAATGGTGACAATAACAAGTCTTGGGACCGGTAGTTCATCCAAGTTCAAATCCGTGCCAAGCCACGGCTCCAGTAGTCTTGCCGTCGCATCCTTATCCACAATTGTAGCGTTGCGGATGCCTGAAAATGTTGAAACGGTGGCACGCGCGGTTTCGAGCGCGGCCTCCATATCCATACCCTCGACCGGTTTGATTTGGATCGTCGCCTCGCGGGCGATTTGCAATTGCCAGGAACTGGCTGTCTGGCGCACGACCGTGACAGCACCAAGGGTAAGGCAAGCCAGAAACGTCATGATAGCAATAACAAAAACCAGCGCCGTTGAAGATACATTACCATCGGGAACAATAGGTGCCTGACCATTGCTCCCAATTCCAAATGGAAATTTCGGTAAACGGGCACGTCTGCGGTCAGTTTCTTCTGTAGCTTCAGCGGGAGCCGGTAGCGGTGGTATTTTTTGCGGGCTGGCTTTGGGAGATTTAGTCATGAATTTCCAGCCTCCCGCCATTAAGTATCATGCGCCGCGCTTCAACTTGGTCCATCAGTGTCAAATCATGCGTTGCGATGACGACTGATGTGCCTGAACGATTGAGTTCCATAAACAAGCGGAGCAGACGGCGGGCCAAAGGCGGGTCAACATTGCCGGTCGGCTCATCTGCCAGCAGCATTTCCGGCTGGTCAATCAGCGCACGGGCAATGGCTGCGCGTTGCTTCTCACCGCCCGACAAGATTGGCGGCAAAACATGGATGCGATCGCCGAGGCCTACCCACTTTAACAGCTCAACCACATCTTTACGGTATGTCGCCTCATCCTTGCCACGAACGCGAAGCGGCAGTGCCACATTTTCATATGTGGTCAAATGATCAAGCAAGCGGAAATCTTGAAACACCACGCCGACACGGCGGCGCAAGAATGGCAATTCCTGCGCGGTGATGGTCGAAATATCTTTATCAAACGCGGTGATCAATCCGCGCGTTGGTTTGAGCGCTAAAAACAAGAGCCGCAGCAATGTTGTCTTACCCGCGCCTGACGGGCCGGTGAGAAACTGAAACGATTTTGGTCTGATATGAAACGAAACATCCTTGAGGATTTCCGGCCCCATTCCATAGCGCAGCCCGACATTTTCAAAGCGGATCAAACTTTTGTCTCCTGAGCTACTAATATATCAGCCGGTATGCCTTTGATGAGCCCGAATCACTGACAGGTTTGGCAAAATTTAACCATTCCCGTTTACCCATCACTAAGGATAGAGAAAAGGGCCGGAATGATGGCTACGTCAAATTGGATACCAAGCGCGGGCGAACCACGTGTAACAGCGGGCTTTTTAGCGGGCGGCAATATCATCGATGCTGAATTTGAGACGGTCACTCGTGGCGCACCTCTGAAATCCACGCCATCACTACCTGATACTTTAAGTGCCGCTGGTCCAGATCATTTATCTCTGCTGCGGGAAGAAGGTACGGGTATGCCCGCCACAACTCACCCTAACCAACTCACTCCCTCGTTCATGTTTTTCACGTTGATCGCTGCTTTTGTTGTTTTTTGGGTTTCCGGCGGACACGTGCTCCTGTATTAGCGATTCCTCAATGTCGGGGGATGAAGCATGGCAATTGTGCGCGGTAAGAAAATCGAAGAACTGTTCAGTGCCAAACGAATTGCGGATCGCAATCTTGAACTGGCTCAAGATATTGCCCGTCATGATTATAAAGACCTGCTGGTCATCGCTATTCTTAAAGGTTCATTTGTGTTTGCAGCCGATCTCATTCGTGCAATGCATGATGCGGGTCTGTCGCCCGAGGTCGAATTTATCACGGTGTCCAGCTATGGTGCGGGCACGGTCTCCGGCGATGTTAAAGTGCTGCGTGACATAGACAGCCATGTCGAAGGCCGCGATGTGCTGCTGATCGATGATATTCTTGAGTCCGGCAAGACGCTTAAATTCACGCGCGATTTGATGATGTCGCGCGGCGCAAAATCCGTCGCAGTCGCTGTATTGCTGGATAAAAGCGTACGCCGCCAGATTATGGATTTAAACGCTGAATATGTGGGCTTTGATTGCCCCGATTATTTTGTTGTCGGCTATGGCATGGATGTCGCGCATGCGTTCCGTGAACTGCCTTATGTGGGTGTTGTCACCGGCGCTGCGTGAGTGAGCGTCAGTTGCCTTAACTAGGGTCTGGACCTGTTAATTTTGACGAAATGGCAGGCGAATGGCGAAACTATGCAAGGAAAACAGTGAAGGACGGGCTTAAGGCACGTTTAAACTGTTTGACGCCGCAGAGTGAAGTCAGTTGCCTGTTGGTGCCAAATCGGGCGCTTTCCGGCGATTGCGCTGTCGCAAAAGCTTGAAAATGCCCGCATTTCCCGGCGCCTTCGCTCCTGTGCCTTGACATTGGCACTCACCAAAAATCACCTCGACCATTTCGTCAAAATTAACAGGTCCAGACCCTGAGTGTATAGTCCCGCTAAGAGGTGTTCCACATGATGCCTGAGAGATGGAGGCAGTATGGGACAGGTTCTTCACGGCAGCGCCACTACGACAGCGGCTCCATTGCCCGGCAAGCGATGTGCAACATC
>JAYVRA010000013.1:0-11190 GCA_043776635.1 Phyllobacteriaceae bacterium
GATGAAGCTGCAGCGGCGGCAGTGGCGCATTAGGCAAAAGATGGACAGGGAATTAGCAGAAAAAAAAGTGGAAAATTGGGTGATTTGGATGTCAGCTCAATCACAGGCAAAAACGCTTGCAGCCCATGACACTCCAACACCGGCGATAGTAAAGGCCCCGATGTTTACGTTCCTATATTTCTGTTCGCCGCTCCTATTAGCAGTATTGATACCGAGTATGCTCAGTCACCAATGGATAATGCTGTTTTGGAGTTGCGCGGTCTGTGGGGTGATGTTCTCACATTATCGACAAAAAGAAAAAAGACTTGAGCAATCAGCGGAAAATATTTTTGTTGAGCTTTTGCACGGTCAGAAAAAAACCGAAAACGTTTAGTCAACATCTAGTGAATTGGTAGAATGTGATGCTTTTGATCCGTTGTCCTTATTGCGAAGAAGACCGTCCGGAACTGGAGTTCCGCAACGTGGGCGAGGCGCATGTTGCCCGCTCCAGCGATCTTGCCAATCAGTCGGATGAGGACTTTGAAAAGTTTCTTTATATTCGCGAAAACCCGAAGGGCGTGAACTACGAGCGCTGGCGGCACATTCATGGCTGCGGGCGGTTTTTCAATGCTGTGCGCAACACGGTGAGCGATAAGTTTATTCTGGTTTACAAGGCGGGTGAGCCTAAGCCTGCGCTTGATGGGTTGATGCCAGCCAACCCTACCAAAGCACCAAGAACTAAAAAAGGAGATGCGGCATGAGCGGCGCTAATCGCATCCAAGGCAAGGGCGCATTGACCCCTGCCAAAACCATTCGCTTCACATTTGATGGCCAAAGCTATACTGGCCTCGAAGGCGATACGCTCGCCTCGGCTTTGCTGGCCAATGGCATTCATCTGGTGGGCCGTTCGTTTAAATATCACCGCCCTCGCGGGTTTCTTGGCGCGGGCGCGGAAGAGCCGAATGCGCTGATGGAAATTGCGCGTGACAGCGTACGCCGTCAGCCGAATGTGCGGGCGACTGTGCAGGAGCTTTATGACGGGCTGGTTGCGACGAGCCAAAATCGCTGGCCGTCATTGGAGTTCGACGCGGGCGCGGTGAATTCGCTGGGTTCGCCCTTCTTTGCAGCCGGGTTTTATTATAAGACTTTCATGTGGCCGAAGTTTGCGTGGAAGAAAATTTATGAACCTTTCATCCGCCGTGCGGCGGGTCTGGGCAAAGCGCCAACTGAGGCCGATGGCGATCATTATGCCAACCGTTTCGTGCATTGTGATGTGCTGATTGCCGGCGGTGGATTAGCAGGCCTGTTGGCTGCGAAAGCGGCGGGCGAGGCGGGCAAAGATGTTATCCTTGTTGATGAGCAGCCGGACCTTGGAGGCGCTTTGAAGCATGAGGCTGATGTCACGGTGGACGGCAAGTCCGGCGCGGCGTTCGCTGTTGAGGTCGCTGCCGCATTGGGCGCGATGGACAATGTGCGGGTTCTCACGCGCACGACTGCCTTTGGTTATTACGCTCAAAACATGGTGGCACTGGCTGAGCGCGTGACAGAGCACTTGTCTAATCCAGATGCGGCTTTGCCGCGTGAGCGCCTATGGCAGGTTCGCGCCGCAAAGGTAATTCTGGCGACAGGAGCGATTGAGCGCCACATGGTGTTTGCCGAAAATGACCGTCCGGGCGTGATGCTGGCGTCTGCCGGGCGCACGTTTCTTAATCACTATGGCGTTGCTGTCGGCAGCCGCGTTGGCATTTATACTGCCAATGACAGCGCCTATGCCGTGGCGTTTGAGCTGAAGGCTGCGGGTATTGATGTGCCGGCGCTGGTGGATGTGCGTAATGATGTGGACGAGGCGCTGCTGGCAAGAGCCGGGGAACTTGGCATCGAGGTTCTGGCCGGACACGCTGTTATCAAAGCGGGCGGGCGCTTGCGGGTCAATGCCATGCATGTGCAGCCGGTGGATGGTGGCGCGACACGGCAGATCGTGGTGGATGCGCTGCTCAATTCTGCGGGCTGGACACCATCTGTGCATCTTTGGTCGCAGTCTCGCGGCAAGCTGATATTTGACGATGTGCGGGGCATTTTCGTGCCCGGCGAAGCGGCGCAGGATGTTGTGTCGATTGGAGCATGCAACGGCACGGAAGACTTGAGTGAACTGGTGGTGGAATCCATTGCAGCAGGTGGCAAGGGCAAGGCGCCGAAAGTGTCCGGCGGCTCGTCCTCGCTTGGCATGTCCGGCGCCGCGCCGGGGGCAGGGACTGGCACTGCAGTCAAAGCGTTTGTGGATTTCCAAAACGATGTTACGGCCAAAGATATTCGCATGGCGGTGCAAGAAGGGATGCACTCTATCGAGCATGTCAAGCGCTTCACCACCAATGGCATGGCGTCCGATCAGGGCAAAACATCCAACATGCATGGACTGGCTATTGCCGCTGAAGCGCTGGGCAAGTCCATCCCGCAGGTCGGCCTCACGACCTTCAGATCGCCCTACACGCCCGTTTCATTTGGAACAATTGTGAACCATGCCAAGGGTCCGCTGTTTGACCCGACACGGCGCACGGCTTGCCACGAAAGCGCGGCAAAAATGGGCGCGGTGTTTGAAGATGTGGGCACATGGAAACGTGCCTGGTACTTCGCACAAGCTGGCGAGACCATGCACCAGGCGGTGGACCGTGAGTGCAAAAACGTGCGCAGCAACGCTGGCATGTTCGATGCGTCCACTTTGGGCAAGATCGAAGTTGTCGGGCCGGATGCGGCGAAGTTTTTGAATATTATCTATACAAATTCGTGGGACAAACTCGCCGTCGGGCGCTGCCGCTATGGCATCATGCTGCGAGAGGATGGCTTCATTTATGATGACGGCGTAGTCGGGCGCATCGCAGAAGACCGTTTCCATGTGACGACGACCACGGGCGGTGCGCCGCGCGTGATGGCGCACATGGAAGACTATCTCCAGACCGAGTTTCCGGACTTTAACGTCTGGCTCACATCAACATCTGAAGAGTGGGCGGTTATCGCTGTGCAGGGGCCAAAGGCGCGGGAAATAATTGCGCCATTTGTTACCGGTATGGACATGTCCAACGAGGCCTTCCCGCATATGAGCGTGCGTGAATGCCAGTTTATGGGCGTGCCCTGCCGCCTGTTCCGCATGACGTTTGCCGGCGAACTTGGTTTTGAAGTGAACGTACCTGCAAACTATGGCCGGGCGGTCTGGGACGCGATTTATGCCCATGGCGCACCAATGGGACTTGCGCCCTATGGCACGGAAGCGATGCACATTTTGCGGGCGGAAAAGGGCTATATCATTGTCGGTCAAGATACTGATGGCACAGTAACGCCGCAGGATGCGGGGCTGTCATGGGCGATTGCCAAATCCAAGCCGGATTTTGTCGGCATTCGCGGGCTGAAGCGGGTTGATCTGGTGGCTACGGGGCGCAAGCAGCTCGTTGGCCTCAAGACCAAAGATCCTAAGACGGTGCTGGAAGAAGGCGCGCAAATTGTGTTGAATGCAAACCAACCGATTCCGATGAAAATGGTTGGTCATGTTACGTCTTCCTACTGGTCGGAAAATTGTGATCGCTCGATAGCCATGGCGCTCGTGGCTGGTGGCTTTGAGAAAATGGGCCAGACGGTTTTCATCCCCATGCCGGACCGTGTGATTGAAGCTGAAATCTGCGATGCTGTGTTTTATGATAAGGAAGGCGGACGTATCAATGTCTGATCTCAACTTGAAATCCCGCCAGCCGCTTGATGGCCGCTTGGCTGCATCATCCGCCGTGGCCTTGTCGCCAGCCGCACCCGCGTCACGCCTTTCTCTGCGCGCACGGCCGGATTCCGTGGCTGCCTTATCCAAAGCATTCGGCTTGACGCTGCCTGTCAAACCTAAAACCAGCACCGTTTCCGGCACGCGCACCGCCTTCTGGCTCGGGCCGGATGAATGGCTGATTTTGGATGAGGCGGGCAAGAATATGGTTGCCGAATGCGCAAAAGCAAAAGTCCTGCACTCCGCCGTCGATGTCTCGCAGCGCAACACGGCTGTGATGGTGACGGGCGCAAATGCGGAAGCCACATTGTCAGCGGGTTGCCCGCAGAATTTGTCGGAAGCAGTGTTTCCAGCAGGCTCAGTCTCGCGCACGCTTTTGGGCAAGATTGAAGTGGTAATTTACCGCAAAGACCGCCAAATGTTCCGCGTGGAATGCTGGCGGTCATTTTCGGATTATATGTTCACATATTTGACGGACGCGGCGCGGGACAGCGTGGCTTAGCTTGGTTGGTAGCCTTAGCCTCCTCTGCCAACAGGCGCGATGTGCGGCGCACTTCAACTTGGGCCTTAATTGCAGCGAATTTGGGCGCAAGTGCTTCATAGGCTTCAACAAATCTTGGGTCCGCCATAAGTTCTTTGCGGAGTTCGTTGGAATCCATTGGTCCTACTCCCCCATCTCCACCACCGCCAGCGTCAGCCATGTCGCCTTGAACGCAGGACTGATAGACCCTTCAATTTCCAGCGCCACTTCGTAAGTATTCAGCACGCGGCCGGATTTGCGGATATCGGCGCTGGCTAGTTTAAAGCGGGCGCGGACTTTGGCTCCGGATTTTACGGGCGTTAAAAAGCGTAACTTATCGAAGCCATAGTTGATGCCCATCGTTGCGCCGACAATGCCGGGGAGGGCCTCAAAGGCAAATGTTGATAATAGCGCGACCGTTAGAAATCCATGCGCAATTGTGCCGCCAAAGGGGGCTTCGGCTTTTGCACGCTCAGGATCGACATGGATGAACTGGTGGTCGTCGGTGGCGTCCGCGAACTTGTCGATCATGGTTTGGTCAACGACGCGCCATTGCGACAGTCCGACTTCTGTGCCGACCGCTGCGCGCAATTCATCCAAGGTTAAAGGTGGTTTCATTTGTTCGGCCCAATGCTCAAGTTTGATGCCAATGCGGCAAACTGCGGTTTTTGTCCAGAGTTGATGCGTCTTTGGCACAAGCTACTCGCCAAGTTGGTGAAAGCGACCGAAAGTACAATTTCAAGCTAATTATGTTCCGTGCATTCTTCGTCCAACATTTGGGAGGATTGTTGTTTGGAAATAAGCGGAGAGTATGAAATTGCGGCCCCACGGGAGCGTGTCTGGGCGCTTTTGAATGATCCGGTTGTGCTGAAGGAATGCATTCCCGGCTGCGAAGAATTGACTGCTGACGATGAAAACTCTTTTGCAGCCGCAGTTGTTTTGAAAATCGGCCCCATCAAAGCAAAGTTCAATGGCGAAGTTACGCTGTCTGACAAAGTCGCACCGGAAAGCTACACCATCACCGGCGAAGGCAAGGGCGGCATTGTCGGCTTTGCCAAGGGCGCGGCTAAAGTTCATTTGGCTGATAATGCCGGCGCAACAACACTCACCTATAATGTGAACGCGGATGTTGGCGGCAAGATAGCTCAGCTTGGCGCGCGTCTTATTGTTTCCACATCAAAGAAACTGGCTGATGAGTTTTTCGGTAAGTTTGCAGACATTGCGGGTACGCCCGTCGCTTGAGATTATAATTGGCACGTCCATGAGGAGGAACATGAATGTCGAAAATTGAATTAAATATCAATGGCCGCAAAGTGGCTGGAGACGTCGAAGACCGCACATTGTTGGTGCAGTTTATCCGCGAAAACGCATTGCTCACCGGAACCCATGTTGGTTGCGATACATCTCAGTGCGGCGCATGCGTTATCCATGTTGATGGCAAGGCTGTGAAGTCTTGCACCATGCTGGCTGTGCAGGCGACGGGCACAAACATCATGACCATTGAGGGCTTGGCCGATGGCGCGACGCTGCATCCGGTACAGGTCGCATTCCATGAAAACCATGGGCTTCAGTGCGGTTTTTGTACGCCGGGCATGATAATGGCCTCAGTGGATATTATCAACCGCCATCCGGATGGGTTGGACGAGGCCACTGTCCGTGCCGGGCTGGAAGGCAATATCTGCCGCTGCACCGGCTATCATAACATTGTCAAAGCGGTGCTCGATGCATCTAAAAAGATGAGTAAAAGCTCAAAGAAGAAGGCAGCTTGAGGTAGCGAACGGGAGTGTTGGCATTGCGCCTGCGCTTCCGTGTCCCCTTACGTAACTTGCAACAGCTGAATACAATTTTCGGGAGGAACTGAAAAATGGGTATTGAAGGAATTGGCGCCAGTGTGCTGCGCAAAGAAGATAAGCGCTTCATCACAGGCAAGGGCCGTTACACTGATGATATGACGGTGCCAGGCATGAAACACGCGCATTTTGTGCGCTCGCCCCATGCGTTTGCTGACATTATGAAAATCGATATCAAGAAGGCCCAAGGGATGCCGGGCATTATCGGCGTGCTCACGGGCAAAGAGCTGAAGGCCGATGGCATTGGCAATATTATCTGTGGCTGGATGATCCATTCCAAGGACGGCACGCCAATGCGCATGGGCGCGTGGTCGCCGTTGGCGGTTGATACTGTTCGCTATGTCGGCGACGCTGTTGTGGTGGTTGTTGCGGATACCAAGGCGCAGGCCCGCGATGCGGCTGAGCAGGTCAACATCACCTACAAGGAAAAGAAGGGCGTTTCGTCCGCCGTTGATGCGCTGAAGGCTGATGCGTTGCAGCTTCACCCCGAAGCGCCGGGCAATCTGATTTTCGATTGGGAATTGGGCAATGGCGCGGAAGTGGAGGCGGCGTTCAAAGTCGCGGCCCATGTCACCAAGCTGGACATTGTGAACAACCGACTTGTGCCGAATGCGATGGAGCCACGCGCGGCGCTGGGTCTTTATGATGCGGCGGAAGAGCATTACACCTGCTGGACCACATCGCAGAACCCGCATCTTGCGCGTCTCGTGATGAGTGCCTTCTATAATGTGGCGCCGGAAAATAAACTGCGCGTTATCGCGCCGGATGTTGGCGGTGGTTTTGGTTCAAAGATTTACATCTATCCGGAAGAAATCGTTTGCCTGTGGGCCTCAAAGAAAACCGGCGTTCCTGTCAAATGGAATTCTGACCGGACCGAAGCGTTTTTAACCGACGCCCATGGCCGCGATCACGTGACCCATGCTGAAATCGCGCTGGATAAGGACCATAAGATTTTGGCCCTGAAGACCGACACAATCGCCAATCTTGGCGCTTACATGTCGCTGTTTTCGTCTGTGACGCCAACCTATCTCCACGCTACGCTGCTATCAGGCCAGTATAATATTCCGGCTGTTCACTGTAACATGCGCACGGTTTATACCAATACGGCACCGGTGGATGCCTATCGCGGCGCCGGTCGTCCTGAAGCGACGTACACTGTTGAGCGCCTCATTGAGACAGCGGCACGTGAGCTTGGAGTTGATCCGGCGGAGCTGCGACGTAAGAACTTTATCCGTCAGTTCCCGCACCAAACGCCGGTCGTGCTTTGTTATGATGCCGGTGATTTTGATATGTCGCTGGATGCTGCCACCAAGGCTGCCAAATATGACAGCTTTGCCAAGCGCAAGAAGGAAGCCGCCTCGCGCGGAATGTTGCGCGGCATCGGAATGAGCTGCTACATTGAGGCGTGCGGCATTGCGCCGTCTGCCGCTGTGGGTTCACTTGGCGCCGGCGTGGGCTTGTGGGAATCCGGCGAAGTCCGGGTGAATGCCGTTGGCACGGTCGAAATCCTCACCGGGTCGCACAGCCACGGGCAGGGACATGAAACCACGTTTGGCCAGCTGGTGTCTGAACGTTTTGGTATCCCGAGCGGCAATATCTCGGTCATTCACGGCGATACTGACAAGGTGCAAATGGGCATGGGTACCTATGGCTCGCGCTCCGGCGCGGTCGGCATGTCGGCTATTGTTAAAGCCCTGGACAAGGTTGAAGCCAAGGCCAAGAAGATCGCCGCGCATTTGATGGAGGCCGATGAGGGCGACATCATCATTGAAAACGGCGAGTTGAAAGTTGCCGGTACAGACAAAAAAGTGCCGTGGTTCCAGATGGCGCTTGCTGCCTACACCGCGCATAATCTACCTGCCGGCATGGAGCCGGGCCTCAAAGAAGGCGCGTTTTACGACCCGTCAAACTTCACCTTCCCGGCTGGATGCCACATCTGCGAAGTGGAAGTGGACCCTGAAACCGGCGTTACCAAGATTATCCAATTTGTTGCGGCGGATGATTTTGGCCGCATTATCAACCCGATGATTGTGGAAGGCCAGGTTCATGGTGGCATCGCGCAAGGCATTGGCCAGGCGATGCTGGAAGGCGCGGTTTATGATAAATCCGGCCAGCTGCTGACGGCTTCGTTCATGGATTATTGTATGCCACGCGCCAGTGACCTGCCGAGTTTTGCGGTTTCCACCAGCGAAACGCTTAGCCCGAGCAATCCGCTTGGCATTAAGGGCTGTGGTGAGGCGGGGGCGATTGGTTCGCCGCCAGCGCTTATCAACGCCATCACGGATGCTATCGGCAATAATAATCTGACAATGCCTGCCACGCCGCTTGCGGTTTGGAATGCGTTGCAAGCCGTTAAGTAAGGGGAAGATACTATGTATGAGACCAATTATCATCGCGCCTCCTCTGTCGCAGATGCTGTAAAGCTGCTCAAAAAAAGCGAAGACTCGAAAATTCTTGCCGGTGGCATGACGTTGATCCCGACCATGAAACAGCGCCTCGCCGCGCCAACGGATCTGGTGGATATTAGCCGCATGGCGGATATTCAGGGCATCAAAATCTCGGGTAAAAACGTGTCCATCGGCGCGGGCACAACGCATTCCGATGTCGCCAACAATGAGAAACTTGCCAAGGTCTGCGCTGCACTTTGCTCGCTCGCCAGCCATATCGGCGACCCGCACGTGCGCAACCGTGGCACAATCGGCGGGTCTATCTCTAACAATGATCCGGCAGCGGATTATCCATCCGCCATGCTGGCATTGAACGCCATAATTGTCACAGACAAGCGCTCAATACCGGCGGATAAGTTCTTTAAAGGTCTGTTTGAGACCTCTTTGAAGGATGGCGAAGTGGTGACGGCGATTGAATTCACTGCGCCTGCAAAAGCTGCCTATTCCAAGTTTCCCAATCCAGCCTCGCGTTATGCGATGGCAGGTGTGTTTGTCGCCAAGGATAAGGATGGCGTTCGCGTGGTTGTAACCGGCGCTGGAGAAGGCGGCGTGTTCCGTCACACAGGGATGGAAGACGCGCTCGATATGAAGTTCGATGCAGCGTCGATTGATGGCGTTAACGTGGAGTCTAAAGGCTTGATGGGCGATATGCATGCCACGCCAGAGTATCGCGCGGCGCTTATCAAAGTGATGGCCAAGCGGGCGGTTGTTGCCGCGGGGTGACTTCAATTTAATGACGGGTGAAGCGGGGTCGCAAGGCTCCGCTTTAATTTTCATTTTATCTTAATAAGCTCACGTTTGTGAACACGGTCTTCACTATCAACAAATGTAATAGACAGAGCCTTCGTTTCTTGTTTCACGAGGAGGGTCGCCCGTTTTTCGAGAATTGCCTCATCATTTGGTCCATAGTTGTTATCACCGGTCAACACACACACAACTACCGCCTCCTCCCCGGACTTACCGAATGCGAAACCGCGAAACACAACACCCAGTCCAATGTAGCCGAGTGACTTGTGGTTCGGCAATGCATCCAAGCGGGCATTAAACAGAATACGATTGGGCCCAATTCTCTCGGCTGTTGACATAGAGGGTTCAATTTGGTTTGCAGCAACATGTTTGCCGCCAATTGATATTTTTGGAAATGTTGTGCTCAATAAAGTCTTCAACTTACTAATCATTCGAATGCCCCGATACACGCCTTATGATTGAAATATATTACTAAACTGTAGATAAAAGTTAGTTATTACTTACATTCTAATATGTAAATTTATTCCTAATTGACTTTAATTCCGGGATGCTCGAAACCAAAATAGTTGGTCTAGGGTCTGGACCTGTGAATTTTAACGAAATGGTCGAGGTGATTTTTGGTGAGTGCCAGGAGAGAAGGCGCAGGAAATGCGGGCATTTTTAAGCCTTTGCGACAACGCAATCGCCGGAAAGCGCCTGATTTTGGTACTAACAGGCAACCGGCTTCACTCTGCGGCGTCAAACAGTTTGAACGGGCCACGGCCCGCCCTGCACTGTTTTCGTTGCATAGTTTCGCCATTCGCCTGCCATTTCATCAAAATTAACAGGTCCAGACCCTAAGGTGCAAGTATTATGTCGAATACACTTCTTATCGCTCCGTCCGTGCTTGCGTCAGACTTTTCGAAGCTTGGCGACGAAGTGGAAACCGTCATCCGTGCCGGTGCAGATTGGATTCATTTGGATGTTATGGACGGACATTTTGTTCCAAACATCACTTTTGGCCCCCCTATTATCAAAGCGATTCGAGCGCGTACGAAGGCAATTTTCGATTGTCATTTGATGATTGCGCCAGCGGATCCGTTCCTGGCAGCCTTCGCTGACGCTGGTGCGGACATCATCACGGTTCACGCAGAAGCCGGACCGCATCTTGATCGTACGCTGCAAAAAATCCGAAATTTAGGAAAAAAAGCCGGTGTTTCGCTCAATCCCGGCACGCCGGAAAGCGTGATTGAATATGTTCTGGACCGGGTCGATCTCATTTTGCTGATGACTGTCAACCCCGGGTTTGGTGGCCAAGCGTTCATTCCCTCAGTTGTCGAAAAGGTGAAGCGTGTAAAGGCGATGATCGGCGTACGGCCTATCCATATTGAAATTGATGGCGGCGTGACGGTGGAAACCGCACCATTGGTGGTTCATGCCGGTGCTGATGTTCTCGTTGCCGGTTCTGCGATATTCAGTGCCAAAGGAGAGGCGGGTTATCGCAAAGCTATTGATGATTTGCGGGCCGCTGCGGTTCGAAAATAACTCCATCCGGCATTATCACCACGCCTCTCAGCCTTCCCCCTTGCAGTGAAGGTGTCGACGGTAGTCGACGGACGGAGGTGGTGGTGGTGATGCAGATGCTATGACGGTGTTAAACCGCTGATATAATTATTCGTTTTTTTGTCATGCGTTAAGAATAGTCCTGCTTCCTGGTCCACCCTCACGGCTCTGGATTCCGGATCTGTGCTGCGCTTGTCCGGAATGACGGCGAGGCGGGGTGGAAATTGGTGCGCACTAGTGGCTTACAAGGAGTGTAGATTTTTGCAGGCATAGCAGTTGGTTTGGTTAAAAGGGGGCGCAGTGTGTGTCACGCAAGGCGATGCGTCAATATGAAATCAAGTTGCGGGT
>JAYVRA010000014.1:0-11107 GCA_043776635.1 Phyllobacteriaceae bacterium
CGGTGAACTCAATTCCTGTGCGCATAACCCTGAATCGCACATCCAGCAAAACAAGGGAATCCAAATCTGGACTCCTTCGTTGCGATCAATCCACTAGTGGAGACGAATTGAGCCGTATGTTGCGCGGCATAGACAACCTTGGTGCAAACGCGGCGGGCGATTTGGGCATTCAACAGGTTGCCGACATTATCGATGGTATGGTTCGTGCTGCACAAATTGAAGGCTAAGAACTCGATACCGGCAAACTCTTTGACTTCGCCCGCCGGGCAAAGATCGCTGGCCCCGGCCTATCCAATAGGTTCATCTCCACTACGGCCCCCGCGTTCATGCAAGACATGACGCCAGAAGGATTCGGCACGGCGCTTTCATCCGCCTATCAAGCCTTTGTGGTGGGTTCGAATGCCGTTGCCAGCAAAGACAACATCAAGGCGCAGCGTAACCTTGGCCTACGAACCGGCAAAGGCTAGGGCGAGTTGGTTGACGCTGATCTGTTCGGAACCGACCCTTACCAGTGGGTAAAGGCCGGTTACTTTGCAGAGAAACATCATTCAACGTGGTGATAGGGGCGCGCGCAATGCAGAGCTTGGATTTTGATATCGACTTAGAAGCGGCAATTGAATCTGACCTCCAGAAGCTAATCAACAAGGCCATGACGCGTGGCGCATCGCAACAACAGGTTTGTCTTGCGGTGATATCGCTTTGCGTCAATCAAATGCGTGGTGCGATTGCCAATGATGAGACAGAGAATGTGATAAGCAAGTTGCGGAATTAGAGGCGCTACGTATTCGCGCCACTTTCTCCAATAGGTGAGTTCCCGGCCTTAATGCACCGTCACACTTTGGACCAGAACAGCCAACTCATCCCACTTTCGCAACAACCAATTTCTGGCAAGACTTAGTTCTCCACCGATGCGAACGGACAGAGCAACAATCTGAATATCACCTACAAATTCGTCGATTTGCGGACGCAAAGGAGATTCAGGGTCAATGTGCCTCGTTGCCCTCAAAAGGGCCCGGCGAAGGTTGATTTCATTTTGTTCACTGCCGTCAAAGCGGGCAAGCAGCGTTTCAACAGAGTCCATCTAACCGCACCCGCACAGTTCAACCCCACTCAAAACGAGTTGCACGGCAATGTAAACTTTGCAAGAGTTTGCCATCGCGAGTAGATATCGGGCGGCGGGTATATTACATGAAGCAGAGGTGGGTGCTGGCTATAGGCGCTTTGACGATTTGGTGGCTATTGGGCCGACCCGACGCTTCCAGCCACCTCGAACCAATTCCACCGCCTGCCGTGTCAGAACAAAGCCAAGCGGTGGCACAAGACGTTACGCCGCTAGTTGTAGAGCAACCCAAAGCACCACCTACCAAAACGGTCTATGTGAAAGGCAACAAGGTCGCATTGCGCGCCAGTCCAGCGAAAAAGAGCGCAATCTTGGACCGCCTCAAAACCGGACAAGAAGTCGAGATGATGGCTGTTAAAGGCGACTGGACAAAGGTGAGAGACCCGGTTTCCCGCAAAGAGGGATGGGTTTCAAGCCGCTTGCTTGTGGATGCACCACCGGACAAAACAAAGAAGCCGGTCGAGACAGCAAAGAAACCACCGCCGAAGCCCTCAGTCACAATGCCGACAATCTCCGACGCCGTAATAATCCAGAAAATCATAGCTGCATCACTAGCAATCTATTCCGGCAATTGCCCTTGCCCTTACAATAGGGATCGTGCCGGTCGCAGTTGTGGCAGGCGAAGCGCATATTCAAGGCCGGGCGGCGCATCGCCTATGTGTTTCCCCGGCGATGTGTCCAAGGGCATGATTGAAGCCATGCGTATGCGACAAAGCAACTAAGAAACCGCCATTACAGACGCATCCAATGGGAGTAAAAGTGGGGGCGTCAATCAGTTCAAAAATAAATATCTAATTAAAACAATATCTTATGGTTATATCATGGCGGAAGGGGTGGGATTCGAACCCACGGTACGGTTCCCCGCACGCCAGTTTTCAAGACTGGATCCATAAACCACTCGGACACCCTTCCTTCGTGGGTGCTTATGGCGAGAAACTGTCGCGCTATCAAGGCTGAAATTGCACGAATTCTTCAAATATTGCATTTGCTCAATTTCAACTGATAATCCAAGTGGGGTGAGGTTCGTAATTCTCAACTGTAATCTTTAAATCCATACGCAAGGGGATATAACTCGTGAATTTAAATAACATTCTGTTAAACCAGCTAAAAGCTATCAGCCTACTTGGTCTGATCATGTCACCCTCATTTGCCGGGGATATGAGTGGTGGTGATATTAAGGCCAAAATAACCGGAAAAAGGGTGGTGCTATCCAGTGTGGGATTAGAATTTCCACTATTTTATAATAGTAATGGCCGGGTGACTGGCGATGGCAGTAGCGTTGGATTGTCGAAGTTTTTTGCACCCAAGGAGACAGGCAAATGGTGGATAGCCGACAACCAGCTTTGCCAGAAATTTCCGACTTGGTACAAAGGCCAGACATTTTGTTTTAAGCTGCAATTGGCCGCGCCGAACAGGCTAAACTGGCGTCGCGATGATGGTTACACCGGATCGGCAGAAATTTCTGGATAAAACAGGCATAAAGCACAGCGAAATGGTGCGTCATCTTGTTTATGTCGCCGTGTTGCCACAATTTTTTAATTCATCAATAAAGAATATGTGTGCAGTAAACATACATATGCGACCATAAATTTTTGTTTCGGGGCATAAGTGATATGGGCTGTCGGGGAATTAGCATCATATGAATATTTTTAATCGCGAGGATGAGAAGCTTGGTGCGCAGATGCGGGTTCTTTGGCTGCTATGCGCTTCGGCGGTTGCGCTAACGGCTTGCGCCTCAAGCGATCCCAAGGTGTCTTATCTTAAGAAATCCAAGTCAAACGAGTATTTTTCTGAAAAGGTCTATGGCGTTAAGGCCAGCCCACGCGTTGTGAGTGTCGCAATGGCGACCACGTCAATGAGCCATATGAAGCGCTTGCCCCGTGGTGGCGGGCGCGATCAAGTTGGCAAGCCTTACCAAGTGCGTGGTAAATGGTATTATCCGAAACAAGATCCTAATTTTCATCAAACGGGCGTTGCCTCGTGGTATGGCGATGCGTTTCATGGTCGTTTGACTGCCAATGGCGAAGTCTATGATATGAACATGCTGTCAGCGGCGCACCCGACGATGCCGCTGCCCAGCTATGCCAGGGTTACTAATCGAGCCAATGGCAATTCCGTTATAGTGCGGGTGAATGATCGCGGGCCTTACGCCAATGGTCGGGCGATTGATCTTTCTCGTAGAGCTGCCGAAATGCTGGATTACACTGGTTCCGGCATTGCGCAAGTCGATATTCAATATGTTGGACGCGCACCCGTAAACGGCGATGACGATGCGTATCTACTGGCATCATACCAGCCGGGCAGGGGCGAGCCGCAAATTCCCGGTCAGCAGGATATTATGGTTGCTATGAATGCTCAAGCCCTGACGAATGGCCAGACTTCAGATGTTCAGCCGGTGCTTAGTTTGGCGTCAGATGAAGGGCGTATCGCGGCGGTTCGCCTTTCGGCGCAGCAGCTACCATATAATCCTTTTGCTGCCGATGCGGGCATTCAACTGCCTCAAAGTGGACCATTGCCTATTAATCGCCCGCAAGAGTGCTTGTCGGGCGAACTGTGTGCGCCGTCCGTGCAAGGCGATTTGAGGAGCGGCCTCCTAAGCGGTTATGCGGACTCGCGCATTTCTGTAGCAAACAGAACGGCCCCCGCATTTATGGTTATGGGCCTTACGCAGTCTACTATTAAGGCGTGGAAACAAAGTGGCGACGCAGAGCGCATTCTGATCGGCTCGTACACCAAAGCTAATTTTATTAAACTTAAACTATCATTGTCATCAGTAGCCATCATTTCGGCTGAAAAAAGCCAAGATGGTAACGTTGAGATATATGCCGTCGCCAAGTCCAATCAAAAGACTGATGACGTTCTAAAAGCCGTTTGGAAAAACGGTTATGTTGATGCTTTTGTCGTGCGCTAGTGCCGGACTTGGCAGAACTTATTATATCGCTTCAAAGCTGAAGGTCGTCAATTGATGCGATAAATGGGTTGTAGATCGGGGAATGACCATGTCGCGCGCTGCATTTTGTTTTATCTTAACCGCTATTTTTTCTGTTTCACTACTCACCTGTGCGGGCGCTCAACTATTTGAAACAAAAGCAAAAACCGCATTCATGATTGATGCGCAAACAGGCACTGTGCTGTTTGAAAAAGATGCTGATACGCCGATCCCTCCGGCATCTCTTGCAAAGCTTATGACAGTCGAGCTGGTGTTTCATGCGTTGAAAAACGGTAGCCGCTCTTTGAGCGACACATTCAAAGTCAGTGAAAATTCCTGGCGCACTGGCGGCGCAATGTCTGGCGGATCCACAATGTTTGCCAAGCTTGATTCGGTTATCCCGCTGCAAGATCTCATTCGTGCTGTCATCGTTCAGTCGGCAAACGATGCTTGTATTACTATTGCGGAAGGGTTTGCCGGTTCCGAAGCTAGTTTTGCGACTTTAATGAATGACCGCGCCAAAGAGCTTGGCATGAGCAAATCAATTTTCAAAAATGCGACCGGGTTACCGGCGGCTGGTCAACAAGTGACAATGCGGGAGCTTGCAATGTTGGCAAAGCATATTTGGAAGGAATATCCGGAGGAATATAAAATTTTCTCCGAGCCCGACTTTACCTGGAATAAAATCACACAGCGCAATCGCAATCCGTTGTTATCTATGGATATTGGCGCGGATGGCATGAAAACCGGTTTCACAGAGGAAACTGGATACGCCATTGTTGGCTCAGTCCAACGCAATAATATGCGTGTTTTCGTAGCAATGAGTGGCATGGCGAGTGAGCGTGAGCGCTCTGAAGAATCACGTAAACTGCTGGATTGGGGTGCAAGCGCCTTTTCCAGCATCCCGCTTTATGCTGCAAATGAATCGATGGGCGATGCATCTGTTTTTGGCGGTTCCAACTCAAGCGTAAAAGTGGGTACGACTGTGCCCGTTTCAGTTTTAATACCGACGGCAAATAAAGATAAGTTGAAAGCGCGTGTTTCTTATCGCGGCCCAATCATGGCACCTATTGAAAAAGGTCAACAAATCGGTACACTTAAGGTGTATGTTGGCGAAGCCTTAACTCAAGAAACACCTTTGGTGGCCTTGGAAGATGTTCCGGTTGGAACCCTGTTTCAGAGAGCTACAAGCGCGGCGTCAGAATTAATGACAGGCTGGATTCGTTCGCTCTAATAAGGCATACCGCAATAGCGCATCTCGGTACAGGGCTGGCGAACCAGTGTTTTGAGGGCGATTTGAGCGGTTTTTTTATCACATTTGAAGGCGGCGAGGGTGCTGGTAAATCCACCCAAATGGCATCGCTCGCGGCCTCATTGAAAACCTTGGGTCAAGATGTTGTGATGACCCGTGAACCGGGCGGGTCACCGGGGGCCGAGGCCGTGCGGCATGTTATTTTAAGCGGAATGGCGGAGCCTTTTGGCGCTGAGATGGAAGCCATTCTCTTTGCGACATCGCGCAACGATCATGTAGAGCAGGTGATACGCCCTGCCGTGGCAGCTGGAAAAACTGTGATTTGTGATCGCTTTGCCGATTCCAGCCGCGTCTATCAGGGCATGAGCGGGGCGTTGAACTATGAATTTGTTGAGCAACTTCAACTGCTTGCTATCAATGGAATGGTGCCTGACCTGACAATTATCATGGATATAGACCCGAAGATTGGCCTTGAACGCGCCGCTATTCGGCGGGCAGGGCCGGCGGATAGGTTTGAGAAAGAGACGGTTGCCATGCACCAAAAGCGCCGCGATGGGTTTTTGACCATTGCCAAGCGTGAGCCGGGGCGCTGCGTGGTGATTGATGCAAATCAAGATCAAGGCATTATTGCTGCGGATATTCTAGCGCTAGTGAATTTACGACTGGGTAACGTCAAAGGGCAGGGTAATGAGCGAACTTGATGTGCCGCAAAATCATGACAGTCTGCCGGGGTTTCCTGCGCCTTCGCAGGCGACCCGCGTGTTCGGACATGGAACGCAAACCAGCTTTTTGATTGACCTCTACCGCTCCGGCAAAATGCACCATGCGCTGCTGTTTGACGGCCCCACCGGTATTGGCAAGGCCTCGTTGGCATTTCTCTTCGCCCGCTATCTCATTAAAAATACAGACTTTTCTGATGCTTCTGCCAATTTACCAGACGATTCAGACAGCCCGGATATGCGCCAGATTGTGCTCGGCGTGCACCCCCAAGTGCTGCACCTAACACGGCCATTGGATGTCAAAACCGGCAAACATAAAACACAATTGACTCTCGACGAGACAAAACGCATCGGGCATTTTCTCTCGCGTACCGTAGCCGGAAATGGCTACCGGATTATCATTGTTGATCCTGTTAACGACATGAATGCGAGCGCTGCCAATGCCATTTTAAAGAATTTGGAAGAGCCTACGCCGCATACTTTGTTCATGCTGATTGCTCATTCTTCAGGCCGTTTGCTGCCCACCATCCGCTCGCGCTGTCTTAGCGTGAAATTCAAAGCTCTCGAAAGTGAGGCTATGCTGGACGCTCTAAATCATATCGGGGTTGATACGGGAAACGCGCGGGATGGATACGAAAACGGTGCGCAAACAGTGCGACAAAGTGCCGGAAGACTGGTCGAGCTTGCTCAAGGCAGCCCGCGCGTCGCAGCAATGCTTGCCCAAGGCGGGGGACTAGAAATTATCAATGCGGTGGACGGTGTTCTTGGCACAACAAAATTCAATGGCGTCAGCGCTGGCAAAATTGGTGAGGCTTTGAGTGTCCGTGAGGCTGAACCACTGTTCTGCCTTATATGTGAGCACTTGCTGACATTGATATCGGATGCCGCCGCCAAAGCAGCGATGGCAGGCGATGGTGGGGCCGCCAAACTTGCCGAAACTCATGCGGACCTTTCCGCCAAACTCAGAGAAAGCAACCGCTTCAATCTGGATAAGCGCCAGACTGTTTTGGAGGCATTACATATCGTCCATAAATTGATACCGCGCTGAATTCACAAATCCGGTTTCCCCTTTTGCCAAACATGTTCTAAGGACACAGCAGTATAGATTTGGACCTATGAATAAACACATGCGCGATAGCTTTTATATTACCACTCCGATTTTTTATCCCAACGGCGTTCCGCACATCGGCCACGCATATACGGCGATTGCGACGGACGTTTTGGCGCGGTTCCAGCGACTGGACGGTAAGGATGTTTTCTTCCTTTCCGGCACTGATGAACATGGCCAGAAAATGCAGCAGACGGCTGTGAAGGAAGGCATCACGCCGCTCGAATTGGCGGATAAAAACTCGGCCGTTTTTCAAAAAATGCTGAGCGTTCTGAACTGCTCCAATGACGATTTTATCCGCACCACGGAAGAGCGGCATAAGGTTTCCTGCCAAGCGCTATGGGACAAGATGGTCGCCAATGGCGACATTTATCCCGACACCTATGGCGGCTGGTATTCGGTACGCCAAGAGGCTTATTTCGACGAAGGCGAAACCACGCTGGGCGAAGATGGTGTGCGTCGCGAGCCGCTGGGATCGCCCGTGGAATGGGTGGAGGAGGAGAGCTATTATTTCCGGCTCTCAGCCTATGGCGACAGGCTGCTGGCGGTATACGAAAGCAATCCGGATTTCGTTGGCCCCAATGAGCGGCGCAACGAAGTGGCCAGTTTTGTAAAATCCGGCCTGCGCGATTTGTCGGTTTCACGTACGACGTTTGACTGGGGCATTAAGGTTCCCGGTAATGACGGTCATGTGATGTATGTCTGGGTGGATGCGCTAGCCAACTATATTACTGCGGCGGGCTATCCTGATATGAAAGCGACACGCTGGCGCTACTGGCCGGCGACGCATATCATCGGCAAAGACATTTTGCGCTTCCACGCTGTTTATTGGCCGGCGTTTTTGATGTCGGCTGGCGTTGAACTTCCCAAGCGCGTTTTCGCGCACGGGTTCCTGTTCAACAAGGGCGAGAAAATGTCGAAGTCGGTCGGCAATGTCGTCGATCCGTTTGCGATGGTGGAGCGCTACGGGCTGGACCAAGTGCGTTATTTTTTCATGCGCGAAGTGCCGTTCGGGCAGGACGGTTCCTATAACCACGAGGCAATCGTTAATCGCACCAATGCGGATTTGGCTAATGATTTGGGTAACTTAGCGCAGCGCTCGCTGTCTATGATCGCCAAGAATTGCGATGCTGTGGTGCCGACTTCATCTGCGTTTTCGGATGAAGACAAAGCCATTTTAGCGATGGCCGATGAGGCGATGGTGACGGCTCGGGCGGCGATGGCCGAGCAGGGGATTCACTTGGCCCTTGCCGCGACATTTGCAGTGGTAGCCGAGGCAAACCGCTATTTCGCGGGCCAAGAGCCTTGGGCGCTGAAGAAGACAGACCCCGACCGCATGGCTACCGTGCTTTATGTGACGGCGGAAGTGGTGCGCCGCGCGGCCATTCAGTGCCAGCCTTATATGCCTGAATCAGCGTCAAAGCTGCTGGATTTGGTGGCCGTGCCCGCAGACCGGCGTGACTTCACATTTGCCGGTGATGCCGGTGCGCTTGTTGCCGGAACACTGCTGCCAACGCCGACAGGTGTGTTTCCGCGCTATGTTGAGGCAACAATGGAAAATATTGCGTAGCTATGTCACCCAACATCGGTCTCCCAACAATCCTTTCACTGGTCTCGCTTTGCATATCTGTGTTTATTGCTGGGTGGACTGTTTATAAGGACGTAATCCGCCGCCCGAAGTTCCGTGTTGATGCTGCCATTAAAAATATCTACGTAAGCGAAAACAAAACTATCGGACCTGACGTACATATCGATGCACTCAATCTGGGTCCAAGTGAGAATAGAATTGGAGTAATTTACGCTCGACCAAGTTGGTTTGACCGTCGCGTAAGGGGGCATAAATCGGCGTTTATTTATCCTGACTATGCCCATTTAGGGAACTCAGCAAAAAATCAACGGGTTCCAGTTGGTGATAGCGTCACATTCGTATTGCCATTGAACGCAGAATCTTGGAACCTTGCAGAGTTCTATCAGATTGGGGTCTCAGACGGATACGGAACTTGCCATTGGGTAAAGCCTAAAGACTTCCGCAAGCTTCAGAATGACATTTTCGCAAAATTGGAGAAGCTCGGGATAGCCAAACCAACCAAGACTAACGGATCACTAAATGCTCGTCGATAGCCACTGCCATCTGGATTTTCCGGACTTTGCGGAAGAACTGGACGCAATCGTAGCCCGCGCTGGCGATTCCGGTGTCGGGTTGTTGGTATCCATATGCACGCGGGTTCGCAAAATCGAGCAAATCCGCGCTGTGTCTGAGCGTTTTGCCACTGTGTTTCATTCTGTTGGCACACATCCGCACAATGCCGATGAAGAAATTGGCATTCCGGCGGAGGAAATAGTGGCGCTGTCCGCGCATCCTAAATGCGTGGCGATTGGCGAGGCGGGGCTGGACTATTTCTATGACAACGCCCCGCGTGAGGCGCAAGGCTCAGGACTTCGTGCGCACATTGCGGCGGCGCGCATTACCAAGCTGCCATTGGTCATTCATGCGAGGTCGGCTGATGAGGACATGGAGGCTATATTGACAGAAGAAATGGGGAAGGGGGGCTTCCCATTCCTTCTGCACTGCTTCTCGTCCGGCCAGCGATTGGCAGATGTTGGTGTGGAGCTTGGCGGTTACGTTTCGCTGTCTGGGATCCTCACATTCAAGCGTTCAGATGACATTCGCGCTATTGCGAAAACTGTACCGCAGGACAGGCTTTTGGTGGAAACTGATGCGCCGTATTTAGCGCCGCAGAGCCACCGTGGAAAGCGCAACGAACCATTGTATGTGGCGGAAACTGCACAGGTTTTGGCCGATACGATTGGCGTTTCTAAAGATGAAATCGCGCAGATAACGACGAATAATTTCTTTCGGCTGTTTTCCAAAGTGCCGCAAGGGCTGAACCCTTATGGCGGCAAATAATGGCCGCCATCATGCGCTTTACTATACTCGGCTGCGGCTCATCGCCGGGCGTGCCGCGCATTACCGGTGATTGGGGAAATTGCGACCCGGCGAACCCGAAAAACAAGCGCCGCCGTGCCTCATTGTTGATTGAGAAAATATCCGGGGATGGCGGCAGAACTACAGTGGTAATTGATACCGGACCTGATTTTCGGGCGCAGATGATTGACGCAAGAGTCACGGCGCTGGACGGAGTGGTCTATACACATGCCCACGCCGACCATATCCACGGCATCGACGATCTGCGCGGCTATTGGATCGAGCAGAAGCGGCTGATTAATGTTTATGCCGATGCGGAGACGCAGGAGCGCATTATGGCTGGCTTTGGCTATTGCTTCGCCAAGCCCGCCAACAGTTATTATCCACCAATCGCGCTGGCGCACACGATCACGCATTATCGACAGTTCGAGATTTCCGGCAATGGCGGCACCATCCGGTTTGAGCCGCTGACTCAAGCGCATGGCTCAATCAACTCGCTGGGTTTCAGGATTGGAAACTTCGCTTACTGCACAGACGTATCAGCGTTTCCGGATTTGACATTAGCACATCTGGCGGACCTTGATGTTCTGGTGCTGGACGCGCTGCAATATAATCCGCACCCGAGCCATTTGTCACTTGGCGAGAGTCTAGGCGTCGTTGAGCAGCTTAAACCCAAGCGCACCATATTCACCCACATGCACACGCCGCTGGATTATAACCGCGTGACGGCCGAGACGCCGGCACATGTGGAACCGGGATATGACGGACTTTGTGTTGATATTTCAGTGGATTAGCGGGTGGCGTTTATTCGGTATTTGTCCAGTTGGACATATCTCAGTACAGGAATTAGTTCCATAATCATCATTATGTGACTGAATACTGTAGCGGTGGTGGGTTCTATTCTGAAGTGCGACTTTCTAATGATAACAATGAGTTATCTTAAGAGAGGAAATGCACATGGAACACACGGAATTGGATTCTGACAAGAGTGCCTACTCCCATATTGATATGGACGAGCGGCGTAAGATTGAAAGGTGGCATACAGCTAAGATC
>JAYVRA010000015.1:0-37196 GCA_043776635.1 Phyllobacteriaceae bacterium
TATGCCGGCGAGCGGCAGGATTCGTCTTGAGAATTTGCAACATTTTGGCTGCGTTTAACGCTGGTTCCGGAATGGGACCGGCGGGCTTTCGCGCGGGTACAGGAAATTAGGGAACAATTTACTTTTAGCGCGACACGATGCGCTCCGCCAACCTATTTTCACCATCATTTCATTTTTTTGTTGCACTGCACCATAAATCAGTGCCACAAAATAAATGCTGCAAAAATAGGCAAAACCCGACGCGGCGGGAGGACTACGTGACCAAGTGGGTCTATCAATTTGGAAGCGGCGCAGCTGAGGGCGGCGCGGCGGACTTGGCGTTGCTGGGCGGCAAGGGGGCAAACCTTGCTGAAATGGCACATCTTGGCTTGCCTGTGCCTCCCGGTTTCACCATTTGCACCGATGCCTGCAATTCTTTTTTGGCCGCCGACAAAAACTTGCCTGAATGCCTCGAATCTGAAGTCGAAGCAGCGTTCAAAAGTCTTGAATCAAGCACAGGCCGCACATTTGGCGACCCTCAGAACCCGCTTTTAGTGTCCGTCCGCTCCGGCGCCCGCGCCTCTATGCCAGGCATGATGGACACAGTTCTGAACCTTGGCCTCAATGACGAAACCGTGGTTGGATTGGCAAAAGCCACCGGTGATGAGCGCTTCGCTTACGATACCTACCGCCGCTTTATCCAGATGTATTCTGACGTGGTGCTTGGTCTCGACAACAGCTATTTTGAAGACCTGTTGGAGCGGACACGCGATCTAAATGACGTGGCGCAAGATACTGATTTGTCTGCGGACCAGCTTAAAGAACTGGTTGAAATATTCAAAGCCGGTGTTGAAGACGAACTCGGTATTGCGTTTCCGCAAGACACGTCAGTACAGTTGTGGGATGCGATCCGCGCCGTGTTTTTGAGCTGGCGCAATGTGCGGGCTGTGACGTATCGCACTTTGCACAACATCCCCGAAAGTTGGGGAACAGCGGTCAGTATTCAAGCCATGGTGTTTGGCAACATGGCAGGCGAATCCGCCACCGGCGTTGCGTTCACGCGCGATCCTTCGACTGGCGAAAAGACTCTTTTCGGTGAGTTTTTGCCAAACGCACAGGGCGAAGACGTCGTGGCGGGCCTGCGCACCCCGCAAAGTCTTTCTGAAAAAGGCCGCAAGGCGACGGGCTCAATTCAGTCATCGCTTGAAAAATCCATGCCGCGCATATTTTCAGACATTTTGGCGACAGCGGAAAAGCTGGAACACCATTTCGGCGATATGCAGGATATGGAATTCACCATCGAGCAGGGCAAGCTATGGATGCTGCAAACCCGCTCGGGCAAACGCAATTTGCGCAGTGCGCTGCGCATTGCGGTTGATATGGCCAGCGAAGGCATTATCTCGCGGGAAGACGCACTGCTTCGCATTGAGCCCTCAGCGCTTGATCAATTGCTGCACCCGACTGTCGACCCCGGTGCACCGCGCACGATCATCGGCTCCGGCCTTCCGGCATCGCCCGGCGCTGCCACTGGCGAGGTTGTGTTCTCATCAGATGAGGCGCAAAGGTTGAAACTGGAAGGGCGTAAAAGCATATTGGTTCGCGCAGAAACCAGCCCCGAAGATATTAATGGTATGCATGCCGCCGAAGGTGTTTTGACCACGCGCGGCGGCATGACCAGCCATGCGGCGGTGGTTGCGCGCGGCATGGGAAAGCCATGCGTGACGGGCGCCGGCAACATGCGCGTGGACAGCAAAAATGGCACATTGATTTGCGCAGACGTGCGCATCCGGCGCGGCGACATCATTACGATTGATGGTGTTTCCGGTCAGGTTCTCAAAGGCGCTGTGCCGACATTGCAGCCGAAATTGTCTGGCGAATTTGCAATGATTATGGGTTGGGCCGATACGGCGCGGCGAATGAAAGTGCGCGCCAATGCCGACACACCTGCCGACGCCCGCGCCGCCCATATGTTTGGCGCCGATGGCATCGGGCTATGTCGCACCGAGCAAATGTTTTTCGACGACATCGGAATCAACGACATGCGCGAAATGATTTTGGCTGAAAGCGAAGCGGAGCGCCGCGTCGCTCTGGCGCGGCTTTTGCCGGTTCAGCGGTCCAACTTTGTTGAGCTGTTTGAGATTATGTCGGGCATGCCGGTAACAATCCGTCTGCTGGACCCGCCGCTGCATGAGTTTTTGCCCAAGGGTTTTGCCGAGCTGGTAGAAGTTGCAGGGGCGATGAACATCACTGTGGAAACGCTGCGCGAGCGCATCGACAGCCTGCACGAGTTTAACCCGATGCTCGGTCACCGTGGTTGCCGCCTCGTCATCAGCTATCCGGAAATTGCCGAAATGCAAGCGCGTGCTATATTTGAAGCAGCCATAGAAGTGCAGCGCAAAACGGGCGCGACTGTTGAGCCCGAAATAATGGTACCGCTGGTTTCCATGATGAAGGAACTGGCTTTTGTTAAGGGAAGCATAGCCAAGGCGGCCGCCGAGGTGGAGCGCGAGACCGGCGTTAAGGTGCACTATCTGGTCGGAACGATGATAGAGTTGCCCCGCGCCGCCATTAGGGCGGGCGCAATCGCTGAAGCGTCGGAGTTTTTCTCTTTTGGAACCAATGACTTAACGCAAACTATCTACGGCATATCGCGGGATGATGCGTCTGCATTCATGTCCACATATTTGCAAAAAGGCATCATGCTGCGTGATCCTTTTGTGACACTGGACCGCGAAGGAGTGGGTGAAATGATCCGCATCGCCTGCGAGCGCGGCCGCACCACACGCCCGGATTTAGCGCTTGGCGTGTGCGGTGAGCATGGTGGCGAGCCGGAATCCATTCAGTTTTTTGAAGAGGCCGGATTGGATTTCGTGTCTTGCTCACCCTTCCGCGTGCCGATCGCCAGACTTGCCTGCGCCCAAGCGACGATCAGACAAAAGCGCAAACGTTCAGCTTAATTTGCGAAACTGATTCACGACGGCAAGCCATGCTTCGCCCAAACGGAAAAGATGAGCAGTCTCAGGCCGCTCTTCCTGTGCGTCCATGGTGATGCCGTCAGTACTGAGTGTTACCAGCACAATTTGCCCGTTTCCCTCAGGCAGGCGCACCAAAGCGGCACGCTGAAACGGCAGGCTTGAGGGCGCCGGAATGTTAAACAGGAATTCGGCGCCAATAGATTGCGCCGCACGACGCACACTATTGTCAAAACCTGAACCAACCAGATTTTGCGCTTCCAGTGCCATTAAAAGCTCTACATTTTCCAAATCTGATCCCGGAATACTCGGGACCATTGCTGGCGTCGGAACCTTGGTAACGGTCATTACATTAGCTTGTGGCATGTGCGCTCTCCCTGTGCACGTGCCCCCCATGTTTAAGTTGCAAGCCATTCGCGGCGACAATGCGGCAAGATGCAACAAAATGGCCGGGGGCAATCATTTGCGAAATATGAGTGGCGGCGCTAAAGAACAGTCAAAGCAGGGGATATGTCTTTTTAAATGATGCGGCGTGAATATGTGCGGGAAAAGTCTACGGCGGCAACATGGTCGCTGCGCCCTGCTGTCTTCGCCCCTGTTCTAGCTATTATTGCAACAATTGCCCACCGCACGGGTTCGCTCGGCACACAGTCATTTTTGTTGGTGCTAGTCGCCGCGTTTGCCACCGCGCTAACGGCTTTTTGTCTGGCTCTACTGGGGTTCTCAGATTTGTGGCGTAACTCTGCAATCGGCGGGCGGCGTTCTGCGTTAGCGCTGGCTTTGTCATTGCCTGTATTAGCGCCAGCCGCAATAGCAGGGTACTTATCGCTGGTAACAGCCCCGCTTTCCGATATTTCTACTGACACGCAAGACCCGCCGCATTTTGAACAGCCGTTGACCTTGATTCCTGGCGGCAACATTAACGAGCCACCACGTTTGGATGAAACTATACAGGACAAGTTTTATCCGGATTTGACCGGCCGCCGTTATCCCCTGTCCGCCGATAGCATCATTGCCTATGTCATGACCGTGATTGACGACAAAGGCTGGCAGCTAAAAGCTCCATCCGCCCAAATTAATGGCGATGCCGATTGGGTGATTGAGGCCAGTGTGAAATCAGTCCTGTTAGGCTTTGTCGATGATGTGGTTATCCGCGTCACAGATGAGGGTGAAGCCGCATATGTGGACATTCGCTCTGTGTCCCGATTTGGCCGCAATGATCTCGGCGCAAACGCACGGCGCATCACAGGTTTCATGAATGATTTGGATGTGAAGGTCCAAGCGGCTGCTGGAAGGTAGGCTTCACACGGGCTGGTAAATGCTGCTTAGTGACGGATTTTCATCCGTTTTCACCAGTTTTCGCGCAATAAGACGCTCTAAATGCGCAAAAACTGAAAGTGCTGCTGCGCCATGCAGGCGTGGGTCCGTTCGCCGGTATATGATTTTGACAATCTCGGCGATGGTCCGGTCGCCCTTTATCAAGCGACTAAGAATAGCGCTTTCACGCAACGCCCGGTGCGAGCGCAGCGCCCGGACATAGTGGTTCGGATTGCGCACTGGCCCGCCGTGGCCGGGAAAATAGAGAGTATCTTGGCGCTTTACGAGCACATCAAGGGATTTCATGTAGGCGTCCATCGACCCGTCGGGCGGAGCGACGATGGTTGTGGCCCATCCCATAACATGGTCACCGGAGAATAAAATACCCGTGTCACGCAAGGCAAACGCCATATGGTTAGCTGTGTGGCCGGGCGTGAAAACGCCCTCAATTGCCCAACCGTCACCCTCAATTATATCACCATGCTGCAACAAAAAATCGGGCGCGAACTCATAATCCGCGCTGGAATCGAGATAGTTTATTTCGCCCGAACCAAGCTCACGTGCGGCAACATGCGGGCCGTAAGCGTAGGTTTTTGCACCAGTTGCAGCAACCAGTTTGGGGGTCAACGGCGAGTGATCTCGGTGGGTATGAGTAACGAATATATAGCTGAGTTTGCGTGTTCCGATGGCTTTCAATAATGCGGCAAGATGTGTTTCATCATCAGGGCCGGGATCCACCAAAGCCAACGAATGGCCGCCGATAAGATAGCTGTTCGTGCCATGAAACGTAAAGGGGCTACCATTGGGTGCGGTTATGCGTAAGACATCTTTGGCAATAGCAACGGCTTCGCCGTGTCGGGCTTCAAACTCTAATTCAAAGGTCAGCTGCACGGGGTCTATCCTGATTTGGTATGGTTCAATTCATTCATTTTATTGCGAAAAATCAATAAATCAAACAGCCATTTGACCAGTTGATAAAAATCAATTTCGCAGCCAAAATGCCGAAATGGAGTCTTAAATGTTCGATTTGTCTAAAGCAAAATACCCGCGTGATATGGTTGGCTATGGTCGCAACACGCCGGACCCGCAATGGCCGGGCGGGGCGCGGATTGCGGTGCAATTTGTGATGAATTACGAGGAGGGCGGTGAGAACTGTACGCTTCACGGCGACAAGGCCTCAGAGGCATTTCTGTCGGAGATTGCGGGCGCGCAAGCCTGGATCGGACAGCGGCATATGAACATGGAATCCATCTATGAATATGGTGCCCGCGCCGGCTTCTGGCGGCTTTGGCGTATGTTTAAGAAGCGCAACATGCCAGTGACAGTTTACGGCGTCGCCAGTGCCCTTGCCCGCAGTCCCGAACAGGTGGCAGCCATGCAGGAGACTGATTGGGAAATTGCCTCACACGGGCTGAAATGGGTGGACTACAAGGACACGTCCATTGAACAGGAGCGTGCTGACTTAGCGGAAGCCATCCGGCTGCATACTGAAGTCACAGGTGAGCGGCCCACTGGCTGGTATCTCGGTCGTTGCTCTGAAAATACCCTGAAGCTAGTGATGGAAGAAGGTGGCTTTGACTATTACGCCGATGCTTATTCCGATGATTTGCCTTATTATGTCAGGGACTTAGGCAAGACGCAGTTGGTTGTTCCTTACACTCTGGACACCAATGATATGCGGTTTGCCACGCCGCAGGGCTTTAATTCTGGCGATCAGTTTTTCAGCTATCTGAAAGATAGTTTTGATGTGCTCTACGAGGAAGGCAAGGATGGTGCGCCGAAAATGTTATCCATCGGGTTGCATTGTCGTTTGGTCGGCAGACCCGGTCGTGCAGCATCACTGGCACGGTTTTTGGACTATGTTTTGAGCCACGAAAAGGTATGGGTCGCCAAGCGCATTGACATTGCGAGGCACTGGAAATCAACCTACCCGGCGGGGGCTTGATGGCTGGAGTTATGCTTAAAATTGAGCCGCTTACCAAGGCCGCCTTTGCGCCTTTTGGTGATGTTATTGAGACAAATGGCGCTGAACTCAAGATCATCAATGGCGGCTCTACTCAGCGCTTCCATGACCTGATGAAAATTGATGTGGCCAACCAAAACGGGCTTCCTATCGTCAGCATTTTTCGCGGACAACCGTTTGATTTTCCCATTGAAATCAGAATGTTAGAGCGCCACCCATTGGGCAGCCAAGGGTTTATACCGATAGGAAACTTCCCGTTTGTTGTCGTGGTGGCGCAGGATAATAACGGTGTTCCGGCCACGCCAAGAGTGTTCTTGGCAGACAAAGGGCAGGGCGTAAACTATAGTAAAAACTCTTGGCATCACCCGCTGCTTTCGCTTGAATCAGTATGCGACTTTATCGTTATTGACCGTGGCGGTGAAGGTAATAATCTGCAGGAATATTTCTTCGAAAGCAGCTACTTCATCGTCCAAAAAACAGAAGACTGAGCACCAAATATGGCGAGCGAAAACCACATAAATTTTGAACTAAACGGCGAAATCCAGCAAGTGGATTGCCGCACGGATACGACTGTTTTGGAGTGGCTTCGCACTGACAAAAGACTAACCGGAACCAAGGAAGGCTGTGCAGAAGGCGACTGCGGGGCGTGCTCAATTTTGCTGGCTAAACAAGGTGGTAGTCAGTACGTGGCCGCCAATTCTTGCATTCTTTCGATAGGCCAAATTGCAGGATGCAACGTGCTGACTGTCGAAGGATTAAAAACTGACACCTATCATCCGCTGCAAGTGGCTATGGCAGCAAACGGCTCTTCGCAATGCGGCTTTTGCACGCCGGGGATTGTCATCTCGCTGGCTGGACTTTTGGCCAACACGCCGGACCCGGGCGAGGCGGATATACATGATGCGTTGGCGGGCAATCTCTGCCGCTGCACGGGGTATAAACCCATTGTGGAGGCCGCGCTGAAAATCGCTAAGGGCGGACTTATACCGCTGAATCAAAACATTATCAGATCTGAAAATATTGAATATATTCAAACAGATGGAACTAGTTTCTATCGCCCTCAATCGCTTGCGGTATTGCTAAATATCCGTGCTGAAAACCCGACTGCACTGCTACTTGCCGGCGGCACGGATCTTGGCGTGGCGCTCGCCGAACATGAGTGCGAATGGCCGCTGGTGATCTGGACTGGCGCGGTAAGCGAGCTGCGGGAAATCAGCGAAACCAAGTCAGATTGGACCTTCGGCGCGGCGGTAACATGGCAGGAAATATTGACAAAAATCGGCGATTCCTACCCGTCGCTGTCCACTCTTATACGCCGTTTCGGCTCCACCCAAATTCGAAACATGGGTACCATTGGCGGCAATATTGGCACGGCAAGTCCCATCGGTGACGGGCCTCCGGCACTGATTGCTCTAGGTGCAAAAATCACGCTGGCGAGCGCGAATGCGACGCGCGAAATTGCGCTGGAAGACTTCTTTTTAGACTATCGCAAAACCGCGCTTTTAGCGGATGAAATTATAAAATCCGTGTCCATTCCAAAGCCTGTCGATGGCCAGCATTTCCGTGTTTGGAAAGTTTCAAAACGCTACGACCAGGACATTTCCACTGTATGCGGCGCGTTTAATTTAATGATCGAAAACGGCAAAATTTCAGCCGCAAAAATCGCCTTTGGCGGGATGGCGGCGATACCAAAACGCACGCCACTGGCGGAAAGATTGTTGCTCGGAATTGCGGTCGCAAGCCTGTCGGAAAGCGGTCGGGGATCTCACGGAGATGATACGGAAACGATGCGGAAACGATACGAAGCGGTAGCGGACGCGATACGGGCCTCATTTGCTCCGTTATCGGACTGGCGTGGCACAAAGGAATACCGTTTAGAGGTCGCAGGCAACCTTGCCATTCGCCTTGGGGCGGAGCTTGAAGGTCAGATTGTTGAGGTGCTGTCATGAGCATGATCGAGCGTCGTTTGGTCGGCAAGGGGATTGCTCACGACTCCGCCTTGAAGCATGTCTCCGGCGCGGCGACCTATATAGATGACATGCCGGAATTGCCTGGCACGCTGCACGCCGCGTTCATCCTATCTCCAGTGGCGCATGGTAAATTGAACGGTGTGGATTTAACCGATGCGCTGGCTTCCAAAGGCGTCGCTGCGGCGGTGCTTGCCAAAGACATTCCCGGCCACAATGACATCGGGCCGATCCTGAAACACGAGCTGCTGTTTGCGGAAAATCTGGTGGACTATCGCGGCGCGATCATCGGCGCGATTGCCGCAGACACGATGGCAAATGCCATTAAGGCGGTCAAAAAAGTAAAGCTGGATATCGTCCCGCTGCCGCCTGTCTTGGATGTGGAGACGGCGCATAAACTCGGCCTCTATGTGCAGCCGCCGCAGATGGTTGCCGAAGGCGACATGGCAGCAGGCTTTGCCAAGGCCACGCGCATTTATTCAGGTAAGCAAATTGTAGGCGGTCAGGATCACTTTTACCTTGAAACCCATATTGCTTACGCCATCCCGGGAGAAGACGATGACATGCTGGTGCATTCGTCCACCCAGCACCCCACCGAGGTGCAGCATCATGTGGCGGGCGTGCTCGGCATTCCGGCCAGCAATGTGGAATGCATCGTCCGGCGCATGGGCGGCGGGTTTGGCGGCAAGGAAAGCCAGCCGACCAACATCGCCGCCGCCGCCGCTCTGCTTGCCCGAAAGACCGGCAGGCCGGTCAAGCTGCGCCTCAAGCGCCGCGATGATATGGCCGCTACCGGCAAGCGCCATCATATGGTGGTCAATTGGAAAGCGGGCGTGGATGCAAACGGGCGCATAACCGCGCTCGATGCCGAATATTTGGCGGGCGCTGGCAATACGCCTGATCTCACAGGTCCGGTAATAGCCCGCGCATTGTGCCACACCGATAATGCTTATTTCATTCCGGCGGGCCATTTTGTGGGCCATGCCTGTAAGACCACAACCGTTTCAAATACCGCTTTTCGTGGCTTTGGCGGGCCGCAGGGCATTATCGCTATCGAGGCGATTATGGATACGATTGTACGGGAAACGGGCATAGACCCCAATGAATTGCGCCGTATAAACTATTACGGGCCGGAAACAGGAGAGGTGACGCCCTACGGTCAGCCGGTGGAAGACAACCGCTTGCTGGAGGTGACGGAGGCCGTTCTGGCAAACGCGGAATGGTCCGTCCGCCGCGCCGGAATTGACGCGCATAACGCCAAGAGGCCGATCATCAGGCGCGGGCTGGCTATGATGCCGATTAAGTTTGGCATTTCGTTTAACCTGACGGCGCTGAACCAAGCGGGCGCCTTGGTGCATGTCTATCAAGATGGCTCAGTGCATTTGAACCATGGCGGCACGGAAATGGGGCAGGGACTGTTCATCAAAGTCGCGCAAGTGGTAGCCGATGTGTTCCAAATTGAGTTGGACCAGATCAAAATCACCGCGACCGCTACCGGCAAAGTGCCAAACACCAGCGCGACTGCCGCTTCCACCGGTTCGGATTTGAACGGTATGGCCGCCTATAATGCCGCGACAGCCATTCGCGCGCGCATGGCGAAGGTGGCCGCAGGGCATTTCGGCGTAGAGCAAAGTCTGGTCATTTTTCGTGAAGGACGTGTGCACGCCAACAATGAATCCATCCCGTTTGGCGAGCTGGCGAAAATGACGTGGCTGAAGCGCGTGCAATTATCCGAAGCCGGGTTCTACGCCACGCCAAAAATCCACTGGGACGGCAAAGCCATGAAAGGCTCGCCGTTTTTCTACTTCTCCTATGGCGCGGCTGTGGCCGAAGTAGCGATTGATACGCTAACCGGCGAAACCCGCTGCCTGCGGGCTGATATTGTGCAAGACGTCGGCACGCCGCTCAATCCGGCCATTGATTTGGGCCAAATAGAAGGCGCGTTTGTGCAAGGCATGGGCTGGCTGACATGCGAAGAACTGTGGTGGGATAAGGACGGACGGCTGCGCACGGTCGGCCCCAGCACCTATAAAATTCCGGGCTCCCGCGATGTTCCGCCAATTTTCAACGTCTCGCTGCTCGACCAATTGCCAAACCGCGAAGCGACTGTGTTCCGCTCTAAAGCCATCGGCGAGCCGCCACTGATGCTGGCGATATCGGTCTGGCTGGCAATACGTGATGCGATTGCGTCCGTCGGGGATGGCAGGACAGCGCCGGATTTAGAAGCGCCTGCCACGCCGGAACATGTGCTGGAAGCGATAAAGGGGATGAGCCGTTTAAAATGTACCCTCTCCGGCGGCGTAGCAGACACAGAAGGGGCTGTTTCATGAACCTCGCCACTCTCAACACCCTAACCCCCGAAGTCTTCACCCAAACCCTTGCCACCATATTCGAGCACTCGCCATGGGTACCCGAAGGCGCGGCGTCAAAACGACCGTTCAATTCCGTTGAAGCACTCCATGCTGCCATGGTTTATGTTGTCCAAAATGCTAACGTGGACATGCAGCTTGCCCTCATCCGCGCCCATCCGGACCTTGCTGGCAAAGCCGCGCTGGCAGGAAATCTTACATTTGAATCCACTTTCGAGCAAAAAGGCGCGGGGCTGGATCGCTTAACTGAGCGAAAGTTCAATAAATTCAACACCCTCAACGATGCCTACAAGGCCAAGTTCAATTTCCCGTTCATTCTGGCAGTGCGCGGGCATGATAAGCATTCGATATTGGCCAGCTTTGAAAGCCGCTTGTCGAACTCGCCAGAATCTGAAAAGACAGAAGCGCTCGCCCAAATCGCGCGTATTGCGGGTTTCAGGCTAAACGACATCATTAAATAGAAGCATTTTCGAGCAATGTGGAACACCTTGCGATTAAGAATAATGAGATCAAAGATAGATAGGAAGTATTCATGGGCAAACTCTCAACTCACGTACTTGACACCAGCATCGGCAAACCTGCGGCAGGGATGCGCGTGGAACTGGTGCGCATTGCCGATGGCAAGATCGCGCATCTGAAAGATATCGAAACTAACGAGGATGGCCGCACCGACGGCCCGCTGCTGGAAGGCGATGCATTCGAGCCCGGACATTACGAACTGCGTTTCTTCGCCGGTGATTATTTCACGCTGCAAGGTGTTGAGCAGTCCAATCCGGCATTTTTGGATGTGGTTCCGGTGCGCTTCTGGATTGCCGATAGCGACGGCAACTATCACGTGCCGCTGCTAATTAGCCCTTGGGCTTACTCGACCTATCGCGGCAGCTGATATTTCGAAGATATGGCTGGGGCGGAAGGGATCGAACCTTCGAATGCCGGAATCAAAATCCGGTGCCTTACCGCTTGGCGACGCCCCATCATCAAACAGCTTCACGCTGCTTCGCGGGCTGTATAGTCGGGCAACGTTTGCTTTGCAACGGTTTGACGCAAGAGAAAATGCCGCATTCGCGGATAATTTTGCAGCGTTAGAGAACATTAGGAATTATTTTCCCCAAAATCGCGTAAAGCGTGGTTTTCGTTCCGCTTCAAAGCCTGACCATGCACTGGTGAACCTGTAATCGCCGCTTTGGAAAGTGGTAAATCAAGTTAAGTTAAAAGTTGCCGGTCGGCGGCTGAAATTTTGTGCAGCCTACTTTGCGCGACAGGAAATAGCATGAGCAGTCGTAATCTTACCCATTTAAAGCGCTTGGAAGCGGAAGCCATCCATATTTTCCGCGAAGTGGCGGCGAATTTTGAAATGCCGGTGATGCTTTATTCCGTCGGCAAAGATAGCGCCGTGATGCTGCATTTGGCGATGAAGGCGTTTTTCCCGGCAAAGCCGCCGTTTCCGTTTATGCATGTTGATACGACGTTCAAATTCAAAGAAATGATAAAATTCCGCGACGATACGGCAAAGCGCCTCGGCATTGATTTGTTGGTGCACATTAATCAGGAAGGCGTGGCGGCAGGCATCAACCCGTTCGATCACGGCTCCAGCGTACATACTGATATTATGAAGACGCAATCGTTGCGACAGGCCTTAAATAAATACGGCTTTGATGCGGCCTTCGGCGGCGCACGGCGCGATGAGGAAAAATCCCGCGCCAAGGAGCGTATTTTCTCTTTCCGCAACAGCCAGCACGGCTGGGATCCGAAAAGCCAGCGTCCGGAAATGTGGAAAATCTATAACACCAAGGTCAACAAGGGCGAGAGCATCCGCGTATTTCCTATCTCAAATTGGACCGAGCTGGATATTTGGCAATATATTTTGCAGGAAGACATCCCGATTGTGCCGCTGTATTTTGCCGCTAAACGCCCTGTTGTCGAGCGTGACGGCATGATGATTATGGTTGATGATGATCGCATGAAATTGCTTGAAGGCGAGGTCATCGAAAACAAGATGGTGCGTTTCCGCACGCTTGGCTGCTATCCGCTTACTGGCGCGATTGATTCGGACGCGGCGGACTTGGGCGCGATCGTGCAGGAAATGCTGGTTGCCAAAACATCCGAACGCCAAGGCCGCATGATTGATAAAGACGAAGCGGGCTCAATGGAAAAGAAAAAGCGCGAGGGGTATTTTTGATGAGCGCTTTTATCAAAACTGGCAGCGAAGCAAATTCGCTTAACAAAAAGCGCGAGGAAACTACAAAATGAGCGCTGTTTTGAAGTCGACTGTGAAAACGTACGCCGATAACCCGGAAGTCGCCGAATTTCTGGCGGAGCAGGAAAACAAATCGCTGCTGCGCTTTTTGACTTGCGGCTCGGTTGATGATGGTAAGTCCACGCTGATCGGCCGTCTGCTTTATGACACCAAGCTGATTTTTGAAGACCAGTTGGCCACGCTTGAGCGCGATAGCAAAAAGCATGGCACGGACGGCGATAATATAGATTTTGCGTTGCTGGTGGACGGGCTGGAGGCCGAGCGCGAACAGGGCATCACCATTGATGTTGCCTACCGGTTTTTTGCGACCCCGAAGCGCAAGTTCATCGTGGCTGATACGCCGGGCCACATTCAATATACCCGCAACATGGCAACCGGCGCTTCGACGGCGGATGTCGCCGTTGTGCTTGTCGATGCACGCCAAGGCCTGCTGCAGCAAACCCGCCGCCACTCGTTCATTGCTTCGCTTTTGGGTATCAAGAACATCGTGCTGGCGGTGAATAAAATTGATCTGGTTGGCTTCTCGCAAGAGGTCTTCGACAAGATCGTGGCAGACTATACTGATATTGCCAAACTATTGAATTTTCAAACCATTCAAGCCATCCCTATGTCCGCCCGTTTCGGCGATAACGTCACAATGAAGTCTGACAAAATGCCATGGTACAAGGGGCCGGCATTGCTGGATTACCTGGAAACCGTACAGTTTGTTGAAGCTTTACAAGAGCTGCCGTTCCGCCTGCCGGTGCAATATGTCAACCGTCCGAATTTGGACTTCCGTGGCTTTGCCGGCACCATTGCATCGGGTCGTGTGGCCGTTGGCGACACGCTTGCGGTGGCAAAATCAGGCCGCCTTTCCAAGGTAAAACGCATCGTCACGCTGGATGGCGACCAGCGCGATGCCATCGAAGGCGAGGCGATTACCATTGTTCTGGAAGACGAAGTGGAAGTCTCACGCGGCAACATGCTGGTGGCAGCTGATGCGCGTCCCGAAGTTTCCGATCAGTTTTCCGCCAATATTGTTTGGTTTGATGAACACGCTCTGATACCCGGCCGCTCGTACTTGCTGCGCACTGAAACGGACCAGGTTGTCGCAACGGTCTCCGCGCTGAAGCACCGTATTGATGTGAACAGCTTTGCTGAGGAGAAAGCCAAGACGCTTGAAATGAACGAGGTCGGCTCGGTCAATATTTCAACCCAATCGCCCGTCGCTTTTGACGCCTACACCGAAAATCGCGCGACTGGTGCCTTCATCCTTATCGACCGCGTGACCAACGCGACTGCGGGCGCCGGCATGATCAAGCACTCGCTGCGCCGCGCTTCAAACATTCATTTGCAATCTCTCGAAATCACCAAGGCAGCGCGGGCCGAGCAAAAGCTGCAAAAGCCAGCGATAGTCTGGTTCACGGGGCTTTCCGGTTCCGGCAAATCGACAATCGCCAATATTGTTGAAAAGCGCCTTCATGCGCGGGGCAAGCATACCTATATATTGGACGGCGATAATGTCCGCCACGGGCTCAACCGTGATCTGGGCTTCACGGAGGATGACCGCGTGGAAAATATCCGCCGCATTGGCGAAGTTGCCAAGCTCATGGCGGATGCGGGGTTGATCGTGCTGGTGTCATTCATCTCGCCGTTCAAAGCTGAACGGCAGCGCGTGCGCGATTTGATGCCAAAGGGCGAGTTTATTGAAGTATTCGTCGACACGCCATTTGAGGATTGCGCGGCCCGCGACCCGAAAGGGCTCTATGCCAAGGCACTGCGCGGCGAGATTAAGAACTTCACGGGGCTGGATTCGCCTTATGAAGCGCCGGAAAATCCGGAGATACATTTGGCAACAGTGGGCAAAGATGTAGCTGATCTTGCCAAAGAAGTGGAAGACTATATACTACGCCTCAATTCTTATGATGATTTCGCAATCTAAATTTGACGCGCTGCTCGAAGTTTTAGAGCAGTTAGCTGTGGAGGCCGGTCATGAAATTATGACTGTGCGGGCGGCTGGCTGCACGGCGCGCATGAAGCAAGATCAATCTCCGGTGACGGTGGCCGATGAGCGAGCCGAGGGGATTATCCTTGCCGGTCTTGCCACACATTATCCGCATATTCCCGTAGTGGCCGAAGAAGCCATCGCGGCTGGCCACATTCCGGCGGATTTAGCGGGAAAATTCTTTCTTGTTGATGCACTGGATGGCACACGCGAATTCGTCAATGGCCGCGAGGATTTCACAGTCAACATCGCGCTGGTGGAGCAGGGCATTCCTGTTGCTGGCGTTGTTTATGGTCCGGTGCATAAACGCCTCTACTGCGGCGCGGGCGACAACGCTTATATGGCGGACGTCGTGGACGGCAAAATCGGTACGCGACACAGACTGCAAATCAGCGAGGCGGATGGCATCCCCCGAGTGGTCGCCAGCCGCTCGCATATGACGCCTGAGACCGAAAATTATCTGGCAAAATTACCCGGCTGCAAGACAGTCAACGTCGGCTCAAGTCTGAAATTCTGCCTGTTGGCAAATGGCGAGGCTGATTTGTATCCCCGCTTTGGCCGGACCATGGAATGGGACACGGCAGCCGGTGACGCCGTGTTGCGGGCCGCAGGCGGGATGACGTCCACGCTTGATGGCAAGCCGCTGGTTTATGGGAAGCGCAATCAGTCCAATGACAGTGATTTTGCAAACCCGCATTTTATTGCGAGGGTTTGACCCCCCCCATATGCTCGCGGGGCCGTCATTGTGGACAAGCGCAGCGAAGCTCCAGAACCCCTATCTGCGTTTTTGTCAATTTATCCGCCACATCAGCCTTAAAAACGTTCACCATAACAACCCGATTTGACTTTATACCACCCCTACGCATATGAGTTCCTGATTTGCGCTACGCTTGTCCGGAATGACGAGCCGAAGGAGCGGATCGAGCGCTGTGCAAACTCTCAACTCCCCAAAATCGCGCCCTTAATTGTTTTCACATTGCTGCGCATCATGTCAATGTAAGTCGCAGCTGGCTCATCTGCTGCTGATAGCGCATCAGAAAAAAGCGAGCCGCCGATCTTGATTCCAGTCTCTTCGGAAATCTGTTTGATGAGGCGCGGGTCGGACATATTTTCAACAAAGAGGGCTGATGCCTTCGCTGATTTAATCTGATCCACCAGCGCTGCAACGCCAGCCACGGAAGCTTCGGAATCTGTTGAAATGCCTTCCGGTGCCAAGAATTTCAAACCATATTCATGGCTAAAATAACCGAACGCATCGTGAGACGAAATGATGGTGCGCTTGGCTTGCGGGATGCTTGCAATCGCCGTACGGAGTTCAGCATCCAAGGCGGCAAGTTCGGCATCATAGGCGGTAGCGTTGGTCTTGAAAGTCTCACAATCCGTAGCATCCGCTGCGCACAAACCGGCGGCAATATTCTTCACATAAAGGCGCACATTGGGGATAGACTGGAAGGCGTGGGGATCGTTTTTGCCCGCATCTTCACCCTCACCAATGATAGGGGTGACACCCGTGGACGCCGTGATAATTTGCGCCTTGGTCGCGCTGGTTTGCGCCAAACGCTCGATGAACCCCTCAAAGCCGAGACCGTTGATAAGCACGAGATCGGCCTCAGTCATGGCAACAGCGTCTACTGGCTTTGGTTCATAAACATGGGCGTCACCATTGGGGCCGACGAGCGTGATGATAGTGATTTTATCACCGCCGATTTGCAAAGCCAGATCACCCAAAACCGAGAATGAGGCTACCACTTTCAGCGGTGCCGCGTGGGCTGCCACTGGCGACAGTATTGACGTAATTACTAATAATTTAGCGAACCGTTTCAATGTCATAGCAGGTCTCCATGAATCTAATAATTAAGCTGTACGATGGCGCTGGGGGCGCAAGCGCGAAGGAATTATGCCGCGCCGGCCAAATAGCAGCGACATCAAATAAAACACTCCGGCAAACAGAATAATTGAGGGACCGGAGGGCAGGGAAAAGTGGTAGGAAATCAACAGGCCGCAGACACCGGACGCCATGCCGACGGCCATGGCCACAAGGCACATTGTCTCGACACGTGCAGTCCAGAAGCGTGCGGCGGCGGCTGGCAGCATCATCAAACCGACAGACAAAAGCGTGCCAAGCGCCTGAAATCCGCTGACCAAATTGAGCACAACGAGGAACAAAAAGATGAAATGCACAGGCGTACCAAGGCGACTGACGGAGCGCAAAAACAACGGGTCGAGACACTCTGCAATCAGCCCGCGCCAGAAGGTAAACAGCAGGACTAGCGTGAGCAGTGTGATGCCGCCGATCAGCGCCAGTGCCTGACGATCCAGCGCCAAAACCGTGCCGAACAGCACATGCATCAGGTTCACGCTGGAGCCGCGCAGTGATATAATCAACACGCCGGCTGCCAGCGAAATCAGGTAGAATGCCGCCATGGAAGCATCTTCATTTTGAATGGTAAAGCGCGACACAGCGCCAGCGCCGAGCGCCACAATAAGACCCGCAATCAGCCCGCCAATGGTCATTGGCAATATTGCCAAACCAAACAGCAAGTAGCCGACCGCAGCGCCGGGAAGAATCGCATGAGCCATCGCATCACCGGCCAGGCTCATGCGCCTGAGCATCAAGAACACGCCGACCGGACCCGCGCCAATGGCAAGTAAAAGCGTACCAAACAGCGCGCGTTGCATAAAGGTGTAGTCCATAAAGGGAGCTATGAGGGCGCTATACATCGATTAATGCACCCCATGCTTATGATCATGCCCTGCATGATTGTGATGTTCATTTCCGTGTGCCGCATGATCGTGACGGTGCATATCGCCTGGCGCATCACACCATGGCGCATCATCATTCCATGCTTCAGTAAAACGCCGCGCACGCGCCAGATTTTCCGGCGTCAACGTCGCGCCTGTTGCGCCCCATGCGATTTTCTGTCGCGCCAAAAGCAGCGTTTGGGGAAAATGCTCACGCACTAAATGAAGATCATGCGCGACGACAATGACCGTGCGCTTCTCGCCATTCCAATGCTTTATAAGCGCGATGAGATCGCCAACCGTCTTTGTATCAATGGCGTTGAACGGTTCGTCGAGCAAAATTAGATCAGCATCTTGTAGCAAGACCCGCGCAAACAGCGCCCGCTGCAATTGCCCGCCGGATAGCGTATCAATCCCGCGAGATCCAAAACCTTCGAGCCCGACGGCGTGCAGCGCAGCAGAAATTGCGGCCTTGTCCTTAGCAGTTATCCAGCTGATCAGCCCTCGCTTGGGCCATAAGCCAAGCGACACAAGATCATAAACCCGTGCCGGAAACGTTCGGTCCACCTCGGATTGCTGCGGTAAATACGCCGTGCGCTGGCCTGTACCAATGGTAATCTCGCCAGCCATCGGCTTCAAAATGCCGACTATGCCCTTCATCAGCGTAGATTTTCCCGAACCATTCGGCCCGACAATTGCGGTAAGAGAGCCGCGTGAAAGTTCACCATCCAAATGATGTACGGCGGGGTGGCAGTTGTAGCCCAGCGTGAGGCCGGAAAATGTGAGGCTGGAAGTGGGCATGTTGCGACTCTAAAAACTTGAACCAATGCCTATGTAATGTTATTACCAGAGTCAATCATAAATGTAATAACATTACAATTTTGTATAAAAGGAGCTTGTGCTTGGAAAAAGCGCTGACAAAGAACCAGTCTCTGGTCTTGGCGGAATTGCAGAAGGCGGATGCACCGCTTACCGCCTATGTGCTGCTCGACCGCTTGCGTGACCGAGGTTTTCGTGCGCCGCTGCAAGTTTATCGTGCCCTTGAAAAACTTCTGGAAAGCGGCATCGTCCATCGCTTGGAAAGCATCAACGCCTTCATGGCTTGCGCCCGCGATGCCCATGACGGCCACCACCACGGCGTTGCGGCTTTCGCCATTTGTGAAACTTGCGGACAAGTGAATGAATTTGCCGATCACATTATTGACGACCGGCTGAACTCGTGGACCACAACGAAGGGCTTTCGCCCGCATAAAACCAGCGTGGAACTGCGCGGCATGTGTGCGGCTTGTGTTGCAGCTTAAGCCGAAATCATATTCTGCATATGCGGCGCGACTTCAATCCAGCCGTGATACATCATGTTCAGCGCCACATAGACAATGATCGCCAGGCCGACATAGGCAATCCATGGATACTTATTCAGCAGCCGTGCGATGAATGTCGCAGCGAGGCCCATCATGGCAATTGAGAGGCCAAGGCCAATAACCAGCACCGTCGGATGATCCTTCGCAGCGCCCGCCACTGCCAGAACATTATCCAACGACATGGAAATATCAGCGATAACAATTTGCCACGCTGCCTGCGCAAACGTCTTGCGCGTTGCACCGCCAGCGACAATGCCATCGGCGTTGATATCGCTGTCTTCAAGCGCTTCTTGCGCCGCTTGTGCATCCGCCTGGCTGGTGCGAAGTTCGCGCCACATTTTCCAGCAAACCCACAACAGCAAGATGCCACCGGCAAGTAGCAGCCCGACTATGCCAAGCAAATAGGTCGTAATCATCGCAAAGCCTATGCGCAAAACCGTCGCCGCCGCAATTCCCACCAGAATGGCTTTGTTGCGCTGTTCTTTAGGCAGGCCCGCCGCAGCCAAACCGATAACAATCGCATTATCGCCAGCCAGCACAAGATCAATTGCGATAACAGTGAGTAGCGCAGTTAAGCCCGCAGCGGTAAAAATTTCCATTATGCCCATCCGGTTTTAATCGTTCAAGCATAGTAGCAAGACTACCAAATGCCGCAATTACACTTTTGCATTTGGAGGCTATTTCCCCAAACTACAAGAGTGGTGCGGCATATTTGACCGGCATTACCGCATATTACCAGTGTGACCCAGCGAGAAACGTCCCGGCTGCGGCCATACGGTAAGGCCATGCGGCTCTTGTCCAACTTTGATTTTGGTGACAGCGCCGCTGCTCGTATCAAAGGCATAGACCACATCGTCAAACCGCCCGGAAAGCCACAGCGTTTTGCCATCGACGCTTAAATTGCCCATATCCGGGCTGCCTCCGCCTTCGATGGGCCAGTTTGCAACCACTTTGCGCGTGGCAAAATCGATCACGCTCACGCTTCCCGGGCCTTTGGGTGCGCCCGGCATGTCCAAAGTGCCACGATTGGCAACATAGAGCGATTTGCCATCGCGGCTGACATTCAGACCGTGCGCGCCGATGCCGGTCGGGATGAATCCGACTTCGGTGAATGAAGCGCCATCAATCAGAAACACGCCATTGTTCATCATATCGCTGACGTAAAACACGCTGCCATCCGGCGACAGCCGCACATCTTGCGGCATCCCTGTTTTGGAAAGTTCCAGCGTGCCAAGCACTTTTTGGTTCTTTAGATCGACCTTGGTCAGCGCCCCGCCGTTAAATTCGCAAGTGAATATCGCATAGATATAATCGGCGGAATAATCCGCATGATTGATGCCGTGGCAATTCGGTGTCGGGATTTCGGCGATAAGTTTCATCGTGTGCGGGTCGCGGATATCGAGGCGCTTATAGGCCTCATCCACGATGATCGCCTGGCTGCCATCTGGAAGGAAATACATATTGTAAGGATCATCAACTTCCATAGAGGAGCCGGGTTTGGATGTTACCGGGTCAATCGGCGTCATTGCGCCGTGAGTTGTATTACTGGCGTTATTGGCCACCCATAATGTCTTCAAATCCCATGAAGGGATGATGTGCTGTGGGCCGAGGCCGACGCTGAAAGTATCGATAACTTTCATTGTTGCCTGATCAATTACGCTGACAGTATTGGATGAATGGTTAGGCACATAGACACGCTGCGGAACATCCGCCAGCGCCGGATTGAGGTGGTCCGCGCCGATCTCGCTATAGATATTGATCGGCGGAACGCTGCCAGCCAATGCCTTTGGCGCAACGATGCAGAAACCTGATCTCATCTCGAAGCCGGACGGGCAGGCGGGCGAGGCACTGGCATTATCCATCACCATGCCACTCATGTTAATTGGTGCCGTAGTTTCCGCTTTCGGCTCGACCATGCAGAAGCCGGACTTGATCTCAAACCCGCCGGGGCAATCCGTGGCGTAGGCGCTGGCGAAACTCATCATGGAGAGCGCAAGTACCAGCGCGAAGTTATTTAAGTGCATTTCGGAAACTCTTTCAGGCGGGAAGCTATTGTTTTGCAATGAAATTCTTGATGGCTTGTGTAGTGCCATTTACGATGAGGTCAATACCAAGCTGGCCCAGTCCGGATGATGATTTTGTTGGATCACCTCCATAAACGCCGTCGCTTGCGCCAAGTTTGGGGCCGGAGGTAATCTTGTCGAGTCGCACCATACCCGGGTCCACAGCCAGCAATAGCGATGTATCGAGCAGCCCGGCATGGGTGCCAATCTCACTTTCCTTGAACCCTTTATCTTTTAACAAATCGCCAAACTTGGATTGGCTTAGCGCGTAAAATTCAGTTGCCGCAAATACGGCCACGCCGCTTTTTTGCCACTCCTTATTAAGCTTGGCAGCGACAAGGCTCTCGTCCTTTTGATAGCTGCCGTGATCGCCAATCAGCACAATCGTTTTGAAACCGTGATGCTTAAAACTACGGGCGGCAGATTCCAGTAATTGTTCAAACACCGCATCGGGGATTGTAATGGTGCCGGGAAATTTCATATGCCCCGTTGGCGGCTCAATGCTGCCTTCCGGCACATAGGCAATCACGGGGGCTACTAAAGCATTGCCAAGTTTGGCTGCAATCTTTTCCGCCAAAAATTTCACCCGTGCATTATGCTTGCCAAGGGCCATGTCAGGCCCGTTCTGCTCTGTGCCACCAATGGGAATGATAATCGTTGTCGTACCAGCGGCGATGAGATCACGCAGCTCGGTCCATGTCTGATCTTCGAGGAATACGGACGCACTTGCAGAGGTGAGCGTCGCAATAGTAATCAAAACAGAGAAACTAAGCCGCCGCACCCATTGCTGAAGATTGATCCGCATCATCGCTAGTCCCTGCTTATGTATCCACCAGTAAAACAGCGAGTTAGTCTAATTCATGCTAAAAATCATCATACTAATTTGTATGGCTGCCACGACGATACCGTGGTTATATTTTCAAACCGCCTTTTCAAGGCCACGCTCTATCAAATCGCGCATATAGCGCTGATAGGGAATACCCCGTTCTTCAGCCTCCGCCTTGATCTTGGCAAGTAATGGCTCAGGCAGTCGCATTTTCACACGGGCATCTTTCTTGTTGAATTCAAACTTCATCGGCTTGAAATCTTAAAGATCAAACGTCGAAAGGTCCGCCTCATCGGTTAATAGGGTCGGGAGATTGTCGTCCATTGCAATATAATTCAGATGTTGAAATTATTGCGCACCCACCACCAAAGCACAATCCAATCCCATTCATTTCCTAATGACAGCGCCACCCCTTTGGCATTAACTAACCCAATGGCTAGATTTCTCATCATCGACGATCATCCACTGTTTCGCGAGGCGCTTTTGAGCGCGGTGCTTATGACATATCCGGATGCGGAGGCGCTGGAGGCGCGCTCGGTGGATGAAGCGCTGGCGCATTTGGCGGCCAATCCGGAATTTGATTTGGCAATGCTGGATTTGAACATGCCCGGCATTCACGGATTTGAGGGCCTGCGTGAGCTTCGAACGAGATACCCGCGCCTGCCGGTGGTTGTCGTCAGCGGCCACGAGGAACCGGCGGTTATTTCCGAGGCGCTGTCTTATGGCGTCGCAGGCTTCATTCCCAAATCCTGCAAAAAGACCGAACTTGCCGCTGCTGTGCACGACATTATCAATGGCTCTGTGTTTGTTCCTGCCGGTTATGATCGCCCGCATAGTGATACGGATGATGGTAAAACAGCGCTTATTGCCCGCCTTTCAACACTCACCCCGCAGCAATTGCGCGTGCTTCAAATGCTCAAACAGGGACTGCTCAACAAGCAGATCGCCTTTGAACTGAAAGTGGGAGAAACTACGATTAAAGCCCATGTCTCAGAAATACTGCGCAAGCTGAACGTATTCTCGCGCACCCAAGCCGTTATTGAAGCCGGTCGCTTGGATGCAAAGGGTTTGTTTAAAGATGCACTGAGCCTACGCTAACAAATGCGCCATCAGCGCACGTAGTTCTGCGGGGCGTATTGGCTTTTGCATCAGCTCAATTCGTGCCTCGCGGGCAGTGGCGGACAGTGCATCACTTGGGTTTGCCGTAACAATCACCGCTGGAACATGGCGGTGCAGCAATTGGCGAATTGCCAAAATCGTGTCCGATCCACGCGTATCCATATCCAAATGCTGGTCGGCGACGATAATTTCAGGTGTCCATTTTCCGGGTTCGACCAAGACAAGCGCCGCTTCTCGATTTGTCGCTACACGCACGTTGCAGCTCCAGTGTTTCATCAGGGCAGTCATCGCTTCCAGCACCGGAATATCATTTTCAATCAGCAGCACTTTGGTGTTTGAAAGCCCGTAAACCGGATTACCTTTAGTGGTCCTTTGGAGTGCTTTTTCTGTCGGCGCAGGGGCGGCTATCACGCTGACACGAAACGAAGTGCCCTTGCCTAAATTCGACGTCAGCTCCAGCTTGTGCTTTAGCGCATCGCTCATCCGTCGCACAATGGAAAGTCCCAAGCCCAGCCCTTCGCCATAAACCACTGAGGCATCCGGCCCGCGATGGAACTCATCATAGACTAGCTCATACTGGTCCGGCGCGATGCCTATGCCGCTGTCCACAACATCAATGCGAATGGTGTCGCCGCGCTTTCGTGCGCCGATTAGCACACCACCGGTGACTGTGTAGCGCAGCGCGTTTGATAGGATATTTTGTAACACGCGGCGCAACATTGTCCGGTCCGAAATCACGTGTGCATCTGTCGGGCGGATGGTGAAGCGCAGGCCCGCTTTGTCTGCCAGAGGACGAAAGTCAGACTCCAGTGATTCAAACACCTCAGTAAGCGCAAAGCCCGTCACTTGTGGGCGCATCTCACCGGCATCTAGCCGCGAAATATCTAAGAGCGTGCGCAGCAGCTCTTCCATCGTATCCAGCGAGCGCTCAACTTGCCGCACCAACGTTGCGCCCTTTGGGGTCTGCTGCAATTCGCTAAGTGCTGAAACGGACAAACGTGCGGCATTGAGCGGCTGCAACACATCATGGCTGGCGGCGGCAATGAAGCGTGTCTTGGATGCATTGGCCGTTTCCGCCGCCTCTTTGGCAATGGAAAGTTCGCGGTTGGAATGTTCCAAGCGCCGCAGTGTTTGCTTCAGTTCATCAGTCTTTGCCCGCACTCGGCTTTCAAGATTGATAGCCGTTTGGAACAACGTGAAGGCATTGCCCTGTTGGTCCATCGACCGTTCCACGCGGGCAATCAGCGCTTCGTTAATGCGTTTCAGTCGCGCATTATCATCGACTTTATCGATAGTCATGCCGCGCCGCCTTGCCGCTTGCCAAACGCGATTCCGGTCAAAGTTTGGTTGAGATGCAGCGACTGATATTGCTCACCGTAAGTGCCAAAACCAATAACTCTGTAGCGCTGATAAAGCTCTGACATGGCGCGGAACACCTGCCGGTTTTGTGCATCGAGGCGGCGCAAGATACAGTCAAAACCCATGATCATATCGATGCCGCCAAGGCTCTCGTCGATGCCCTCAAGAGTGGCGCGGGTGGATTCCACCATGCCCCGCGCCTGCGCCACCGTCAGCACCACACCATCATCAATGGCGCAGAAGAAGGATAGCGACCCGTCAGGATTGACCTTCTGAATAGAGCGGCAGAAATACTCGCCGCCCACCCGCACCACAACGGGATGCGAGGCAAAGCTCATGGGCGTCAGCGACGAAGGCTCAATGCCAATCGCGGCGGCATATTCTTCCACAGCTGGCGCAGCGTTAAATTCATAGACGATGCGCTTGTCGGGGTCGGATGCCGTTACGACAAGTTTCTTCGTTGTGGGAATAAAATTATCCGACTTGAACACTTGGAAAGGTACATCCGTACCCACCAGCATGATGACCGCACGCCCCGAACGCGCATTGCCATCCGCCAACACAAATGTGCGCTGAAATTCCATATGATCGCCCGCCGAGCCACCAATGAGAGGAATATCATCCAGCCCCCAAAATATTGCAGCAGTGACGGCCTCTTCGGCGTTGGAAATGCCGTCTATAAGGCAAAGTGCGAAAGCCTGCGCGTGAGTGGTCGCGCTGATAGCAGTCTGGTGGCGCTCGCGCAGTGTGACCACTGAACTGGCAATATCGCCCATGCCGCCGCTGGCAATATTGTCGATCACCAAGGTCGAAACCGTGAAACGTGAGCGCGGCAGCAAGACCACTAAAACATCGCCGTCAAGAATTCCCTCCGGCGTCAGTTCGCCAGCCGTCGAGCAGCCAACACATTCGAGTTCCGGCAAGAGATTATGGAGTTGCATTGCAAGCAACACAGCATCAATCGAACGGTCCGAAAAATACACCGATGCAAACCAGTTTTGCGGATGTTCGAGCGTTAACAGCGCAGAACAAATTGACGAAACATCGCCGCCGCAGACATGCAGCGCAAGAACGTCATTGTCATAATTTGTCCAGTTCAAATCCAAAGATGCGGCCTCCCGGGCAGTCTTGCTCCCGTCACTTCAAGAGGCAATCGTCATAGAGCTCGCGCAATTTATTCTTGAGGATTTTCCCAGTCGCGTTGCGCGCAATGGCATCAGTGAATACCACCGCATCCGGTATTTGCCACTTGGCAATCTTACTATCGAAAAACGCTATCAGGCTCGCGGGCGACGGGTCTGTGCCAGGTGCTTTAACGGCAATCAGCACAGCTCGCTCATCCCATTTTTCATGCTTCGCGCCGATCACTGCGGCATCGATAAGCTCAGAGTGACCAACCGCAATACCCTCCAATTCCACAGACGAAATCCACTCACCACCGGACTTGATAATGTCTTTGGAACGGTCGCGGATGGTCATGAATCCGTCGGGATCGACAGTAGCGACATCGTCCGTCGTGAACCGGTCACCGGTCTTGGCTGTGCCCGCTTCCGTTTTGAAATAGCTGTCGAAAATCCAATCACCCCGCGCGGAAAGATCGCCTTGTGCCTTGCCGTCTTCCGGTAACATCGCACCGTCATCTCCAGTCATTTTGAGCTCAACGCCATAAAATGGCCGCCCTTGGCTTTGGCGCAACTGGTTTTGTTCGCTCTCGCCAAGTGCCATGTTTTTTTGCAACAATTGACTGGCGGTAGCCAGTTGGCTTGTCTCGGTCATGCCCCACGCATGAATAATTTCCACACCATAAAGTTCCCTAAAGGCGTTCATCGTCGAAGGTGGGCACGCGGAACCGCCCACCACAGTGCGCTGCAAGCTCTCAAACTTCGTGCCATTTTGGGCTGCCGCGACGAGCAGGCCTTGCCAAATAGTAGGGACGCCAAGGGCCAGCGTCACTTGCTCGTCGTCAATCAGTTTTATGAGGCTATCGCCATCCAGTCCCGGTCCCGCAAGTACCAACTTTGTGCCAACCATCGCGGCAGCGAAGGGCGTTCCCCGCGTATTAACATGGAACATCGGCACAACCGTATGCATCGTGTCTTTGGCAGAAATATTAAGCCCGTCCGGCATCACCGCCGCAAACGAGTGCAGCACTGTCGAGAGATGCGAATATAGCCCGTCTTTAGGGTTTCCGGTCATGCCGGATGTGTAGCAAAGGCTGGATCCCGTTTGTTCATCCAGCACCGGCCATAGATAATCATTTTCGCCTGACGCCACTAATTCATCAAAAAAATGCAACCCTTCAAATTGGTTTGAAGCCTCCTCGTCGCGCGGTCCCATCAAGATAAACGCTTTCACAGTTTTGAAATGCGCACGCAGCTTTGCCACCTGTGGCAGAAATGTCTTGTCGAAAAAAAGCACTTGGTCTTCGGCATGATTGAATATGTAAATCATCCGCTCAGGAAACAGGTGCGGGTTAATCGTATGACAAAACAGCCCGCTGCCGGATACACCAAAATAGATTTCCAAATGCAGGTAATTATTCCAAGCAATTGTTGCGCAACGATCGCTTTTTTTCAGACAAAGTTTCTGTAATGCCGAAGTCAGCTTGCACGAATCAAGCTCCACATCGCGCCAGTTGGTTCGATAAACTCCGCCCGCAGTTTCAACGGATACAATTTCAGTGCTCCCGTGATAGCGCGCCGCATGCTTAACCAACCCGCTGATAAGCAGCGGCTCATTCATCATTTGCCCGAGCATTTTTGCCTCCCAGCTGTCCGGTCGCATTAACGAAACAGTGAGCGCAGCAGGCTATTGAGTCAAGCAAGGCTTGATCGTAAAACTCGGCTCTACGCACCAATATCTTGGAGTTCGATTGCCTCTGCCCTGAATTCAAATACGTTCATCAGAGCATGTCCGGCGACATTGTGCCGGTGGCGAACGATGTTTGAAGACTTTCGGGTTTCCCGTTCGCCACAAACATCTTCACGAAAAGAGTGACACTAAGATTTGGTAATAAAATTCTCACACCAACCCCTCCACCCATTTCGCCGTCTCGTGCGCATTTACGGTCGCGCTTCTCACCAGTCCATCAAAATGCCGTGTCAGGGTGCGCACTGGCTCCGTGGCATTCAGAAGCATATAAAGACCGCCGACGTAGAGGGCGGCTCTGGTGGTGCCGAAGACTGTGTAGGGGATCGAGAAGCAGGTGCGGCCATCGAATAGATACAGGCGAAACGTGGGGTATAAATCATCCACCAACGCTGCCATGTGGCGCAGTTGCTCGCGGCGGGCGGAGGGCGACATGCCGGTGTAGATGCCTTGTCCGGCGGCCAGCAACTCCAACGTTTGGCGGGGCATACAGGCTTCCATATCGGTCTCGGGGCGGCGGTTGTAGGCAAGGCGGCTTTGCGTTTCGCCGCGCTGCTGGTCGGCATCGCGGCGGGTGATTTGCGCCTCAAATTCGATCAGCGCTTCGCTGCGAAGCAGGTCCGGAATGGCGGCGGGGACATAGCGGATTTTCGTGCCGGCGGCCTCGCCATGCCAGCGGGCAAGCAGGGTCTGGTCGGCGTCATCCACTGCCTCTTCGATTTCCAGTGCCGCGCGTAATTCGCCTGTCAGCCCCTCGGTTTGTGACAGACCAAGCAGCCAATCCAGCGAGACATTGTGGGCGCTGGCTATTGCCACCAAAGTTTCCGTGCGCGGCAGCCGCGCGGCGAATCCGGTGAGGAGCTGGGACAGGGCGGAGCGGTCGAGATTTACAGAGGCGGCGAAGGACGAGGCATTGAGGCCTGAGCGGCGCACGAGATCGGTGAGGCGGGTTCTAAAAAGTTCGGATAACTCTCTTTTGTCCATCGTTCTTGTCTCGCTTTGTCAAAATGGTGGAGCGCTTCCTTTCTCATGTTTCCAATGGGGAGAGGGTAGGTTGAGCGGCGGTAGTTTATTGAAATTTGTAGCGGGGCCGCCCCTCATCCGGCGCTCCGCCACATCTCCCCGAAAGAGAATCGGGGAGATGTGAAGAGTTCTGCCATTTATGTCCGTTTTGTTTACTAAGCACAACAAATTAGAAAAATGGTGCGCATATACGCAATTTTATGCGCAAATTCGCCTTGTGTCTCCTGACGGCTGGTGACAAATATTTGTCAAGGTTATTCGGGTGATTTGGCATGGCATTAGAGCAAGCGATTGAAACGAAAAGCAAAAGCCGCGTGGAATGGCTGACTGTGGCGGTGATTATCGGTTGTTATGGCACTTGGCTGGCTTCCGGTATTTGGCTGTCTGTAGACCATCTTTATATCGCGCTTTTTGTGATTACCCATTGCGTTGCGCTGCATTCATCGCTGGTGCATGAGTGTTTGCATGGCCACCCGACGCGCAAAAGCTGGCTGAATGAGGCGTTGGTGTTTTTGCCGCTTGGCCTTGTGTGGCCCTACCGCCGGTTCAAATCGCTGCATATGAAGCACCATGCCGATGAGCGGCTGACCGATCCGTTTGATGATCCGGAAAGCTATTACCGTGCCTTTTGGCAGCACGAGGAAATGCCGCGCTGGTTTAAACTGGTGCTGCGGGTGAACAATACGCTGGCGGGGCGGGTGGTCTTGAACCCGCTGCTAGGAACAATCGGGCTGGTGGTCTCCGATGCGAAATTGATTGCGGCGGGCGACCGTGCGGTGCTGGATTCATGGGTACGACATTTGGTTGGTGTGGTGATTGTGCTGTTTATTGCCATGTATTTTTTCCATATCCCTGTCTGGCTTTATGTGCTGGTTCCCGCATGGCTTGGCCAGTCAATTATTGCGGTGCGGACGTACGCGGAGCATCAATGGCACGAGACGCCGGAGGGCCGCACAATCATTGTGGAGCGCTCGCCGTTGTCGTTTTTCTTCCTCAACAACAATCTACATTTGGTGCATCATAAGCACCCAAGCGCGGCCTGGTATGATTTGCCCGGCCTGTTCAAAGCACGGCGGGCGGAGTGGATTGCGATGAACAAGGGCTATGTATTTCCGAATTATCTAAGCCTCGCGCGAGCCTATTTATTCACGGCCAAGGAGCCGGTGGTGCATTGTACTTTGCGCCGCAAGAGGGATGCTCATGATTAATGTTGCGCGGCTGGCGGAGGCGATACTACGTGGGCCCTTGCCGCAGGAGCCGTTTATCGCCGCGTTGCCGATGTATGACTGGCTGGAAGCGCGGGCCGGGGTTGACGCACAATGGGTCATAATGCGCGATGCGCTGCGGGCGAGGGGCATTGCCGCGCCGGAGCATTTAACGCGGCGCAATGGCGATATGCCGGGTGTAGATTTGCCGCCGGATGAGTTTAATTTACACACCCTTTGGCGGCATCCTAATTTGCTGGTTGCGCAGACATGCTGGGGGCCGATGGAGGCCGGACTGGCGGCCCATGTGCGGGTGGTCGGGCAGGACGATTACAGCGGTGTTGAAGGGTGTGAGGGGCAGAAATATCGAAGCGCGATTGTGATGCGACGGGAGGCTTTGAAAGATTTGCGCTCGTCCCCCTCTGTCCTGCAAATCTCTTCAGAAGGAATCCGCATCTCCCCCACTGGTGGGGAGATCGGCGCTCCGCCGTTCGCTGACAAAAACCAACTGCGGAGATTATCGATCTCCCCCCTCGCGGGGGAGATGCGGATTCCTTCTGAAGAGATTTGCAGGACAGAGGGGGGCGAGCGCCACCAAATTTTACTCACCGGCCTACGCCTCGCATATAACGCTGAAGACTCCCTATCCGGCTATCTCGCTCTGAAGCGTGATCTGGAATCTCAAGGCGCAGGGCTGGATATCTTTGCCGAACGTCTCATCTCCGGCGGCCATCGCAATTCCATCCGCATAGTGGCAAACGGCGAGGCGGATGTGGCGGCGATTGACGCCAAGAGCTGGGCAATGGCGCAAGCGTTTGAGCCAGCGGCGCGGGAGTTGGAAGTTGCGGGCTGGACGCAGAAGCGCCTCGGGCTGCCGTTTGTGATGGCAGAACACTAACCCCGCATCCGCTCCCCCTTCGGGTCAAACGGCGCTTCGATATTTATCCTTGCCGCACGTCTAACACCCAATATCTCTATCTCAAACAGGCCCGCACTTTCGTCCAGTGCCAGCTCCTTAGGCACATATCCCTGCGCCATGCTCTTTTCCACATAGTGGGCATAGCCGCCGGAGGTTACCCAGCCGATGACGCGCCAACCGTCCCGCTCGATGCCCGTGTCGGGGCTCTTCGGGGTGGATTTGCCGGTTTCATCAAAGCGCGGTGCGCCGTAGCCATGGGGCTTATCGACGGTGCCGAAATCTGTGGTGGTTTTGGCCCAGATCGGCTCGTCGCCCATCACGTCGGCATCCAGCGCATCGATGATGAAGGACACGCGGCGCAGTTTTCCGCCTCCTTCTTCGAGCTGCCTGGCGGCAGCGGCGCGGCCGATGAAGTCGTTTTTCGACAGTTTCATCCAGCGTTCCATGCCGCCTTCAAAGATGTTGTAAATCGGGCGCAATTCGCGGAACCAAGTCGGGAAATTTTTTTCCAGACGCATGGATAAAAGCGCGCGCATACCGAAATCGACGATACCGAACTCTTCGCCTGCGGCCTTGATGCCTGCGTAAATCTTGCGCTGATAGGCCGGTTCCATCCATAATTCATAACCGAGATCACCCGCATAAGTGAGGCGGTTGACGATGGCCGGTGCGCCGTTCACGTCGATTTGTTTGATGTCCATAAACTTGAAGGCTTCATTGGCACAGTTGGAATCTGTGAGCTTTTGCATGACCTTACGGCTGTTGGGACCAACGACAGACAGGCCGACCAAATTGATGCCGAAGCGGCGGATGCTGACTGAGCCGTCCTTCGGCAAATGTTTTTCAAACCAGCGCATATGGTATTTCTGCGCCGCGATGGAGCCCCAGATCATGAATTTGGACTCTGCCAACTTGGCAATCGTGAAATCGCCGATGATCTTGCCGTTTTCGTTCAACATCGGCGTCAGCACGATGCGGCCGGTCTTGGGCATGGAGTTGGTCATCAGATAGTTCAGGAAGGCTTCCGCGCCGTCGCCGGTCACTTCATATTTGGCGAAATTCGAGGTTTCGGTAACGCCGACACTCTCGCGGGTTTGCTTCACTTCCTTGCCAATCGGGCCGAAATCATTCGAGCGGTGGAAGGAGACATTGTCCTTCGCTTCGGTGCCCTTGGGTGCAAACCAAAGCGGCGTTTCAAGACCCCAGCTATCACCCATGACGGCGTTGTTGTCGCGCACCATCACATCGTAAAGCGGCGTGGTTTGCTGCGGGCGGGCGTCTGGCAGTTCCTCATTGGGGAAGCGGATGGAGAAGCGGCGCGAATAGTTTTCGCGCACTTTGGCATTGGTGTAGCGCAGCGTGGCCCATTCGCCGTAGCGGGCGACATCCATGCCCCAAATGTCGGCGCCGGGATCGCCGTGGACCATCCAGTTGGAGAGCGCGAGGCCGACGCCGCCGCCTTGGGAGAAACCCGCCATAACCGCGCAGGCGCACCAGAAATTCGTGAGACCTTGCACCGGCCCGACCAGCGGATTGCCATCCGGCGCGAAAGTGAACGGGCCGTTGATGACCTGCTTGATGCCAACTTTTTCCAGCGCCGGAAAATGGCGGAAGCCGACTTCAAGCGATGGTGAAATGCGGTCCAAATCCGGCTGTAATAGTTCGTGGCCGAAGTTCCACGGCGTTTCCTTTTCTGACCAGGGTTTGCAGGCTTTTTCGTAAGTGCCGAGCAGGATGCCGTTGCGTTCCTGACGGGTGTAAATCTCGCCTTTGAAGTCGATAACGCCGATGAGTTCCTTGCCGGTGGACTTGTTATATTCCACCACTTCGGGGATGTCTTCGGTGAGCAGATACATGTGCTCCATGGCCAGTAACGGCAATTCCAAACCAACCATGCGGCCGACTTCGCGCGCCCACAGACCGCCGCAGTTGACGACGTGCTCGCAACGAACCGTGCCTTGCTCGGTGACGACATTCCATGTGCCATCCGGCTGTTGGGTGAGGTCCATCACGCGGTTGCGCAGCACGATTTCCGCGCCCAGTTTCTGCGCGGCTTTGGCATAAGCGTGCGTGGTGCCGGAGGGGTCAAGATGGCCTTCAACAGGGTCCCACATCGCGCCGACAAAGTGCTTTTCATCCAAAAGAGGAAACATGGCTTTGGCTTCGGAAGGTGTAATCAGCTCGGTATCCATGCCGAGGTATCGGCCCTTGGCGTGAGCCAAACGCAGGAAATCCATGCGCTCTTTGGTGTCTGCCAACATGACACCGCCGGTGAGATGAAGGCCGATTTTCTGGCCCGAAAGCTCTTCAATTTCGCGGTATAGCTGGACGGTGTAGGCTTGTAATTTTGCCACGTTCGGGTCGCCGTTCAGCGTGTGAAATCCACCCGCCGCGTGCCATGACGAGCCGGAGGTAAGTTCTGAACGCTCGATCAACATCACGTCTGTCCAACCGGCTTTGGCAAGGTGAAACAGCACCGAACAGCCAACAACACCGCCACCGATTACGACTACTTTTGTATGTGATTTCATGTGGTTAGGCCTTTGAAGTTAGAATATGAATTAGATAGCGCGTAGTGTGAAGGCATTTCTAAAAATCCGTCGCAACGCCGCCCTCAGCGATGCGGCGGTTGACGAATTCGTTGACGGCCTCTTCAGCGGCAGGGTCCATATATGGCTTTTCATATGAGGCGAGGCGGTCTTTCCAAACGCGGTTTGCCTTTTGCATGGCGGTAGGCGATCCGGCCTCTTGCCATGTTTCATAGTTGCGCCAGTCAGATAAAATCGGCGAGTAAAACGCGGTCTTGAAACGGTCTTGCGTGTGCTGCGTTCCAAAGAAATGACCGCCGGGGCCGACGTCGTTGATGGCGTCAAACCCGAGCGCGTCTTGCGATAAATCCAGCGGGGTCATGAACTCGGCAACCATCTGCAACAGGTCGATGTCGAGGATGGTTTTTTCGTAAGAGCAGGACAGCCCGCCCTCCATCCAGCCTGCGCCATGGAGCAGGAAATTGCCTCCGCCATTGATTGCACCCCACAGCGAGAACACGCTTTCGTAAGCCGCTTGCGCGTCCATTGTGTTGGCGGCGCACACGTTTGATGTGCGGTAGGGGATGCCATAGCGGCGGGATAATTGGCCGCCCACATGCTGTGCTTTCATATATTCCGGCGTGCCAAATGCCGGTGCGCCGGACTTCATATCGACATTTGAGGTGAAGCCGCCATAGCCAACGGGCGCGCCCTTTCGGACCATCTGAGTGAACGCAATTCCGGCCAGCGCCTCGGCATTTTGCTGCACTAATGCGCCTGCCACCGTGACAGGGGCCATTGCGCCGGAAAGTGTGAAAGGCGTGACGATAATGATCTGCCCGCGCGAGGACATTTGGATGATGCCTTCCATCATTGGCACATCCAACTTCAGCGGGGAATTAGTGTTAATAATGGAGTATATTGAGGGCTGTTCAAGCAGATCCTCATGGCTGATGCCGCGACAAAGGCGAGCAATTTCAATGCCATCAGTGTTGCGTTGCGCGCCCAGAGAATAAACGTGGAAGGCTTTGTCTGTAAGTATAGAGAGGTCGCGCAGGCACTCTAAATGGCGGATAGACGGATGAATATCTATCGGCTCGACGGGATAGCCGCCGGTGGTATTGATGATGTTATGCATCTGCGCAAGCTTGATGAGATTACGGAAATCCTCGTGATTGCCGCCGCGTCGACCCTTGTCCATGTCGGTTACATTTGGGGCGGAACCCATTTGTGAAAATATTACATTATTGCCGCCGAAACGCACGTTGTGATCTGGATTTCTGGCATGCAGTGTGAATTCTTTTGGGGCGGAAGCTATTGTTTCTAAAACGAAATCGCTATCAAAGCGCACGCGCTCGGAGCCGGGGCGCACATCAGCGCCAGCTGCCTTCATAATGGCGCGGGCCTCGTCATGCAGCACATCCAGCCCGATTTCCTTCATGACACGCAACGATTCCAAGTGAATGGACTCTAATTGGTCATCGGAGACAAATTTTACTGGTTCAAACGGGCGTTTCAGCTGGCGGAATGGCGGCTGCTCAAAAGCTCCGGCGCGGCTTTCGCGCTTGCCTTGTCGGCCTCCGGCGCGGGGGCGGACGGGGCTGGAACTGTCGCTTAAAGTTTTGGTCATGGATTGATTTGCCCTGCGCACTTGCCTGAAATTAAATAGTCATTATTTAATTTGTCATCTATTTAGGCTTAAAAATCCGCCTGTGATACGACTACCATGGCCGTTCGAGCGACGCTCGAAAATGGTGCGGAAACGATGCGGTAGCCGCACCGAAACGATGCGGTAGCCGCACGGGGACGATGCGGTAGCCGCACGGGGACGATGCGGAAATGGTGCGGCGCGCGCACGAAGGCCAAACGGAGTTCGGATAATGTCAGACAATCTTATATTGATTACCGGAATTTCCGGATTCATTGCCAAACATTGCGCGGTTGAGATGTTGCGGGCGGGCTACCGCGTGCGCGGGACCGTGCGCAGCCTTGCCAAGGGTGACGCCGTGCGGGCGACGCTGGCCAAACATTGCGATGTTTCAAAACTGGAATTTGTGGAAGCGGATTTGCTGTCTGATAAGGGATGGGATGAGGCGGCGAGGGGCGTTTACGGCGTGCTGCATTTGGCCTCGCCGTTTATCATTGGTGCACCGAAGGACCCGCAGGAATTGATCCGCCCCGCAGTTGAGGGGACAATGAGGGTTTTGAAGGCGGCGATTGCGGCGGGTGCATCGCGCTTTGTGCAGACCTCATCAATCGCCGCGATTATGGCTGGACATGGCTACACGCGCACCATGCCCTTTACGGAAGATGACTGGACCAATTTGAATGGCCCTGACGTCAGTGCCTATCAAAAATCCAAGACGCTGGCTGAACGCGCGGCGCGGGATTATTTGGCGCAAACCAAGGCGGACATTCACTATGCATCGGTGAACCCGGGTTTTGTGCTTGGCCCGCTTTTGGACAAAGAGTTTGGTGCGTCGGCGACCGTCATCCAAATGTTCATGAAGGGCAAATATCCCGGCTGCCCGGCGCTGTCATTCCCGTGCGTGGATGTGCGCGACATTGGCAAGATGCACCGGCTGGCGCTGGAGACAAATGAGCCATCCGGCGGGCGCTATGTTGGCGTTTCGGAAAGCGCATGGTTTGTGGACATGACGCGGGCGATCAAAGCCAAACTGAACGCGGCGGACACGAAGAAAGTGCCCACCAAGCAACTGCCGAATTTTGTGATTAAGCTGATAGCAATTTTTGATAAGTCAGCAAGAAGCATCGTACCGGAGCTGGGACGGCAGGTCGATATGGACAATGGTAGGACGCGCAAAGCGTTGGGGATGGAGTTTATTCCGGTAAGTGAATCTGCACCGGCGATGGCGCAGAGTTTGGTGGATGCGGGGCTGGTGTGAGGGGGACTTGTGTTTGCATGGAGGCAATACGCGCGTAAATTTCTTTTACTTAATTAGGCCTGAAAAATGGTATCCCTATGGTATTCTAAAAAGGCGGGGTCGGGTTTAAAGCGCCGTGGTTCTTGAAATCGTCCAAGATCATTCATTGCAATCATTTTGTCGCGAGTTGCCGGAAGCAGATGACGCGAATATTCAATTTTACCGTCCGTCTGGATTGAAAATAAACCTTCTTCAAATGCTTTGTCGTGAAGCCTATTGAGGCAAATACCATTTCGCGGGTTCATTCGATTTTCAGGGTCTAACGCCCAAGACTTAATATGCCCAGCGACTAAAAATTCCTTTTGCTTGATTCCTGTAATAGCACAGCGCTCGTCGTAACTGCTCAGTATTATCCTTCTAAAATAGTCTTGACCCTGTCGCACATTTGCAATTCTCCGCAAATTTATCCCCTGAGGACTTCCAACTAGTATTGCCTGCTCATTATCTGCAAAGCCAAGCACAGGCGTAACGTCGATAGCCGATGAGAGTTGGCCACCCCAACTCTTTAAGCCCTCAAAGAAATTGCCCCAGACTTTACGGTCGAGTTTGCTGGCGTTCGCCATTCCTTTGCGGTCGAGGCTTTCGTCAAGGCTTGCAAGATTTGCCATTTTTAGTGCAATAGAACCGGGGGTTCGATCTAGTTTTGCAGCCAACGCCAAAACATCGGGATTTCGCATGTGAATTCGACCAAAAGGCGTGCGTACATAGAGGTCGATTGCCTCTTCCACTTCTGACTCTGTCCAGTCTTTTTTAGGCGAAAGCATAATTCATAGGTTCATCTGAAAAACTGAAAAACCAACCTTTTTTTGAAGCTTCCCTAAAATTTTTGATAAATTCAAACTTTGTGCAATGACAGGCGCGTTCGGTTGTCGGCTCAAACGAGTCAAATTTGTGCAGGTAATGATCATCTTCGTTCATAGGCATATTGAGCAAATGGCGCATCCCGACTTCATGGGGAACAAAATAATCCGTATCAAACAAATAACGGTTTACATCTTTAGCACTGACGACGCCATTGACTACAATTGAACCAAAGAATTTCCAATTCGATGCGTCAGTGTAACGATATTTGACAAGCGTTTGCATTTAATTTCTGCCTCTCAAATCGAACTATTATCCCAGCAATGTGTCACCATAATTTTGGGTTGTAAATTAACAATATTCCTTAGATTCAACCTTTCCAGACAAGCACTTCACCCTCAATCCAACACAACCTTCCCGCAACTCCCTTGCTTCATCAGCTCGAACCCCGTGGCGTAATCTGCTGCCTTCATACGGTGCGTAATCACTTTGCGCACATCTAATCCGGATTGCAGCATCGCTATCATTTTGTACCAGGTTTCGAACATTTCGCGGCCGTAAATGCCTTTGATTGTTAGCGACTTGAAGATCACGCGGTTCCAATCGACGGGGACGGGGACGGCGGGGAT
>JAYVRA010000016.1:0-2815 GCA_043776635.1 Phyllobacteriaceae bacterium
GGTGAACTCAATTCCTGTGCGCATAACCCTGAATCGCACATCCAGCAAAACAAGGGAATCCAAATCTGGACTCCTTCGTTGCGATCAATCCACTAGCACCCGCGTTTTTATAGCGAATAATTACAGTCCGAAAATAACTTTGATGATTGCAAACTGTGAGTGCTTAGGCTTAATTTCAGCCGTATATTTCACAATCAAACAAAATTTTTTCGTAGCCAGGCTTGTGAATTTTGTTTTGGGAGAGATAAATGGCAACCACAATCAAGGGTCCGGGAATATTTTTAGCGCAATTCGCGGGCGATTCTGCGCCGTTCAATTCGCTGCCTGCAATTACACAATGGGCAGGTGATTTGGGCTATAAGGGCGTGCAAATTCCGACGTGGGATGCCCGGCTGTTTGACTCGCAAAAGGCGGCAACATCAAAGACTTATTGCGACGAAGTACAGGGCATTTGCGCGGACGCCGGTGTTCAGATCACTGAATTGTCCACGCATTTGCAAGGCCAGTTGATTGCCGTTAATCCGGCCTACGACCAAGCGTTCGATGCGTTTGCGCCTGCCTCCGTTCATGGCAATCCCAGAGCGCGGCAGGCGTGGGCGAGTGAGCAGTTGATGCTGGCGGCAAAGGCTTCTCGCAATCTCGGGCTCGACTGTATGGTGTCGTTCACCGGCGCCTTGGCATGGCCTTATGTCTATCCGTGGCCGCAGCGCCCGGATGGTTTGATCGAAGAAGCCTTTAAGGAACTAGCCAAGCGCTGGAAGCCGATCTTGGATGCGTTTGACGATGTTGGCGTTGATGTGGCTTACGAGATTCACCCCGGTGAAGATGTGTTTGACGGCGCGACTTTTGAGATGTTTTTGGATGCGCTGAAGGGCCATAAGCGCTGCAATATCAATTATGATCCGTCGCATTTCCTGCTGATGCAACTCGATTATCTGTCCTTTATTGACATCTATCATGAGCGTATCAAGGCGTTCCATGTCAAGGATGCTGAGTTTAACCCGGATGGCCGTCAGGGTGTTTATTCCGGCTATCAATCATGGACAAACCGCGCGGGCCGTTTCCGTTCCCTTGGTGACGGGCAGGTGGATTTTTCCGGTATTTTCTCGAAATTGACGCAATATGGCTATGATTCATGGGCGGTTTTGGAATGGGAATGCTGCCTCAAACACCCTGAAGACGGGGCTGCGGAAGGGGCACCTTTCATCAACAGCCACATCATCCGCGTAACAGAAAAGGCGTTTGATGATTTCGCGGGCGCTGAACGGGATGAGGCGCAAATTAGAAAAATGCTGGGGTTATGATCATGGCGATTGAGGCAAGCAAAATTACATCGGGCAACAAAATCCGGTTGGGCATGGTTGGCGGCGGGCAAGGCGCGTTTATCGGCGCGGTGCACCGGATTGCGGCGCGCATTGACGGCGAATATGAGTTGGTCGCGGGTGCGCTTTCGTCTAATCCTGAACGCTCGCTGGCGTCCGCTGTGGAGCTGGGTATTGACCCATCGCGCTCGTATGCGACGTTCGCGGAGATGGCGAAGGCGGAGGCCAAGCGGCCCGATGGCATTGAGGTGGTGGCAATTGTGACGCCGAACCATGTGCACTTTGCTGCAGCAAAGGCGTTTTTGGAGGCCGGAATTCACGTTATTTGCGACAAACCTCTGACTTCGACGCTATCTGACGCCAAGAAGTTGGCGGTGGTTGCCAAGAAGTCCGGCAAGCTGTTTGTGCTAACTCATAATTACACCGGTTATCCGATGGTGCGCCAAGCGCGGGAAATGGTGGCCAAGGGAATGCTCGGCAAAATCCGGCTGGTTCACGCTGAATATCCGCAGGATTGGTTGACGGAAGCCATTGAACATACAGGACAAAAACAGGCGGCATGGCGCACCGATCCCAAGCAATCCGGTGCCGGCGGCGCTACGGGGGACATTGGCACTCATGCCTATAATCTTGGCTGTTTTGTTTCCGGTCTTGAGCTTGATAGTTTGGCAGCGGATTTGGATGCGTTCGTTCCGGGCCGCGTTTTGGATGATAACGCCCATATTATGCTGCGCTACAAGGGTGGCGCAAAAGGCATGATTTGGTGTAGCCAAGTGGCTCCCGGGCATGAAAATGGCCTGAAAATCCGTGTTTATGGCACTGAAGGCGGGCTTGAGTGGGTTCAGGCGGATCCGAATTATCTGTGGTTCACACCGTTTGGCGAGCCGAAGCAACTTTTGACGCGCGGCGGCGCTGGCGCCATGGCCTCCGCCAACCGGGTCACCCGCATTCCCGGCGGGCATCCAGAAGGCTATCTGGAAGGCTTTGCCAACATCTATACCGAGGCCGCAAAAGCCATTCGGTCTGTTCGCAAGAAGAGCGGCAAAATACCGAAAGACGTGATTTTCCCGACGGTTGACGATGGTGTCGCAGGCGTTGCTTTCGTGGAAGCCTGTGTCAAATCATCCAAGAAAAACGGTGCTTGGGTCACACCATAAATCGGCTGCGGCGGGTAACCAGGGAAATCGTCTGCGCTTCCGATGCTCAGGTACTGACGCACGCCCCTCTCCGGTTCTCGAAAAATCCACGTTACTTCACTCACCGCAACGAATTTTGGTGGGGTGGATTGCGACGGTTTTTTTGCGTTCGGAAAGTGTTCGGCGAACGCCCGAAGTGGATGCGGAATGGATACGGAAGCGGTGCGGAACCGATGCGCAAACGATGCGCAAAGCGTGCGACCCTAGTGGATTGATTCCAACATTTGGAACCCCCGATTTCTGGCAGCGATGATTTCGTCTGGGTTTGCGCGCCATGTGAAGGGTTTGGCTTCGCTG
>JAYVRA010000017.1:0-10779 GCA_043776635.1 Phyllobacteriaceae bacterium
GATAGAATTGGTGGAAATAATTTGATCTATTTTTTAAGCTGAATGAATTCAACATGAATTCAACACGATAAGTGTGGCGATATTTGTTCAAACGCTGCGGAAACGCCGGATGGATTGCCCCGTCAGCCTCACATTATGGGCCTCACATACGACCCTGATAAGCCACTAGTGCGCACCAATTTCCACCCTCACCGCTCTGGAAGCAGGACTATTCTTAACGTGTGACAAAAAAACGAATAATTATATCAGCGGCTTAATACTACCACCGCAACTTCACCCCCCCCCCGTCCGTCGACTAACGTCGACACCTTCACTGCCAAGGGGGAAGGTTAAGAGGCATGTGGTGAAAATGCCGGATGGATTTCCTGAAAATCCAAGATAACTGAGACTGCCCTTATGTTTCACCTAAATCACATCAAAAATTAATAAAAAAAAGCAAGGCCGAAGCCTTGCTCTACGATTACGCGCTGACCTATTTTCCTCGTTAGAAGGAGGCTGCGATTTATCGCGCCAAGGTCTCATCCTCCCAAGATTTCTATCGCGTGAAACGACAGGGTTGACCACCCTATACTCGTTACTGACAGGAATATCGGAACTGCGGCAGCTTGTCACGCGCAATTTTACGCTAAGATTATTGCAATAAACGCACACATCTACGCGGGTTTTCTTATGTCGCACAAACGGTTATGTAGCAGATCTGAAACCGCAGTTCCGCCCGATTCCCTCATTATGGCTGACTGACAACATGAGTGACTTTGAATGCGTCTGTCCCGCTATTTCCTGCCAATTTTAAAAGAAAATCCTAAAGAAGCGGAAATCGTTTCGCATCGCTTGATGCTTCGCGCCGGCATGATCCGCCAGCAGGCTGCGGGTTCCTACGCATGGCTGCCACTGGGCCTTAAAGTGCTCAATAAGGTTTGCAAAATCATCCGCGAAGAGCAGGACCGCTCTGGTGCGATTGAGATTTTGATGCCTACCATTCAGTCCGCTGACCTCTGGAAAGAAAGCGGGCGCTACGATGCTTATGGCAAGGAAATGCTACGCATCAAGGACCGCCAAGAGCGCGAGTTTCTTTATGGTCCGACCAACGAGGAAATGGTGACGGAAATTTTCCGTGGCTATGTAAAATCCTACAAGGATTTGCCGCTGAACTTGTATCACATCCAGTGGAAATTCCGCGATGAAGTGCGCCCGCGCTTTGGCGTCATGCGCTCGCGCGAATTTTTGATGAAGGATGCCTATTCATTTGACTTGAACTACGAAGCCTCCAAGGCCGCCTATAACCGCATGTTCGTATCCTACCTGCGTACCTTCGAGCGCGTCGGTATGAAGGCCATTCCGATGCGTGCCGATACCGGCCCGATTGGCGGTGAGCTCAGCCATGAATTCATCATTCTAGCCGACACCGGCGAGAGCGAAGTGTTTTGTCACAAGGACTTCATGAACCTTGCTGTGCCCGGCGCAGACGTCGATTTCCGCGACGACAAATCCATTGCCGATATCGTCACCGCGTGGACCACGCCCTATGCGGCGACTTCAGAAATGCACGACACTGCCGCTTGGGATGCGCTGCCCGGGGACGCGCAAGTCAGTGCGCGCGGCATCGAAGTCGGCCACATCTTCCACTTCGGCACCAAATATTCCGAGCCAATGGGCGCTAAGGTAGCGGGGCCGGACGGCAAGGATCACCATGTTTCCATGGGCTCCTACGGCATTGGCCCTTCGCGTGTGGTCGCGGCCATTATCGAGGCCAGCCATGACGCCAACGGCATTATCTGGCCGGAAGCGGTCGCGCCGTTTGACTTCGGCATCATCAACATGAAGCCGGGCGATGCGGGCTGCGACGGCGTGGCTGAAGGCCTCTATGCCAAGCTGACTGAAGCGGGAAAAGACGTGCTGCTCGACGACACAAACAATGGCGCGGGCAATAAGTTTGCGACTGCTGACCTTATCGGTCTGCCATGGCAATTCATCATCGGCCCGCGCGGCGCGGCCAGCGGCGAAGTTGAAGTGAAAAACCGCAAAACCGGTGCGCGCGAAAACATGAGCGTGGATGCCATTCTCAACCGCTTTGCAAAATAACAGTTAAGAGGCTCAATGAGCGCGATTCCGGACGAAACCAAAACATACAGCACAGCCAAACCGTTCTCCGCTTTTGAGCGCATGATTGCGTGGCGCTATTTGCGCGCACGGCGCAAGGAAGCGTTTATCTCTGTCATTGCGGGTTTTTCGTTTCTCGGCATTTTGCTCGGTGTGGCCACGTTGATCGTCGTTATGGCCGTAATGAACGGTTTTAGAACAGAATTGCTCACCCGAATTCTGGGCATTAATGGTCACCTCATCGTGCAGTCGATGGACCGTCCGCTGGATGATTATGAGGAACTCGCCAAGAAACTTTCAGGCATTTCCGGTGTTACTTATGCCATGCCCATCGTCGAAGGCCAGACATTAGCATCAGGCAAAATTGGAGCCGGAACCGGTGCGCTGGTGCGCGGCGTCTCTGAGCAAGATATCAAGAAAATCAAGCTTATAGCGCAGACAATTAAACAAGGTAGCTTGGATGGTTTCGGAACTGATGGCGGCGTGGCTATTGGTACCCGCATGGCCGAAAATCTCGGGCTCGGGCTAGGTGATAATCTCACGTTGATTTCACCCGATGGCGATGTCACTCCGCTTGGCGTCACGCCGCGAGTGAAGGCCTATCCTGTGACAGCGATTTTTGAAATAGGCATGGCCGAGTATGATGCCTCAATCGTCTTTATGCCGCTTGCGGAAGCGCAGGCCTATTTCAATTCCGAAGGTAAAGTGCAGTCCATTGAGATTGTGGCAAATGACCCTGACAAAACTGACGAGCTGCGCCCGCAGGTCGAGGCTATTGCCGACCGCCAGCTCATGCTGACCGATTGGAAACAGCGCAACACGACATTTTTTTCGGCTCTGCAAGTGGAACGCAATGTCATGTTTATGATCTTGACACTGATCGTTCTGGTCGCCGCGCTTAACATCATTTCCGGCCTCATCATGTTGGTGAAAGACAAGGGCAGGGACATCGCCATCCTGCGCACTATGGGCGCGACGCGGGGTATGATCTTGCGCATATTCCTGATGACGGGCGCGGCCATCGGCGTATCTGGCACAATCGGCGGCGTGCTGCTGGGCTTCCTCATTGTGCTCAATGTCGAGCGCATCCGCCAGTTTTTCTCATGGCTTTCTGGCACGGTTATTTTTAATCCTGAGCTCTATTTCCTTTCTACATTGCCCGCCAAAATGAACCCCGGCGAAACCATCACCGTTATCTTGATGGCGCTGGTGCTGTCGTTTCTCGCCACTCTTTTCCCGGCATGGCGCGCCGCTAAGCTCGATCCTGTCGAAGCCCTGAGGTATGAATAATGGCCGCTGAAACTGTTTTGCGCCTGAGCGGCGTCGGCCGTCGCTATCATCAGGGCGAGCGCGAACTCGTCATTTTGGATGATGCCAATTTTGAACTCCGCAAGGGTGAAATGGTCGCGCTTGTTGCGCCTTCCGGCGCGGGCAAGTCCACACTTCTTCATACCGCCGGATTGCTGGAGCATCCCGATAGCGGCGAAGTCACTGTCAACGGCCGCGCATCGAGCGGGCTGTCTGATGATGTGCGCACCGCCATGCGCCGGTCGGACATCGGGTTTGTCTATCAGTTCCACCATTTGCTGCCGGAATTCACCGCGCTGGAAAACATCATGATGCCGCAGCTCATCAAAGGCCTTAGCAATGCGGACGCCGGGTCGCGTGGCCGTCAACTTCTCGATTATATGAAAATCGGTCACCGTGCCGACCACCGTCCCGCCGAACTTTCCGGCGGCGAACAACAGCGGGTGGCAATAGCCCGCGCCGTTGCAAATGCACCGCTGGTGTTGCTCGCAGATGAGCCGACCGGCAACCTCGATCCCGTCACAGCCTCATATGTTTTTGAGGCGCTGGAAGCCTTGGTGCGCCAGTCGGGCCTGGCTGCGATGATCGCCACGCACAATCATGAATTAGCCAAACGCATGGACCGCCGTGTGACGCTCAAAGACGGCAAGGTTGTGGATCTTAAATAGACGTTTCGTTACACACAGCCATAATTATAAGTTTTGTCTAATTATAAATTTTGGCCTTGCGAATATAATTGCCGGGCTCGCCGCGAACGAAATATTCTGCGATTTTGGGATGGCGAAGCGGTTCATCCGTTTCATCCGGCAGTAAGTTTTGCTCGGATACATAGGCTACATATTCAGTCGCATCATTTTCGGCGAACAAATGGTAAAAGGGCTGGTCTTTAGCAGGTCGAACGGCCTCTGGAATGGAGTCATACCATTCGTCACTATTGGCATAGACGGGGTCAACATCAAAAATGAGCCCGCGAAACGGGAATATTTTGTGCTTTACCACTTGACCAATGCCATAATGTGCAGATTTAGATTTCATTGATTTTATCCATTTGCACTCTTCTTAAAGCGGCTAAACAAATCTGTAAATCCAGAACCCGGACGCATGCCTTCGCGCATGAAAAAGCCGCGTAGGGGTGGCATTATGTCAAGTGTCGCCAGACCGAGCGAGCGAACCAATTGTATCGGCAAAAAAGCCGATAGCAGTGAACGGTTCAAGGCATCGACCGCGCCGGTACGCGCCATGATGTCGGGGCGGCGCTTGGTATCATAAGCGGCTAGTTGTGCATCGCTGCCAAGCTTCGCATCGCTTGGCGATATCACAGCACACAAATCCTCGACATCGCGAATGCCAAGGTTTAACCCCTGCGCACCGATGGGTGGAAACAAATGTGCCGCCTCGCCAATCAAGGCAATGTGGTTTTGCGCAAACCGCGACGGATAGTGCCCGGCAAGCGGATAGAGCTGGCGATCATTGCTAAGTTCAATTTTTCCCAAAATGGATTGCATTTTGGCTTCGATCAAAATTGAAAGCGCTGCGCCTTCAAGTGCAATGTATCCGACGGCAATTTCGGGCTTTAAAACCCAGACCAGACTGGAGCGCCGGCCCGAAAGAGGAACAATTGTAAATGGCCCTGTTTCCGTGTGGAACTCGCTTGAGCAGTTGTCATGAGGGCGGCTATGGCTGAATGTTGTTACGAGCGCGCACTGAGGATAGGACCACGCCGTTGTTTTAATTCCCGCTGCGTCCCGTGCCATCGAAGAGCGCCCGTCCGCTGCCACCACGAGATCGCACCTAATCGTGGTGTCATTTCCGAGCACGACTTGTATTGAGTTTTTATCAATACCGGGTGCTAGCGGAACAGTCTCAGTAGATGTTTTGTAATGAGTTACTGTTGTATCATGGTAGGTAATTTGCGAATTGGCCTTGATTGCCGCCGCCAGCGCTTCACCCAAAAATGCATTCGGAATGTTCCATCCAAACGCTGGCTCAGTGATCTCAGCTGCGTGAAATGTCACCGGTCTGGCACGAACCAGCCGCTTCGTGCCATCCAGAATGCGCATGGTTGCCAGAGGCGCGGCGTGGGGGCGAACTTCGTCCCAAACACCAATATGTTCAAGCATTTTGATCGACGGCATCATCAAAGCGGTGGTGCGCCGGTCAGGCTTTGCCGGTTTAGGGCCGACGATAACAACGCCAGCGCCCGTTCCAGCAAGCGCAAGTGCCGCAATCATTCCGGCAAGGCCGTTGCCGGCCACAAGCACATCAGTGTGATTTTCTGTTATCATAACAATGACTTATCCAAATTATAATTCGCAATTAATATGAGCCTGATAAGCGTTGAATTCAATCGGGCGTATTGGCGCGGGTAGACTGATGAAATGACACATTACGCCGCAGGATTTTCCATTTGCGACTTTGCCACACACCAAGTTCGTGGCATAGACATGGGAGGAGTTTCGGGGAGCAGAGTTTTGGCGCGAACGAAGAAAAAAGTAACGGCACCTCAAGCCAAAGCGTTTTCTGTCCATTTGTTGACGGCATCGGGGTCTTTTTTGGCTTTCCTCTGTCTTGTCGCTGCCAGCGAGCAGCGCTGGGCCGCAATGTTTTGGTGGCTGGGACTTGCGCTGTTTGTCGATGGTATTGACGGACCGATGGCAAGGCGTTTACAGGTCAAGCAAGTATTGCCAAATTGGAGTGGTGATACGCTCGACAATATTATTGATTATATGACGTACGTTATTATTCCTGCATTTGCCTTATACCAACGGGGATTTATGGGGGAGGGTCTTTCCTTTCTGTCAGCCGCCATTATTGTTGTTTCCAGCGCGATTTACTATGCAGACATGGGGATGAAGACGAAGGAAAATTTCTTTAAAGGCTTTCCCGTTGTTTGGAATATGCTGGTGTTCACTCTTTTTATCGCCGAACCGGGTGAATATCTGGCGTTTGGTATCGTGGTTGCCGCCGCAATTCTCACCTTTGTGCCAATTCATTTTCTCCATCCGGTGCGGGTGCAGCGCCTGCGCACGGTCAATCTCACAATATTTCTGGCATGGTGTCTATTTGGCGGCATATCACTTTTCTTATCGTGGGGAGCGGCGCCGGCAAGCCCGATGAACGCGCCATTCTGGGTCAAGTTGGGCATCGGGCTAACAAGCGCATACCTGTTTTGCATCGGTGGTATCATGCAATATTTCCCTGATTTAGGCCGGAAAATTGACAAAGCAAAATGACCAACGCGATTGTGGTCAAGGTAACATGCGGACCAGAGGTTATGAATTTCGAGAGCATTGCTCTCAACGATCCGTCAGTTGGCGAAGTACAAATCCGAAACACGGCAATTGGTGTGAATTTCAGTGATGTGTATTTTCGCACCGGGCTCTATCCGGTGCCAATTGGTGTTCCGTACATTTCCGGCACTGAGGCGGCTCCATCCGATGGAAAAGCTCGATGATCCCGTTGCCACTGATATTGAGACACGTTTGCTTGCGCCTGAGCGACTTTATGAAGTTCTGGCAAGTGTCCTTGACCGCCGCCAAGAGCGCGGGGAGCGCCGTCGTGACCGTATTGCAGAGTTGAACAACGGGCTACGGAAACCGACCTGCGCCCGAAACGCCTCTATGATGCCATTGAAAGTGGTGTGGCCGCACTTGATGATCCAGAGCTGGACACCCGCATTTCGGCTTTGAAAGCCACGCGCGATCAGGCAATGGCCGACGCGGAGCGGGCAACCGAGGCTCTATCAAGCAGTGCTCAACAGAGCATTACCCCAATCAAGGTTCAGAAGTTTTCAACCCACTCCCGCGAACCAATGCGAATAGGCGGCCCGGCTACCGCTGCGACCATTTAGTCGCACTAGCCTGGCGCGTTTAAGCCTATGATCGGAAATCCTCATCATGGCATCAAAAAGCAATTTGCTACTAATATTAACCGCCAAATCATGCGAACAAACGGCGGCGCACGCATTGTCTAGTTTTGTTCCAAAATGGCGGAAGGGGTGGCCGCTAAGTCATTGTTTTTATTGAACATGATGTAAACCTACTCCCACTTTCGCCGCACATTTGATTGCAAAACGTGAACATCGTTGCTATGTCAACCTTACTGACAACCAAATGCAGTGGGAGAGAGAGTGGGAGCGGCTTTTGCGCAATAGGCTGAAAGATAGCCAAGTGAGGGCCGCAACTAAACCCGGTCGCCTTGCCGATGGCGATGGCCTCTATTTGCTCACTTCCAAAGCAGGGGGAAAATCATGGGTTTTTATGTTCACCAGAGTCGGCAAGCGTCGTGAAATGGGCCTTGGCGGGCTTGAGGGTATTGCGCCTGTCTCGCTGGCACGGGCGCGGGTGAAAGCGGACGAACTCCGATCCATTCTCGCCGCCGGACAAGACCCCTTCATTGAATTCAGTGAGCGCAAGGCCACCATTGCCGCCGTAACATTCGGGCAAGTTGCCGACCAATATCTTGACGCGATGCGCGGAACATGGGCGAACGAGAAACACGCCGCGCAATGGCAAATGACACTGAGTGAGTACGCCAAACCAATTCGAGGACTATCTGTGGCCGCAATTGATACGGTCGCAATCCTGAAGGTTTTGAAGCCTCTATGGGCAGACAAGCAGGAGACGGCTTCGCGCCTTCGTGGTCGCATTGAAAAGGTTCTTGACCACGCCAAGGTGAAGGGTTTGCGTGACGGCGAAAACCCCGCCCGCTGGAAAGGACATTTAGATCATATCCTGCCAGCGCGTAAAAAGCTGCAACGCGGGCATCACAAGGCGATGGACTATAAGGACATGCCCGCCTTTATGGCACGGCTTGCCGACGCTGAAGGGTTTGGTGCAAGGGCGCTTGAATTCACCATCTTAACGGGCGTGCGGACTGGAGAAAGTCTTGGGGCGAAGTGGGATGAAATCGACATGGAAGGCCGTGTGTGGACAGTTCCCGCAGTTCGAATGAAAGCCAAGCGGGAACATCGCGTGCCTCTTTGTGACGCGGCGCTGGCCGTTCTGGAGCATATGGCAGCGAACAGGCTTGGGCCGTTCGTCTTCGCGCTGAATGCCAAGAAGAACTTGTCCAATATGAGTATGGTATCGGTTTTGAAGCGGCTTGAAGTACCCGTGACAGTCCACGGTTTTCGTTCATCATTTCGGGATTGGGCAGGTGAGGCTACCAGCTTTCCAAGCGAGATAGCGGAGCAAGCGCTGGCGCATGTTGTAGGTGATGCGACGGAACGTGCATATCGGCGAGGCGATGCGCTGGAACGGCGGCGGGAACTCATGGCGGCATGGGCGGCGCATTGTTACCCGCGTTCAAACGTTGTTGAGTTGCGGGGCGTACGGTGATGGATATTAAGCTCGAAGATACTCCCGACCTGAAATACTCGGCATCCAACATTCGCGACATTTTAGAAATGTCGTCTTTTCGTTATTCTGAAGTTGAGATGGCAAAATTGCTGGGTTTTTTTGATCCATTTAAAGCTACTAATCATCGGCTTAAGGAAAGATGCGGTGGTGGCGTATGTTATGATTTTGTTGCCTCATATTTTGCCCGTACTCTTACTTTGATGGCCATTCAAACAATAGGTGAAATGGTCACCCTGCCAAGAAAGTATTTAACACCGAAAGATGCGCGGCCAGAATTTGAGAAGACGATTAAGGCCGCGCGAGTTCTTGCAAGTCGCATAGAGACCCTTCAAAGATTAAGACTGATGGATGGGTTTAATGAGTACGTCAAAGAGCATTATCCTTGGAGTTCGTTCCTCAATAGGGACATGACGATCATAGAGATCGAAGGACTTGCCGAGGGAGTAGAGGCAGTTCAAACCAATTATGACCGCGATTTCGACAGTTTCCAGTTTAAGTCCGAACGCGAACTCGCAAAATCGCGGCTGGCATTCAGACTGCTTGATTTGTATCAATCAGAGACAGGTATCACGCCGAGTAACTCATCTACAGGCACAGCAGCCAAAATGCTTGTTGCTGCAATCAATCCAATCATTGACGGGGCAGGGGAGAAAGGTTTCTCGAAGCTTGATAGTGACGAAAAAGTACCGGGACCATCGAGAAAATTAGAGGCCTCTCAACACCTCATTCAAAAATGGTTGGAAAAATCCGTCGGACAAACTCCCAAACTTTGAACAAAACATTCCATTTTTAATCTCCAAAATATGTGATTATTAGTTCTGTCATCTTTCTCAACAAGGAGATGGCAATTGAACGATCAAGTCCAAATTTTATCATTGAATGACGTGACGAAGCTGACAAGTTTGAGCCGCACTATGATTAACAAATACCGTGACGGCGGACGTTTCCCACTGGCCGTTCCGCTCGGCGATAAGCGTCTAGGCTTTCTGAAATCTGAGGTTATTGGTTGGATAGAAGGCCGCGTGGCAGCGCGTGACACAAAGGCGGCAGCATAATGAGCGCCGCCGTCACACAAGCCGCGCAGCGTGTTGGCAGGCAAGCAAGCCTTGATCGTTACTTGCCCGGTGATGAGCCGGAACATTGGACCGGTAAGCGCAAGGCTCAGTCTATTCGAGCGGTAACGCTGAACTTGAGGTGGCCAAAGGACACGAGATCAAGGCACGACTTATTCCGGGCTTGGCACGAAACCGCCATGCAGGCCGTTTGCTCTAAAGGTGGGCAAGCAATTCATGTCATGGCGGTCATTTGGCGATTTTGGAATGTGAGTAACTGCACTGCGTGGCCGACAAATCAAACTCTTGCGGAAGTTTCTGGAAAGTCAGTGAAGACTATTGTTCGGGGTGTAAATCAACTCTCGAATGCCGGGTTCTTTAACTGCCAGCAGCAGCATATCAAGGACGCCAATGGCAATCAAAGGCGGCGCAGAACAATCAATTTTGTAATCCCCGAAACGTTCGAAAAAGAGATATTTCTCACCAATTTGGATGATGAGCGCATGGACAACAGTGGTCCATGTGAAATTGAAAGCCATATGGACAACAGTGGACCCGCATATATGGACAACAGTGGACCCTACACTGTTGAGGATACTGTCGAAGGGAGAAGCGCACATGCAGCTTGATCTTTTTGAAAGTAAGACAGGGCGTTTGAAGCAGGCAACAATTCATGTCTTTCCGCTCAACAAAAGGGTATCTCTTATTCGGGATACAGCCACTAAACTTCGTCGCATGTCAAAATCGAATGGAAGAAAGTTCTGGAGTGGTTTGGTAGGCGATCTTTCAAAAGAAATGAGCCAACTCAGTGCACCGGAAATAGAATCGCAGTTACAGCATTTCACGGTGGCCGTTCGATCGAAGATCGTGGGGTTTGGGGCCTCTGGCCCCGAAGAAAGCCCGCGCGGCAGCGCTCGCGTAGCGAACCTGAGAAGTCACGCCTTGGAGAAATCATCATG
>JAYVRA010000018.1:0-10728 GCA_043776635.1 Phyllobacteriaceae bacterium
ACAAACCCAAACTGTCAACAAAGTTTTGTCAAAAATAAAATAATTCTTCCAAAGCCAAAACCAACTCCCAAAACATACGCTTTTTAGCCGGTTTATGACCCCTTTCGCTATCAATTCGCTGAAATGGCATAGCAAAACAACAGAAAAATCAGAGCCAATATGGGCAGCCTTCCTCACCACCTGTGGATAATGCATGTAATACGAACCCAAATTGTTCGTTGCCAACTGCCTCACCTTTGCCGCACTGTTGCCGGAGAGGCAAATCACGGGCAATCGGAAAGGGGGTAGATCAGGCGTGGCAGACAACATCTATCTTTTGACGCTTGTGGGAACCGCGCTGGTGCTGGCGGCGGCGTTCTCGTCTTTGATTGCATTTCGCTTCGGCGCGCCTTTGTTGCTATTGTTCTTGAGCATCGGACTGCTGACCGGCGTGGACGGGCTTGGCATCCAATTTGACAACACCGAAGTCGCTTATTTTGTCGGCTCCATTGCGCTGTCAATCATCCTGTTCGACTCCGGCTACGGCACACCCATCCACGCGCTGCGCCAAGCCGCAGCTCCCGCACTTTCTTTGGCAACGATTGGCGTCATCATAACAGCTGGCATATTTGCCTTTGCCGCTAAATATCTGCTCGGCCTTGGCTGGGTGGAATCCTTTCTGCTCGGCGCGATTACCGGCTCGACGGATGCGGCTGCCGTGTTTTTCCTTTTGCGCGCGGGCAATACCAATATCCGCGAGCGCGTGCGCTCCACGCTGGAAATCGAGTCCGGCTCCAATGACCCGATCGCGATCTTCCTGACCATCTCGCTGGTGGAACTTTTGGCACTCGGCCACGCCGCTGAACTTGGTCCGATAGCGCTTGGCGTAGTTGCAGGCTTCATGAAAGAAATGTTCATCGGCGCGGTAATTGGCGGCACAGGCGGCGCGGTCATCCAGCGGCTGGTGGAAAAGCTCGACATTGATCGCGGCCTGTTGCCCATCTTGGTTCTGGCGCTATCGCTGATGATCTACGGCTTCGCCGGCGTAGCGGGCGGCTCCGGGTTTCTCGCGGTTTATCTCGCCGGCATCGTTGCAGGAAACGCCAATCTGCGTTCACACAATGCCATCAAGCATTTTCAAGACGGTGTGTCATGGCTGTCACAGATCATCATGTTTCTCGTGCTCGGCCTATATGCCACGCCGTCAGAGTTCGTGCCGCTGCTCATTCCTTCGGTTCTGCTGGCATTGGTGCTGATATTCATTGCCCGCCCCTTAGCCGTTGCCATCGCGCTGTTTCCATTCAAATTCCAGCGCACCGAAACCGCCTTCCTGTCATGGGTCGGCCTGCGCGGCGCGGTGTCAATATTGCTGGCGCTGACGCCAATTTTGGGCGGCTTGCCGCAAGGCCGTTTGATTTTCAACGTCGCGTTTATCATCGTTATGGTGTCACTGATTGTGCAGGGCTGGACGGTTCTGCCACTGGCCAAACGCCTCGGCCTCATCATCCCGCCGCGCATCGGCCCTGTCGATAAGGTTGAGCTGGAACTGCCCGGCTCCGCGCATCACGAACTGCTGGCGTACAAAATCGTTGATGGCAGCCCTGTCGCCCGCACGGGCCGCATTCCGCGCTGGGCGCGACCTTCGCTGGTGGTGCGGGACGGGCGCTCACTTCAATTCCAATATGCCGGACGGCCCCGCGCCGGCGATCATGTTTATATCTTCGTCTCGGATAAATACCCGCGCCTGCTCGACAGGCTGTTCGCCTCCAAAGCACCTGTGGCGGCAGATGATGAAGACTTTTTCGGCGCTTTCGGCATCGACCCGTCGCGCCCCTCATCGGAACTCACGATTGCCTATGGCGTAACCCTTACCGAGGCTGAGGCCAGGCAAACCATCGGCACTTTCGTTACCGAGCGCCTCGGCGGGCGTGTTGAATATGCCGACCGCCTGCCGCTGGGCGATATCGAACTCATTGTGCGCGATTTGGATGAAAACGGCCATGTCACGGAAATAGGTGTTTCGCTCGACCCGCAAATTGAGCCGCCGCGCATTCCGGCATTCCTCAACCCCCGCGACCTCATCAAATCCGGCACGGTATTTATCCGCAACCAAACAGAAAAACTGCGCCGCAAATTCTAATTCCAACTTGCAGCATTTTTGCACCTGTATATGGTCCCAAAAATTCAACCTGACCTAAAGGCCCTCCCATGACCAGCTTCAAAACAATGGACTCCCTCAACGATGTGCGCGGCAAGCGCGTGCTTGTTCGGGTGGATTTGAACGTGCCGATGATTGACGGCAATGTGAGCGATTTAACACGCATCGAACGAATTGCGCCGACGATACGGGAACTGCACGAAAAAGGTGCGAAGGTGATACTATTGGCGCATTTTGGCCGCCCGAAAGGCGCAGAACCGTCATTGTCTCTTGCTCCGGTCGCCGCATCTGCTTCGCACGTTTTCCGTTGCCCAGTCGCATTCGCTTGCGACTGTATTGGTGCACCCGCAGAAGCTGCCATTGCGGCCATGAATGACGGCGATATTGTCTGCCTCGAAAACACCCGCTTCCACAAAGGCGAAGAAGCCAATGATCCGGCATTCGTGGCAGCGCTTGCCAGCCTCGGCGATATCTTCATCAACGATGCCTTCTCCGCCGCCCACCGCGCTCATGCCACCACCGAAGGTTTGGCGCACCATCTGCCTTCTTACGCCGGCCGCACCATGCAGGCGGAACTTGAAGCACTTGAGAAGGGTCTGGGCAAGCCTGTGAAGCCAGTCGTCGCCATTGTTGGCGGCGCAAAGGTTTCCACCAAAATTGACCTCCTGATGAACCTCGTCAAAAAGGTTGACGCGCTGATTATCGGCGGCGGCATGGCCAATACGTTCCTTGCCGCTAAAGGCATCAATGTCGGCAAATCATTATGTGAGCATGATCTTGCGCCGACGGCGCGCCAAATCATGATTGAAGCGGCATCCGCCGGATGCGCCATCGTGCTGCCGGAAGACGGCGTGGTTGCCCGAGAGTTCAAGGCCAATGCGGCCAATGAAATTGTCGATGTGAACACCATTCCGGCAAACGCCATGATGCTTGATGTCGGCCCGAAATCAATCGCGGCTATATCAGCGTGGATTGAAAAAGCCCGTACGCTGGTGTGGAACGGCCCGCTCGGCGCGTTTGAAATCACACCTTTCGATATTTCCACTGTTGCAGCCGCAAAGGTTGCTGCCCGCCAAACCAAGGCTGGCAAGCTCACCTCCGTGGCAGGCGGCGGCGATACTGTATCGGCGCTCAACCATGCGGGCGTGGCGGATGATTTCACCTATGTTTCCACTGCTGGCGGCGCGTTTCTTGAGTGGATGGAAGGCAAAGTATTGCCTGGTGTGGAAGTGCTGAAGTCGTAAATCAAACGCCTTCTATCACGTGGCTTTGCTGCGATGCACCGGTAACGGATGCATCATCTTGCGTACCCGGCTTTCCAGTCGAGAGCAAAATCAGGCCGCCGGGGATTATCGCCACACCGGCGATCTCACGTGCAGTATAACGCTCGCCCAAGACCACACAGGCAATGGCAAAAGTCATCAGCAGTTCGAACGATAGCATCAGCACCATGACATAGCCAAGGCGCGTGGCTTTCAGCACTTCAATTTCCAGCCAACCGCCGGGGCCGAGCAATAAAAATACCACCGGCAAGGAGTAAACAAGCGGTGCGGCGCCCATCACTTTCATGGCCCATGATGCAGCCATGAAGAAAAAAGCCGACCCAACCGTGAGGATCAAAACGAAAACTGTAGACATGTGCTAACCTTGCCGGTTTCGCGCCCCGCAGTCACATTAGCATTGCGAAAAATATCGCACATCACCCATTCAGAATATGCGCACCCGCTGATTACGTTAAAAATGGCTCTAATTCATTTAGTGCCATGCGCCAATGCTGGAAAAATACCAATTGTCCGGTGTTTTCCACTATCGTCATGTTAATATTAAGATAGATATCTTGGAGTTCCAGCATCGTTGCCTTGGGCGATTGCGTGTCTTCGGCGCCGCGCAAAAGTCGAATGGGCACAGGGCATTTTTGCGCAAGCGGTTCCCGGTCGCCCTCTGAGGCAATGCAATCGCGCGCAAAGGCGTGATGGGCAATGTGCCAATCGCTCAAGCATATTTCAGAACCGGACAGCATCGCTTCGCGTACCACCGGCTCCAGAAATGTTTTCATATCACCAACAGAATCGCCGTTTACGGCATTGAAAACCCGCTCCTTGCCAATGCACCGAGCCATCGAAAAACCAGCCTTGACCAAGATGGGCAAAATCAACGGCGCATAGTGCACGTTGGCCAAAATGAAGCGATGTCATTTGCCCGTGCGTTCATACTGTTCAGGCGTTTGTAACGGCAATGAACCCGCGCACGACAGAATGCCGCTTATGCAATTTGGAGACTTATGCGCCAGCTGCACAGCATAGCGAAGATCAGCGCCAAACGCCAACATTGGCGTCCGCTCAATGTGGATGTGATCGAGAAAGCGGCGCAAGTCCTCCGCAGTCTCCAAGGGATAATTCGCGCTGCCTTGCAGCGGGGTACTATGACCATATCCCGAACGCATAGGAACAATCACACGAATTTTCCGGGCCATTGCCTATGCTTCAGCGCTTACGGTCCATCGTGTCAGCCCATATTTAAACGGCAAATCGAGGCACGGCCGGCCGGCCGGATCACCAAATTCAAAATAATCGTAGCGGCGGCCATCCGGCATGAACATGGTTTCAAACGGAATGGCACTGAGTGACCGGGGCGAGTTAACAATAGTTTCCGGTTCACTATCGGTGTGACCTACGACATCCATCAAACTCAAAACGATGCGGATCAATTCTATTTGCGAGCGCGTTTCAGTTTTGCGGGAATAGACCGCAGCTGCGAGCCCACGGTGTCGAGCGAGCGTTCACGCTCTTTGCCAATCGACTTGATGGTCTTGCCTTCCGCGAAGCTTTGCACAATCTCCACTTCTGCCAATGTCAGCTTGAATGCATCCCGCATCAGACCGGTGAGGTGTTGCGGCCAGCCTAACTCAGAGGTCCGAACCATGGCCAGCTTTACGCCTGATGGATTTGAAACCGGTGCTATATGGAACACAATTACCCGCTCGTCGCTCTTGTTCATAAAGTGCAGGAGTGAGGACTTCGGCATTCGCCCTGTTGCCGCCGCTATCGCTTGGGATAATTGTCCAGTTTCATCATCGGTAAGTTCAAGCTCAGTAGTGTTCTGCCCAATTTGAATGCCTAATAATTTAGCCGCAGCATTGTTCGCATTTATGATGAGGCCTTAGCGCGTGACAGGAAAGGCCGCCGCAATTTCGGTTGCCAGTTTTGCTTGCCACTCGGTCGCCTCCGGCTCTCGCAAGCGATCTATAAAGTCACCGGCGCGGCGGGCATGAACGGCTATGTCGCTATCATCTATGGCGCTGGCGGTATCACGGCTGTGTTGCAGTGAGGTGCGAAGCGGGTATCCGTGCCTCCCGCGCTTCCAAAAGGCTTTCCAAACGCTCGGGGTCAAGTGCCACATTGTAGATATGGTCGATAAGCTCAGATTTTTTGCGATTGCTTGATTTCAGTCATTCACCAGAGCCCTGCTTTACCAGCAATAGATAGACTTCAGTTAGAGCAACTGTCGCCGATGTAGAATCGGCGCATTGCTCCAAGTCCCTGTTTTGTCGCATCGTTTTAGCGCAAAACCGAACACACTTTTGCGAACGATGCTCTCAGTCCCTGTTTTGTCGCATCGTTTTAGCGCAAAACCGCACACACTTTTGCGAATGATGCACTTGATACCGTCTCTAACCATTAGGAAAATCTACACAACCGCTTTCTACTATAAATGGGTAACATCGGCGTGAATCCGGTGCTGCTCAACCCAAAAATACTTCCAACTCATCTAACGCCATGCGCCACTCTTGGAAAAACAACAGTTGCCCGGCATTCTCGATGATAGATATATTCAGGTTTGGATAGGCGGACATCAGCTCCAGCATCGTCGCCTTTGGCGACTGCGGGTCTTCAGCACCTTGCAACATGCGCACGGGTACGGGGCAATTATGCACCGTGTCTGCCCAGTTGCCTTCCGAATCAATGCACTCCCGTGCAAAGGCTTCATGCGCGATGTGCCAGTCACTCAAGGATATTTCCGAACCAAGCAGCATGGCCTCGCGCACCTCAGGCAAAGCAAATGTGCGCACATCGGCAGGTGAATCAGCATTGACTGAATTAAGAAAGCGCTCTTTCCCGATGCGCCGCGCCAGCGAGAACCCGGCCTTCACGAGGAAGGGCAAAATCAGTGGCGCGTAGCGGGCATTGGCCAAAATAAACCGGTGCCACTTGCCCATCCGTTCATATTGCGCGGCAGTCTGCGTAGGCAATGTGCCGGAACAGGCAAGAATGCCACTCACCAAATTAGGCTGCGCTGCCGCCAAACGCATCGCATAACGAATGTCCGCGCCAAGACAAAGGATTGCCGTTTTCTCGATTTTCAAGTGTTTTAACAGCCGCCCAAGATCCGCCCCCGTCTCAAAGGCATAGTTCACACGCGGCGGCAGCTGTCCGCTATGGCCGTAACCGGCGCGTACAGGCACGATAATGCGAATATTGCGCTTGATCGCCTCTACTTCCGCGCTGGCCGGCCAGCGTGTCAGGCCATAGTCAATTGGCAGATAGAGGCAAGGCCGCCCCGCCGGGCTGCCATACTCAAAATAATCATAGCGCCGCCCGCCGGGCATCGTCATGGTCTCAAAAGGAATGGGCTTTAGCGAGCCGCCCGCGCTGACCCTGGTTTCCGGCTCGCCGTTTGCATGGCCTACAACATCCATCAAACTGAGTGTAATGCGGATAAGCTCGGTCTGCGATCGGGTTTCGGTCTTGGCCAAAATGGACCGTAGTTGTGTGCGAACGGTCTCTTGCGAGCGCGCCCGCTCTGTACCAATTGCTTTGACGCTCTTGCCTTCAACAAGTCCGCGTACGATCTCAATTTCCGCCAAAGTCAGCTTAAACGCATCCTTCATCAACTTGGTGAGATTTTCCGGCCAGCCCAGTTCCGAGGTGCGCACCATCGCCATCGGTACGCTGGTTTGGCCTAATATCGGGGCGATGTGAAAGACAATCGCCCTATCATCGCTTGCCGCGCTAAAGCGTAATAAGGATGACTTTCTGGACTTTCCAGCAGCCGCCGCAATGGCCTCAACCAACTTTGCGGCTTCGCCGCCGGCCAGTTTCAAAACGCTGATGTCTTTGCCGATTTGTATGCCGAACAGCAGTTCAGCTGCCTGATTGGCCTCTAAAATTCTGCCGCCGGGGCTGGCGCAAAAGGTCGCTGCGATTTCCGTTGCCAATTTTGTTTGCCAGTTTTCCTGATCCGGCTCACGCAACCGGTCGAGAAAATCACCAGCGCGGCGGGCGTGTACGGCAAATTCACTGTATTCATCAACCATGCCGCCATTTGGACCAAATTGAGGTTGCGCATCGCGTAGCGGGTGCATGCGTTTTTCCCACGCATCAAGCAGTTGCTCATAGCGCCCGGGGTCCAGTGCCACGTCATAAATATGGTCGATTATGTCTGCTTTTCGAGACGGATCTGTATTTGTCATAGTGGCGCCCCACAACGCAACTTGATGCATGTGAACCAAAGGTTGATAACAGTAACCACTAACATAGATTACGCAACGTCATTTTGGTGAAATAAACGAATATTTTACCAAAAATGGAAAAATATCGTTGCATTCGCAATGTCGCTGTTAACCCTCATAAATTAAATCTGAAAACTCTAATCGATTAAAATAAATTCAATCGTTTCAATAATTTACCCCGCTGTTTCCCTACTGGAGATCTAATGATAAGCGCAAAAAAACAAATGGAGTTTTCGCATGGTCCCGCAACTGGAACACATTGCCAATCAGCTCGTAAGCACAGGTAAAGGCATTCTCGCTGCTGATGAAAGCACCGGATCAATTATGAAGCGCCTCGAATCTATTGATATTATTTCAACGCCCGATACACGGCGCGACTATCGCGAGATGTTGTTCCGCAGCGACGCCATTAAGACTGACATATCCGGCGTTATTATGTTTGACGAGACGCTCCGTCAAAATGCGGCCGATGGCACACCATTACGTGATTTACTCACCAAGGCCGGCTCGCTCATTGGGATCAAAGTCGATACCGGCGCGGTTGCTCTCCCCGGCTTCCCGGGCGAAACCATCACGGAAGGGCTGGACGGTCTCGCCAAACGTGTTGCAGAATATCATGATATGGGTGCCCGTTTTGCCAAATGGCGCGGCGTTATTGCCATTTCCAACGGCCTGCCGACATGGGGCGCGGTGCGTGCCAATGCACAGGCGCTGGCCCGCTATGCCGCCATTTGTCAGGCAGGCGGCATTGTGCCCATCGTCGAACCGGAAGTGCTGATGGATGGCATTCCGGGCGATCATTCGATTGAGCGCTGTCAGGAAGTCACACACTGGGTTCTCGAAACTGTGTTCTCCGAACTCAAAGAAGCCCGCGTGGAACTCAGCGGAATCATCCTGAAACCAAACATGATTGTGGCTGGAAAACACGCTGAAAAGGCATCCGTTGGCGAAGTGGCCGGACGCACGGTGGCCGTCCTCAAAGCAACCGTGCCAAGTATCGTTCCCGGCATCGCCTTCCTCTCTGGCGGCCAGTCCACACAAGATGCAACAGCGCATCTCTCAGCTATGAATGCCGCCGGACCGTTGCCATGGATATTGACATTCTCTTATGGCCGCGCGCTGCAAGCAACGGCGTTAAAAACATGGGCAGGCAAATCTGAAAATGTTGCGGCAGGCCAGCGCGCCTTTAACCACCGCGCCCGCATGAACGGGTTGGCCGCGATAGGAAACTGGGCTGCCAGCGCTGAAATTGCCGCATAAAATCGTATGAAGCATTTTCGAATAACGTGGAACACGTTATGGTTAAGAACAATGCGACAAAACAAAGAGTTAGAGTGCTTCTTGTGTTGATACCATCAAAACGAGAAGCACCCTAACGCACAAGCTCTTTACTGTTTTATCAATTCTATAGTCTACTGTAACGCGATAACCCGTGATGTTGCCGGAGACCATCAATGCGACCAAGCATACACCAAAAACTGATACGCTTTATCATGGCGACCTATCTCTTCGGGGCGGGTGCAATCGTGGTCCAATATTTTATCGCCCATGGTTCGGATGGCGCATCCTTGCTGATGATCGTCTGGACATTGCCAATCGCGCTTGCCGGATTGATTGCGGTGTATTGGCCACTGGGCGTGATATTTCCCTTTATGCCAGCCGCACTTGGCCTCTATGGCGGGCACTTGGCTTATTTTGTCCCTGCCGTTTTTGTCATGGCACTGGCGCTGTATAAATTGATTGGCACAAAACGCTCCTGACAGTACGGTGTCAGGAGGGGTATGAAATGATCGGTTATTCGTAACATGGAGATACCAAAATGAACACCGAAATTAATCGCCCGGAACATGCAGTTGTATGGTTTGAAATGCCGGTAATTGACCTGGCGAAGTCCAAAGCTTTTTATGAATCCGTGCTGGCAGACGAGATGACAGATCAGGATATGGGACCAAACAAGACAGTGTATTTTCCAAGGGCAAATGATAATTCCATTGGCGGGCATCTGTGTGTCGGCAAGCCGTCAGCCATAGGCACCGGCAGCACAATCCACCTTGCCTCACCCACACCCCTTGAAGCATCGCTGGAGCGCGTGAAGACAGCGGGCGGGCAGGTGGTTTCCAGCGTGATTGCAATGCCATTTGGCCGTTTTGCCTACTGCACGGATTTGGACGGCAATTCCTTCGGACTTTTTGAGGCATGATGATTGCGCCGCGCCGACCGTCTTTTTCAGATTGTCCAACATCTTCGCGGTGGCCGTTTAGTCACCGCGAAGATGTTGTCTGACCGGCTGGAAGTTTCAGAGCGCACAATCTATCGCGATATCGCTGACCTCCAATCCACCGGCGTTCCGGTGGATGGCGAGGCGGGGGTTGGTTATATATTGCGTGAGGGCTTTGACCTGCCGCCTTTGATGTTCACGCAAGATGAGATCGTAGCGCTGGTTGCGGGCGCACGCATGGCACGTGCCTTCGGCGGAGCTGCGATGGCACGGGCCGCCGAAGAAGCGCTCATTAAGATTGGCGCGGTGTTGCCACACGCCTTGCAAGCACGGCTGAAAGCTGTCGAGGTCCACGCTCCGGGAATTTTACTGTCAGAGCTGGAGCGCAAAATGGTAGATTTTTTGGAAACCGCTGTAGCCGGGAAAATCACCGTCGCTTTGTCTTATGGCGATGTGCAAAACCAAATAACGACCCGCAACGTGCGCCCGCTGGGCCTGTGGTTCTGGGGTAAGGTATGGACATTTGTCGCCTGGTGCGAACTGCGCAATGATTTTCGCGCGTTTCGTATCGACCGGATTCATTCAGCTACGGATTCAGGGAAAATCTTCAAGCTGGAGCGTGGCAAAACGCTTCGCGATTTTTATCGCCAGTTGGAAGTGCGCGAAGGCGTGACTGAATGCCAGATGAATTTGAGTTGAGGTTGTAAAGCTTTAGAAAACAACTCCATCCGGCATTTTCACCACGCCTCTTAGCCTTCCCCTTGTGGGGAAGGTGTCGACGTTAGTCGACGGACGGGGGTGGTGATGCAGATGCTATGACGGTGTTAAACCGCTGATATAATTATTCGTTTTTTTGTCACACGT